>CAUDHE010000094.1 GCA_958449275.1 uncultured Alistipes sp. | reverse complement strand
CTGGATTCTCGACACCTATTGCATAGCAGGCAACGAAGGCGGGGCCAATATTTACGACTATACGCTGCCCGAAATCACTTTCAGCGTCATCGCCTTGCTCTCGCTCGCGGTAGCTTTCCTGCTGAAGGCTGCCGACAAGAGGTACGGATACCGACTCGAGGAGCCCAACATACGTAAATAGGCCGATCGGTCCGAAGCGGCTTTCGGCGAAAGGAGTTTTACGAAACGTATTCCGTAAAACTCCTTTTTGCGTTTCCCCGCAGGTCGATTTATTATTTGGGGAATATTTGCTAACTTTGTCCGATTGTTTTCGTGTATGATCGATCGCGCCACCATAGACAGAATTTACGCGGCCGCCAATATCGTGGATATTGTCGGCGACTATGTCACGCTCAAGAAAAAGGGTGTGAACTATCAGGCGTGCTGTCCGTTTCACAACGAAAAGACACCGTCGTTCGTAGTGTCGCCGTCGAAAGGGGTGTTCAAGTGCTTCGGCTGCGGCAAGGGCGGCAATGCCGTTACTTTCGTCATGGAGCACGAGAGCATCAGCTATCCCGAGGCGCTGCGCATGGTAGCCAAGCGTTACGGCATCGAGGTCGAGGAGCGCGCCATGACCGAGGAGGACGTGCGGCGCAACAACGACCGCGAAAGCATGTTCGCTCTCAACGGCTGGGCGTCGGAATATTTCGCCAAATATCTCACGGGCAATCCCGAGGGCAAAAGCGTGGGCCTCAGCTATTTTTCGCAAAAACGAGGTTTTTCCGAAGCTACGATCCGCAAATTCGGCCTCGGATTTTGTTCGGCACGGGGCGACGCTCTGGTGCAGGCTGCATTGGCGGCGGGGTACAAGGAGGAGTTTCTGGTGTCGACGGGCCTTGCCATCAAGCGCGAGAGCGACGGACGTCTGTACGACCGTTTCCGCGACCGCGTGATGTTCCCCGTGCATAACATATCGGGGCGCGTGGTGGCGTTCGGCGGCCGTACCCTGCGTACCGACAAATCGGTAGCGAAGTATCAAAATTCGCCCGAGAGCGAGATATACAGCAAGAAACGTGAGCTTTACGGTCTGTATTTTGCCAAGAAAGCCATTCAGCAGCAGGATTTCGCCATTATGGTGGAGGGATACACCGACGTGATCTCGATGCACCAGTCGGGCGTGGAGAATGTGGTGGCCTCGTCGGGTACTTCGCTTACGACCGACCAGATACGTTTGCTGCACCGCTTTACGCGCAACATAACGGTGATTTACGACGGTGATTCGGCGGGTATACACGCCTCTCTGCGCGGAATCGACATGATTCTGAAGGAGGGTATGAACGTGCGCGTGGTGCTGTTGCCGCCCGAACACGATCCCGATTCGTTCGCCCGAGCGCATACTGCCGATCGGGTGCACGCCTACATTCGCGAGCACGAGGAGGACTTCCTGACGTTCAAGGCCAAGCTGATGTTGCGTGAGGCGGGATCCGATCCCATAAAACGTTCGGAGGTGATAGGCGACATGGTTCGTTCCATCGTGCAGATCCCCGACTCCATACAGCGTGCGGTATTTATCAAGGAGTGCTCCCGCATAATGGACGTCGACGAGGGGGTACTCGTGGCCGAGGTGGCGCGCAAGCGGGCCACGCAGGCGGGAGATCGCGAGGCGGGCGAGTTTATCCGCCGCCAACAGGCCGCCATGCGTCGCGAACAGACGCAGGTTCCGACGGATACCGCGCCCGAGCGCGATCTCACCAAACCCGCCGCCGCGGGCAGCAGCATCGATGCGCTGGAGCGCGAGATAGTGAAATATCTGTTGAAATCGGGACACAAGTGTTTCGAGGTCATGGAGGGGCGCAATGCAGTGGAAATAAATATAGCCGACGAGATTTTCGGCAATCTCGAAGCCGACGCCATATCGTTCACCAATCCGATCTACGACCGCATACTGACGGTCTACCGCGACAAGTGGCGCGAATTGGGACCTGGTGTCGAGGTGCCCGCGCAGGTGTTCGTCAACCACCCCGACCCCGAGGTGTGCAATATGGCGGTCGATCTGCTGACATCGGACGACAACTATGTCCCGAGCGAGATATGGCGGCGCAAGGACGTGCACGTCGAGAGCGAGAGCGAAATGCTGGCCGTCGGGGTACCCAAGGCCATAATGCTCTATCGTTCGAAGGTGGTGGAGCGCATGATAGACCGACAGCGCGAACGGCTGAAGGACGAGACGCTGAGCGACGAGGAGCAGGCGGAATGCCTTATGCAGCTCTCGAAACTCAATCAGGTGAAACTGGCCATCGCCAAGCAGAGTCAGCGGTTGATTTTGTAACGCGGCGACCGAAACCCTTTATGGATACGGTCGTAGGCGGGAGATAAGCGTATGATTGTTTTCGGAGCGTAGCGACCGAAGCCCCCTTTACAGAAAGGGGGGCAACAGTATATGCGGCCGTCGGCCGCAAGCAGTATGCGTTCGATAGCGAGATGACATACCCGATATCGTGAAAGTCTCGATTAGAAAAAAAGGGTAGGAGCCGGAGGCGTACACGCATCGCTGCGCATACCGTGTGCAAACAGAAAATAAACAGAAAGATGTGTAGTAAAACATATCAAAGATAAAAGAATTAGTTACCTTTATCCGGTCCTACCCGTGCCGAAAAGTTGCAAAAACGATGCCACGAACGGATGCGGAAATAACGAAACAGGATTACGAGAACAATAGATATGGCCGATTATAAGAATATAAACATACGCAACAAGCGTGCGACGTTCGATTACGAAATTCTCGAGGAGTATGTCGCGGGCGTGGTGCTGGTCGGCACCGAGATAAAGTCGATACGTCTGGGCAAGGCTTCGCTCACCGATTGTTACTGTTATTTCGACAAAGGCGAGCTGTGGATACGCGGCATGAACGTGGCCGAGTACGGTTGGGGCACGTGTAACAACCACGCGCCCAAGCGCGACCGCAAACTGTTGTTGCAGCGCAAGGAGTTGAACAAATTGCAGCGGTCGTTGCAGGATCGCGGACTCACTATGGTGGGGCTGCGACTGTTCATCAGCGAGAAGGGATATGCCAAGGTGGTCGTGGGGCTGGCCCGCGGCCGTAAGGCCTACGACAAGCGCGAGTATCTGAAGGAGAACGATGCCAAGCGCGAGATGGACAAGGCGATGAAACGGTATAAGTAACGCGGAACGAGGCGCGTCGCGGTAATTTTTTGGGTTTCGCACCGCTGTGCGGTGCTATCTTCGGCGGCTTGCACTTTCGGTGCGACACCCGCAGTCGACGAAGATAAATATCGAAGGGAACTTACTATAATTATGAACGACAAGATAAAAGCGGTATTCTTCGACATAGACGGCACTCTGGTCAGCTTCGCTTCGCATTCGGTTCCCGAATCGGCGCGGCGGGCGATAGAACGTCTGCGCGAGCGCGGAGTGAAGGTATTCATATCCACGGGGCGTCTGTTGCGCCATACCGAAGTTGTGAGCGACATCGAGGTCGACGGATACGTTACGGTGAACGGCGGTTATTGCGTCACCTCCGACGGCCGAAAGATTTTCGAACGTTCGTTTCCCCGCGAGACTCTGGACAGGGTGTTCGCTTTGGAGGAGAGGTACGGATTTCAGGCGGAGCTGATGACTCACGACGACATATACATCGACCGCATAACCGATCGGGTGCAGAGCATAATAGACATGATACACATAACGCCCGCGGTGGCCGATCTGAAGCGTATAGCCGAGTCGGAACCCGTATTGCAGATGTGCCCTTACGTGGGCGAGGATCTCGAGCGGGTCATAATGGCCGAACTGCCCGAATGCGTGGGTACGCGTTGGGTCGACATATTCATGGATATCAATATGCGCGGTGTGGACAAGTCGGCGGGAGCACGCAAGGTCATGGAGTTCTACGGTCTTACGATGGCCGAAGCGATGGCGTTCGGCGACGGCGGCAACGACATACCCATCGTACGCGATGCGGCGGCAGGTGTGGCTATGGGCAATGCGTGCGACGAACTGAAGGCAGTGGCCGATTACGTCACTGCGGATGTGGATCACGACGGAGTGGCGCTCGCATTGGAGCATTACGGGTTGATTTAGAGGGCTGTTCGCCGACGGCGGCGCGAGTGCTAAAGCAGTCCGCCGCGTGGGGCGGCGGCAAACTGCCGAGATCGCATGGCGATCTCGAAGGATTGTGTAGTGATTGTAATGAAAAAGTTATTGTTATGTCATTGATTCTTTGTATAGAAACGGGCACCGACATCTGTTCGGTGGGCATAGCGCGCGACGGCGAGACCGTGTCGCTGCGCGAGAGCGACGAGGGGCGCGACCATGCGAAAAAGGTCGCCGTGTTCGTCGACGAACTTCTGCGCGAGACGGGTGTGGCTCCCGACGAGTTGGATGCGGTGGCTGTCGGCAAAGGTCCCGGATCATATACGGGTCTGCGCATCGGAGTGTCGTTCGCCAAGGGGTTGTGCTACGGATTGGGGATTCCTCTCGTGGCCGTGGGATCGCTCGACGCTCTGGCCGAGGTGGCTATCGAGGACCACGAGGCGGGAATAATCGATGCGGAGTGCTGGGACGAAGCGTCGTTGTGTCCGATGGTCGACGCGCGACGTATGGAGGTCTATACACGTCTGTACGATTCGGCGGGACGACCATTGTCCGAAGTTGCGGCCGAGATCGTCACGGAGACAAGTTTCGCCGAGGTGCGCGGAGCGCGTCCGCTGGTGATATTCGGCAACGGTGCGGCGAAGTGTCGCGAGATGCTGTCGGATGCCGTTTACGTCAATGTGGTGCCGTCGGCGCGCGGTCTGGCTCGATTGGCGCAACAGCGTTTCTCGGCGGGCGAAACCGAAGACATAGCCTATTTCGAGCCTTTCTATTTGAAGGATTTCGTGGTGATACCCTCTAAAAAAAGGTTGCTGTGACCATGATTTACGATAACGAGTCGGTGCGTCGGCAGGATCGTCTGTTGTCGGAAGACGAGGCGCGGGAGTTGCTTCGCACGGGCGGATACGGTTTTCTGTCGATGGCTTCCGCCGAAGGCGGGTACGGCGTTCCGCTGAATTATGCTATGGCGGACGACACCATATACATCCATTGCGCACCCGAAGGCCGAAAGATGCGAATCTTGGAGCACGATGCCCGCGTAACGTTCTGCGTGGTGGGCGAGACTCGCGTGCAGCCTGAAAAGTTCACCGCCGCTTACGAATCGGCGATGGTATGCGGACGTGCCCGCATTGTTCACTCCGACGACGAGCGGCGACGCGCATTGAGGCTTATCGTTGCTAAATATTCGGCCGAGTATGCGACGACAGGCGAGAAATATATCGAAAAATCGTTCGCGCGTACGGCTGTTATAGCCGTAGATGCCGAGTCGTTTTCCGGAAAGGCGAAGCGGCTTTGATCGTATGAAAAATCCCGTCCGAGGTTTGTAGGACGGGATTTTTCATGCGGTCGTGTCGATGGCTTATCTGCGGAATCCGCGCGGCATTTTGGGCATTTTCATGTTGCCGCCCGCGACCATCTTCATCATCTTGCGCGTCTCCTCGAATTGTTTCATCAGACGATTAACGTCGGCCAAGGTCGTTCCGCTTCCTTTGGCTATGCGTTCGCGGCGACGGGCGTTGATGATCTCGGGGTTCTCGCGCTCTGCGGGAGTCATCGAACCTATTATGGCTTCGGTCTGTTTGAAGGCGTCGTCGGGAATGTCGATATTCTTGAGCATTTTGCCCATGCCCGGGATCATCGATGCTATGTCCTTCAGATTACCCATCTTCTTTATCTGGTTGATCTGGTCGATGAAGTCATTGAAATCGAATTTGTTCTTTACGATCTTCTTCTTCAGACGTCGTGCAGCCTCCTCGTCGTATTGCTCCTGTGCGCGTTCCACGAGCGACACCACGTCGCCCATGCCCAATATTCGGTCGGCCATACGTTCGGGGTGGAACACTTGCAGCGCGTCCATCTTCTCGCCGCTCGAAATGAACTTCAGCGGTTTGTTCACAACCGAACGGATCGATATGGCGGCACCGCCGCGCGTGTCGCCGTCGAGCTTGGTGAGCACCACGCCGTCGAAATCGAGACGGTCGTTGAACTCCTTGGCTGTGTTCACGGCATCCTGTCCCGTCATGGCATCCACCACGAAGAGAGTCTCGCTCGGCTTCACGGCAGCCTTTATGGCCGTGATCTCACGCATCATCGCCTCGTCGACAGCCAAACGTCCCGCCGTGTCGACAATGACCACATTGTACGACTTCTCGCGGGCATATTTGATTGCGTTCTGCGCGATCGCCACGGGATCGCTGTTGCCCTCCTCGGTGTAGACCTCCACGCCGATCTGTCCGCCGAGCACTTTCAACTGATCGATTGCGGCGGGACGGTATACGTCACCCGCCACGAGCAGTACCTGACGGCCTTTCTTGCTCTTGAGCAGCGAGGCCAGTTTGCCCGAAAATGTTGTCTTACCCGAACCTTGCAGACCTGCGATGAGTATGACGGCGGGCGTGCCCTCCAGTTTTATGTCGGCAGCCGTGCCTCCCATGAGCCGTGCCAGTTCGTCGCGCACGATCTTGGTCATCATCTGCCCGGGTTTCACGGCATTCAGTACGTTCTGACCCAAAGCTTTCTGTTTCACCTCATCGGTGAAAGTCTTGGCCACCTTGTAGTTTACGTCGGCATCGATCAGCGCTCGGCGAATCTCTTTCAACGTCTCGGCGACATTTATTTCGGTGATGCGGCCTTCGCCTTTCAGTACTTTGAACGATCGTTCAAGTTTGTCGGTTAAGTTTTCGAACATCGGCGTTATGTTTTTTCGTTATTATTCGACATGAAAATCATGCAAAGATATAAAATCTTTGTCATTGCGGTGTTCACGCAAGCACGATTTATGTATTTTACGTATATTTGTAAAAAAATTCAGGCATGTATTTTACGGGGCTTATAATAGGCGTAGCCACATTTCTTATAATCGGGATTTTTCATCCGCTGGTAATCAAAGGCGAATATTGGTTCGGCGTGCGGATATGGTGGGTTTTCGCGCTCTCGGGCGCAGTGAGCATCGCGGCATCGCTGATGATCGAAGACGTGATGGTTTCCACGCTGTTGGCCGTGTGGGGGGCGTCGTCGTTCTGGTCTATCGGCGAGCTGTTCGAACAGCGCAAAAGAGTCGAGAAAGGATGGTTCCCCAAACGTGAGCGCCCGGAAAAGAATGAAAAGTGAATCTGATTATTTCCCTTTGTCGGCGAGTTTAGGGTTATTCTTGTGACGCTCGCCGTCGCGTGCGCTCTTCTTGGCGAAATTGGCCTCTACGGCTGCCGTCAGATCCACGCCCGTTTGGTTGGCCAGACACACCAGAACCCACAGCACATCGGCCATTTCGTCGGCAAGATCGTCTTTCTCGCCCGTTTTGAACGACTGGTCGCCGTAGCGGCGGGCCATTACCCGAGCCAATTCTCCGACCTCTTCGGTGAGAACGGCCATGTTGGTCAGTTCGCTGAAGTAGCGTACTCCCACGTTGCGGATCCATTCGTCGACCCGACGTTGCAGCTCCTCTATTTCCATGTTCGTGTTCGGTTTCCGAAAGATAGTCAAAATTTTCGATATCGAGCGACAATTAGGCGGTTTTGTCGATAAACTATTATTTCATACCTTTGTAAAGTCAGCAAATGATTCGAACATGAAAATATGCTTTTTACGTATTACGGTTTGCGCGGCGGTCGTGGTCGCTTTCTGCGGCTGCTTCGGCAGCGGCGCCGCGGGCGATAACGACGGCGCGCTGATTCAGGTGCCGTTCAACCGAGTGACGCTGGAGGATGATTTTTGGCTTCCGCGTCTGCGCACGCAGAAACGTACGCTGGTGCCTTTCGCTTTGGACAAGACGAAGCCTGCGGTGGAGAATCTGCGCCGTACGGGTGCTTTTCTGCGGGGCGAGAAGTGCGAACTGCCGTTCGTACACCGATACATATCGTCCGATCTTTATAAGGTGATGGAGGGGGCGGCCTATCTGCTGGCCGTGGAACCCGATGCGGAGTTGGAGCGCCGCATGGACGACATAATCGACATCATAGCCGAAGCGCAGCAGGAGGACGGTTATCTTTACGAGTCGCATATAACGGGCGTGGCGAAGAACCAGGGATGCGACCCGTTCGGCGGCGGAGGCATGGGCGACAAACCCTATTCTTGGGTGCTGCACAGCCATGAACTCTACGACATGGGACACATGTACGAGGGTGCGGCGGCCTACTATCAGGCCACGGGCAAACGCAAGTGGCTCGACGTGGCGGAGAAAAACGCGCGGCATATATTTCGGGTCTTCTTCGAGGGCGATCCCGCCTACAACGACGGCAAGCCGGTGAATCAGGCACCCGGGCATCAGGAGTTGCAGCTTGCGTTGGTGAAGCTGTTCCGCGTGACGGGCGATTCGCTCTATCTCGACATGGCGAAGCGGTTCATCGACATTCGCGGCGTGACGTTCCGTCCCGAGGGGCGCGGTGTCATGGCGCCCGAATATGCGCAGCAGCATCTGCCCGTGCGCGAGCAACGCGAGGCGGTGGGACATGCCGTGCGCGCCGCCTACATGTATGCGGCGATGGCCGATGTGGCGGCCGCAACGGGCGATTCGACGCTGATGCCCGCCTTGGAGTCGATCTGGCACGACATAGTGGACAAGAAGATGCACATCACGGGCGGTCTGGGCGCCGTGCCGGGGATAGAGGGCTTCGGTCCCGAATA
>CAUDHE010000093.1 GCA_958449275.1 uncultured Alistipes sp. | reverse complement strand
CTCGCATACTCAGAAGTCGGCGAACGGCGAACAGCCTTACAGCGAGGCGGCATGACGCATGCGGAATACTTTTATTTCCGAAAAATTTTTCGTTTGGCGATAAAATGTTGTACTTTTGAGACAAAATAACGATCAAAAGTACGGTCATATGACGCGTACGTATAGTGTGTATACATATAACTCATAACTTCATTTATGGCAAAAGAGTTCAAACGATATCTCATCACATCGGCTCTGCCCTACGCTAACGGCCCTGTACACATAGGCCATTTGGCGGGTGTTTACATTCCGTCTGACATCTACACGCGTTACCTGCGCATGCGCGGCCGCGACGTGGTGTCGGTGTGCGGCAGCGACGAACACGGAGTGCCCATAACAATCAAGGCCCGCAAGGAGGGAGTGTCGCCGCAAGCGGTGGTCGACCGCTATCACGAAATAATAAAGGATTCGTTCCGTCGTCTCGGAATCGCATTCGACATATATTCGCGTACTTCGTCGCCCACACACCGCGTGACGGCCTCGGATTTCTTCCGCAAGCTATACGACGAGGGCAAGTTCATAGAGCGCACCTCGATGCAGTATTACGACGAGGAGGCGGGAACATTCCTCGCCGACCGCTACATAGTGGGCACATGCCCCCGTTGCGGCAACGACCGCGCTTACGGCGATCAGTGCGAAAAGTGCGGTTCGACTCTCTCGCCCGATGAATTGATAGAACCTCACAGCGCCGTGTCGGGAGCGATACCCGTAAAACGCGAAACGAAGCACTGGTATCTGCCGCTGGACCGATACGAAGGATTCCTCCGCGAATGGATCCTGGAGGGACACAAAGAGTGGAAAAGCAACGTTTACGGGCAGTGCAAGAGCTGGCTCGATCTGGGCCTCCAGCCCCGCGCCGTGAGCCGCGACCTCGATTGGGGCATTCCCGTACCCGTGGAGGGCGCCGAGGGCAAAGTACTATATGTGTGGTTCGACGCGCCGATAGGTTATATATCTGCTACAAAAGATCTTACGCCCGACTGGGAGAAGTATTGGAAAGACGCCGACACCAAGATGGTGCACTTCATCGGCAAGGACAACATAGTGTTCCACTGCATAGTGTTCCCTTCGATGCTGAAGGCGCACGGCGACTATATTCTGCCCGAGAACGTGCCAGCCAACGAGTTCCTCAATCTGGAAGGCGACAAGATATCGACCTCGCGCAACTGGGCCGTATGGCTGCACGAGTATCTGGACGAGTTCCCCGGCAAGGAGGACGTGCTGCGCTACGTTTTGTGTGCCAACGCCCCCGAAACCAAGGATAACGACTTCACGTGGCGCGATTTTCAGGCACGCAACAACAACGAACTGGTGGCCATTCTGGGTAATTTCGTCAACCGCGCGCTGGTTCTGACCAAGAAATATTACGACGGCACGGTACCCGCATGCGGCGAGCTTACGGAATACGACCGCGAAACGATAACCGAGCTCGGCGGCATAAAGGCGTCGCTCGAATCGAACATCGAGAACTATCGTTTCCGCGAAGCATTGAAAGATGCCATGAATTTCGCACGAATAGGCAACAAGTATCTGGCCGACACCGAGCCGTGGAAGGTCGTCAAGAGCGACCCCGAGCGCGTGAAAACCATTCTGAACATAGCGTTGCAGATAACGGCCAACATCACGGTAGCCATAGAGCCGTTCATGCCGTTCTCGGCCGAAAAAATACTTAAGATACTGAACTTAAGTAAATTATCGTGGGATGATCTGGGGTCTATGTCGTTAGTTGCGGCAGACCATGCGATAGGAGAACCCGCGTTGCTATTCGAAAAGATAGAGGACGAAGCGATAGAAGCGCAACTAAAGAAGTTGGCCGACATAAAGGCCGCCAACGCCGCCGCCGAAGCCGCTTCGCACGTAACGGCTCAGAAAGACGAAATAGTGTTCGACGACTTCGGAAAGATGGACATCCGCGTTTCGACCATCCTCGCAGCCGAAAAGGTGGCAAAGACAAAAAAATTGTTGAAACTGACGGTCGACACCGGCATCGATAAGCGCACGATAGTGTCGGGAATAGCCGAATATTTCACACCCGACGAGCTGATAGGCCGTCAGGTGCCGGTGTTGGTGAACCTCGCTCCGCGCGAACTGAAGGGCATAACGTCGAACGGCATGATACTCATGGCCGAGGACGCCACGGGAAAATTGGTGCTATTGGGACCCGAAAACAAGGTCAACAACGGCTCGACAGTAGGATAATTTATTCGCATCGCGCGACGGTGTATCTTCGGCGGCCCGGCCTGCCCTTTGCGACTCACACAGCCGCCGAAGATAAAATTTAAAGAAATAAAGGCTATTCCAAAAAGCATAAGATTATGGAAAAAATCGATTGGAACAATCTCGGCTTCGATTACGTGAAGACGGATTTCAATGCCCGCTACCATTACAAGGACGGCAAGTGGAGCGAGATGGAGATTACCTCCGACGAATATATCAACATGCACATGTCGACCACCTGCCTGCACTACGGATTGGAAGCTTTCGAAGGTCTGAAGGCTTTTCGAGGCATAGACGGCAAGGTACGCATATTCCGTATGGACGAAAATGCCAAACGCATGCAGGCTTCGGCTCGCAAACTATGCCTGCCCGAACCATCAGTCGAGATGTTCACCTCGGCTTGCTACGAGGTTGTGAAGCGCAACATCCGATTCGTTCCGCCCTACGAGTCGGGCGCATCGCTCTATCTGCGACCCGTCATTTTCGGCACGAAGATAGGATTGGGCGTCAAAGCCTCGCATGAAGCCATGCTAATCATCTTCTGCTCGCCCGTAGGCCCCTACTTCAAAGGCGGCATGAAGCCCATAAAGGTGGTTATAGACCGCGAGCAGGACCGTGCTGCTCCACGTGGAACAGGCGATATCAAAGCGGGCGGAAACTATGCGTCGAGTATTCTTTCGGGTGAAAAAGCACACGACTTGGGTTATTCTAACGTGATGTACCTCGATGCAGCCGAGCACAAATACATAGAGGAGTGCGGCGCTGCTAACTTCTTCGGCATCCGCGACGGATTGTATGTAACCCCGAAATCGCCATCTATACTGCCGTCGATCACCAACAAAAGCCTGCGTCAACTCGCAGAGGATATGGGACTTAAGATCGAGGAGCGTCATATACCTGTCGAGGAGTTGGAAAAGTTCGACGAAGCCGGTGCATGCGGCACTGCGGCCGTCATCTCCCCTATCGAATCCATCTACGATCTCGACACCGGCAAAATGGTAACCTACGGCAAAGAAGTGGGGAAATATTCACTCGAGCTATACACCCAATTACAGGATATACAATACGGTCGCCGCGAGGATAAATACGGCTGGTGTGTAGTAGTCGAGGAATGAAACTGTTGAAATATTAATAAATAAGGCTGCTTGTCGGATTTGATCCAAAAGCAGCCTTACTTTTTCATCTTTAATATATCGATATTGCTTTGTAATCACTACCTCCCATGCGGCGAATTGCAACTCGCTTCACACTCGCTTACTTCCTCTACTGATGGCGAACAGCATGCGACGAAAATATGTTCCACGTGGAGCACTCCGCCCTATCGTCCGAATTTGATAAGCAGAACGTTTATGTCGGCTGGAGAGACTCCGGGGATCCTCGACGCCTGCCCTATCGTCTGCGGGCGGATTTTGGTTAATTTTTGCCGCGCCTCGATAGTCAAAGCATTTATAGAATTAAAATCGAAATTACGTGGAATTGCAATATTTTCCAATCTATGCAACTTTTCAGCCAGCAATTTTTCACGTTCGATATAACCTTTATATTTGATTTGAATCTCCACCTGCTCGATCACATCTTCGGTTATGCCATTCTCCTCGACGAAGCTACGCAGTCGCGGCAATTCATCGACAAGTCCCGACAATGTAAATTCATTGCGTGAAATGAGCGAATATAGCTTTCGCCCCTGCGTCATAGGCTCCAAATCGTGTCGTTTCAAATAGCTCTCAATTTCCGATATTTTGATACTCTGCTCGTGCGCATAGGAAATAAGCAATTCTACGAGCGTTTTTTTTCTGACGAAAAATTGCCATTGCCGCTCGTCTATCAACCCGTTTTCATACCCTATCGGGGTCAAACGCAGATCGGCATTATCCTGACGCAACAAAATTCTATACTCGGCACGTGACGTAAACATACGATACGGTTCATCGACGCCCTTGGTCACCAGATCGTCGATCAATACCCCTATGTAGGCTTCGTCGCGCCGCAACACCAACGGTTCGTCGCCGTTCAGTTTGCGATGGGCGTTGATTCCCGCCATCAGACCCTGCGCCGCAGCCTCTTCATACCCCGTAGTACCGTTTACCTGACCAGCAAAATAGAGATTTTCTACGAGTTTGGTCTCCAAAGAGTGCATGAGCTGTGTCGGCGGAAAATAATCGTATTCGATGGCATACCCGGGACGGTAGACATGCGCATTCTCCAGCCCGCGAATGCGATGCAGCGCTTCGATCTGTATCTCGTAAGGCAACGACGACGAGAACCCATTGATATAAAACTCGTTAGTATCACGTCCTTCGGGTTCGAGAAACAGTTGGTGACGATCCTTGTCGGCAAACGTACGCAACTTGTCTTCGATACTGGGACAGTAACGGGGTCCTATGCCGTGTATGGTGCCGTTAAAAAGCGGCGAACGGTCGAAACCGCTGCGCAATATGGCATGAACTTCGGGCGATGTGTAGACCAAATAACACGGCAACTGCTCTTTAACACTCTCTGTATCAGCAGAAAAAGAAAATTTAGACGGTCGGTCGTCGCCCGCCTGCATCTCCATAACCGAAAAATCTATCGTACGACCGTCGATGCGTGCAGGAGTACCTGTCTTCATACGACCCGACTCGAATCCCATTGCCGTAAGCGATTCGGTTATTCCCGCCGATGCCGCATCTCCCGCCCTGCCGCCTTCGGCATGACACTCGCCGCAGTGCATCAGACCGCCCAGAAAAGTTCCGCCGGTCAGCACCACCGCACGGGCCGTAAATTCCACACCCATACGCGTACGGAGGCCCGAAACGCGCGGACGCGAATCGGGTTTGTCGGCAGGCGCGAAAAGCAGCTCGACGGCAGCATCCTGCCAAATATACAGATTCGGGGTATTTTCCAGCTCTTTACGCCACAAACGCGAAAAAAGTTCCTTGTCGCATTGCGCGCGCGGGCTCCACATAGCCGCTCCTTTCGATCGGTTGAGCATACGGAACTGAATGGTCGAACGGTCGGTTATGAGCGCCGTACGGCCTCCCAAAGCGTCGATTTCGCGCACTATCTGTCCTTTCGCCACGCCTCCTATGGCAGGATTGCACGACATGGCGGCCATCTTGGTCATGTCCATCGTAAGCAACAACGTACGCGAACCCATGCGCGCAGCAGCCGAAGCCGCCTCGCATCCCGCATGTCCCGCGCCCACGACAATCACGTCGTAGCAGTTTGTCTCACGCAGGGTATTGGTCTGATTATCAATCATTGGAACATCGATAAATACTTGTCCTCCTTGCGGTGCATCTGCCGTTCGGCGCGCGGAGTCTTGTCTTTCTGTCCGCACAGATGCAACACGCCGTGCACCACCACGCGACGCATCTCGGCGGTCCTCGTGGCACCGTAGATTCGGGCGTTGTCGGCTACGGTCTCCACGTCGATGAATATGTCGCCGCTCACCGTGCGGGTCCCCTTTCGATCGCTGTAATCGAACGTTATCACGTCGGTGAAATAATCGTGTCCGAGGAATTGACGGTTCATCTCCAGCAACCGCTCGGCCGAGCAGAATATGTAATTCACATCGCCCAACACGTAGCCCTCCTCCTCGGCCACGCGACGCAACCATTCGGAGGTTCGCCGTTTGTCGGGCAGACGGTATGTGCACGAGTCGTTATAGTAACGTACCATTTTTCGGAATTGTTTGTGCAAAGATACGAGTAAGCGAGGGCAAAAGCAAACCTGCCCGCATTTTGCCGAGCGGTAGTATCCGAGGTAAAAAAAGAAAAAGGCGCCGCAGAAGCGACGCCGTACGGAAAGAGCCGGCGATTATCGCCCGAACTGACGCGAAAAGAAAGGCAGTGCCGTGTAGAGAGCCGAATGCCAGTACTCCCACGTGTGTCCGCCGTCGCGCACGCGAAGCTGGCACGGAATCCATGCCGCACGCATGGCCCGCACGAAATCGATGTTGCAGTCGAACAGAAAATCGTCGTCGCCGCAATCGACGAACCACGCCACCGACCGCAGAGCGTTCTTCACCTCGTCGTCGGCCGCACGTACATACTCCACGCAACTGAGACGATGCACCGCATCGGTCAGCAGAGCTGTCTTGTCGCCCGCCTTCATCTTAGCCGCATCGGCTTCGGGCAGGTGCATCAACGCACTCATGGCATAGCAGGCGCAAAACATCTCGGGATGACGCTGGGCATAACTCGTACAACCTCCTCCGCCCATCGACAACCCCGCTACGGCGCGATGTTCCTTGTCGGCCTTTATGCGAAACTTAGTCTCGACGGCAGGCACGAACTCCTCGAAGAAAAACTTCTCGTAGGGCCAGCCCTCCATGTCGAAATAGCCGTTCCATTTACCCTCGGCCACACTGCCGCCCGCATCGGGAGTGACGATAATCATCGGACAAACCTCGCCCGAGGCCGTCAGTTGATCCATGACATCCTTGACATGTCCGCGGTCGTACCAGCTGCGATCGACGTCGTTCATACCGTGCAACAGATAGAGAACGGGATAGCTGCGCGACGGATCGGCATCGTACCCCGCAGGCAGGTATACCGTGTAGCTGCGTTCGGTTCCGAGCACATCGCTGCGGAGGGTACAATGCTCCACGCGGCTCATGTTGCGCAACCATGCCGCGGCTGCCGCGCGGGCATCGTCATCGCCGCGTTGCGCCGCCGCGTCGAAAGCCGAAAAGAGCATAACGACCGCGACGGAAAACAAAAGAAGTTTTTTCATATGAAAAGTCATTATTCGGTTCGATACAAAAATAACGATATCGACGCCAAATACAAACGTCAAATCCCCATAATTAATAATTAAGATGTAAATTTGCGTCTGTATGCAAACTCAAGAAAACCGCGATCACACACTTTCACGGGCTGCGGACAGACGTCCGTCGGATTTAATTTTGCGATACGTAACGATTAAATATATAAACGATGGAGAATGAAATAAGAGCCGTACTCGCACGCATATCGCATCCCGAAACGGGACACGATCTGGTCGAGAGCGGAATGGTTGATTCGGTGAGCGCGGCCGACGAAAAAATCACGGTCGTACTGCGCTTCCCCAAGGCGCGAGATCCCTTCGCGGCGCGTATAAAAACACAAGTCGAACAAGCTCTCGCCGAACATTTTCCCGAGGCGACGGCGACCGTGGCAATAAAGGAGGCGGCACCCAAAAAGCAGGTTCCGCAACGCGAAAGCACGACAAAGAGCGTCGGCAAGATCATAGCAGTCGCCTCGGGTAAGGGCGGCGTGGGCAAATCGACCGTCACAGCCAATCTCGCCGTCACGCTGCGCGACATGGGTTATCGCGTCGGGATCCTCGACGCCGATATCTACGGTCCGTCGCAACCCAAGATGTTCGCACTCGAAGGCTGCGTGCCCGACGCCGTCCGACAGGATGGTCTGGACTACATAGTACCCGCCCGAAGCATGGACATCGAGCTTATGTCGATAGGCTTTTTCATCCGCCCCGACGACGCTCTGATGTGGCGCGGCGCGATGGCCACCAATGCTTTGAAACAGCTGCTGCACCAAACGCTGTGGGGCGAACTCGATTTTCTGCTCATCGACATGCCTCCGGGAACGGGCGACATACACCTTACCATCATATCCGAGATTCGTCTCGACGGCGCGGTGATAGTATCCACCCCTCAGCAGGTTGCCGTGGCCGACGTGGTGCGCGGCGTCGAGATGTTCCGCCACAGTCAGGTGAATGTTCCCGTACTCGGAGTGATCGAGAACATGGCATGGTTCACCCCCGCTGAGCTGCCCGACAACCGCTACTACATATTCGGACACGGAGGCGCACGCGCATATGCCGAGCAAGCCGCAGTGCCGTTCCTGGGCGACATCCCCATAGTGCAATCCATAATGGAGGGGGCAGAGCAGGGTCATCCCTCGGCCGCGGCAGATTCCGAAGTCGGGAAATACTATCGCCGAGTCGCCGCCCGCATTGTCGACAACATGGTTGAAAAGTGTTGAAAACGCTGATGAAAAAACAACAATAACGTATGACAACTTTTCGAATGTCGAAATCGTCGAAAAAGCAAACTCGTGATAATCAGCTATGGTTATGAAATCATGAATTTACATTCCGATTTTTATCGAAACTTGTCACACGGGTTATCAACCGAAAATCGGGGGTGGAATTTAATAAATAAAATGTGTCGATATGTTCAAAACATTTTCGACACATTTTTCATAACCGGCGACTCGGCGAGGGGCATACACAGCCTATAATGTTGATTTCATAGGTTTTAACTAATCGAAAAAATATTGACAACAAATCGTCAATCACCTCTTCATATTGTCGACAAATAATCCTCACCGAAGATATCGACACTTTCAACAGCTATTATTTATATTATTATTCATTTATTTTAATAAAGAGAAAAACAAAAAAATAATAAAATGCTTGTTGAAAAAACTCTCGGAAGGAGTCTCGCTCGGCATTGCTTACAGAATACACACGCGTCAGCCGATCCCGCGGCAGGAACGATTTCGGATTAAGGGCGGATGCG
>CAUDHE010000092.1 GCA_958449275.1 uncultured Alistipes sp. | reverse complement strand
CAGGGGCTCGAACCCTGGACCCCAACATTAAGAGTGTCGTGCTCTACCAACTGAGCTAAAGAGGCATTCAATCTATCTGATTGCGAGTGCAAATTTAAGGCACTTTTTTTATTCCTGCAAATTTTTTCGCAACTTTTTTTCGTTTTTTTTGTCGCGTCAATCGCTGTTCCACTCTCCGCCTGCCTCGATGTAGAGTACGGGACGTCTGCGTTCCAGCGCTTTAAGTCGCAAATAGGCCTCGTAGAGATTTATTCCGTTCGAAGAGTCTTCTGCCATGATGTAACCTATTACGCACGCCTGACCGCGTGTGGTGCGGTACGTCGTCTCCGCGCGGTCGAGGTAGGCGGCTTTCCATGCGGGATCGTTGCTCGGATTGCCTCCGCGGCGGCGCGACGATCCGCTTTTGTTCGTATTTATCGGTACCTGCGCTATGACGTACATGCCCAGCGAATCGCACATGCGATATACGTTCTGAGGCACGGCGCCCATTCGGAAGCGGACGGCGTTGTATTTGAGTACTCGCGCGGCTATTATGTCCTTGTCGGTGATGGTCTGCGGATCGAAATCGCGGTAGAACAGCTCGGTCTTTATGCCGTTTATCATGAAATCTCCGTTATCGTCGGTCTCCACCGTGCGGAACCCTATCATGTGCGACTGATACTCGGCGAAACGGCCCTCTATCTGCGTCTTTACGTTGAGACGATAGCGTACCGGCATGTCGGCGCACCATGTGAGCACATAGGGGATGCGAGCCATGAATTTCACCGTGTCCTCGCCGTGCATTCCGAGCGTTACATCCTTGTAGCCGTGCGTGACGACCGTGGTGTCGGGGGCGATCAGTTCGTAGTGTATGCGCGCCGTTTTGGGATTGAGCGACTCGGTCTTGACCACCAGACCCACCTCCACCGTGGCGAACTCGCTTTTGAGATCGACATTGGTGTTGTGCACCACGTCGCGTACGCGTATCATGGGTTGCGACATCACGTAGACCTCGCCCACGCGCGGTTCGCGATTTTCGGCGAAATCCTCCATGCGGCGGCTCCAATGGTCTTTCAGAATACGTATCGACACCGTGTTCACATCCTCTTTCGAGGCTTTTGTAACGTTAAATTCCGCGGGGACGAACGCATCCGACGAATATCCCACTTTTTTTCCGTTCACCAGAACTTCGTATGCTCCCGACGCCTCGTCGACGTAGAGTATGGCCTGACGGCTGAGCCACATGAACGGAATGACGTATTTCGAGGTGAAAACCACTGCGTCGGCCTCCTCGGTGCGAGTCCAGCCCGTTACGGGACGCAGATATTTCGATGCCGCTGCTCCTGCTCCCAGTGCCTGCGCCTCCTCGGCGGTGGGGTAGGCGACGGTCTTGGTGCGGGGCAGTTCGCGCCCGAGCGACACGTATTCGGGAGAGTCGTATTCCTGAGCCGTTACGGATGCGGCCGAAAGGAAAAAGAGAGATATGATCGACAGAAACCGTTTCATATTTTTAGTATATTTGTAGCTGTAAAGGTATAAAAAATTTTATTCATACGATGATTTCCACCCCGAAACTCAAATTTCCGCCCATAAATCTGCGAGCCGTGGAACGCAACGGCCGAACGCTCGTGTTCGACCGCGTGCGCTCGATGTTCGTGGTGCTCACTCCCGAGGAGTGGGTCAGGCGGCATCTGGTGGAGTTTCTGATCTCCGACTGCGGCGCCTCGTTGCGTTCGATAGTCGAGGAGTATCCCGTGGGTATCAACTCCACTTCGCAACGTGCCGACGTGGTGGTGCTGGACTCCTCGGCGCGTCCGTTGGCTTTGGCTGAGTGCAAGGCTCCCGACATCGCCGTGACCCGCGGTGTGTTCGAGCAGGCGACGCGTTACAACGCCGTCGTGGGGGCCCGTTACGTTATTCTGACCAACGGGCTGCGTCACTTCTGTTTCGAACGCACGTCCGAAGGCTACCGTTCACTCGAAGCCTTTCCGCGTCTCGACGCGGCGGCGGAAGGCTGACGGCTATCCTGCGTACGACTGTCCCGGGTGCATGCTCTCGATATATTCGCGGAATGCGTCGCGGTAGTTGACGCTCAGGGGAACGTACTCCTCGTTGTCGAGATATACGCGTCCGCGCGCATAGCCCGCCACATGCGCCAGATTGACTATGTAGGAGCGGTGTACGCGCATGAATCGGCCCGCAGGCAGGGCGCTCTCCATGTTTTTCAGTCGGAACAGAGTCGTTACGGCCGATCCTCCCGTCAAGTGCATCCGCACGTATTCGCCCACGCTCTCCATGTATATTATGTCGGCGTATTTCACGAGCGACACCTTGTATCCCGCCTTTACCGATATGTATTCGCTGCTCGCCGTCTCGTTGCCCGAGGGTTCGCTCTCCGCCGTCGCGGCATCCTTGGCATCTTTGGCTTCCTTGGCGTCGCGCAGTTTCATCAGCTCCGACAGCGAGCGGGCCTTGCCCACCGCACGGCTGAAGTCGTCGAATCCGAAGGGCTTGAGCAGATAATCCACCGCGTCGAGGCGGAAACTCTCCACCGCGTATTCCGAATAGGCGGTGGTGAAGATCACCATCGGAGGGTTCTGCAATCCGCGCACGAAATCCACTCCGTTCAGGTCGGGCATGTTGATGTCCGCGAACAGCAGATCGACCTGCCGTTCGTCGAGCAGTTTCTGCGCCTCGGCCGCATTGCTGCACAGCGCTATCGGCTCCAATTCGGGTATGCGGTCCGCATAGCTTCGTATCTGTCGCAGAGCCAGAGGTTCGTCGTCTATGGCGATGTATTTTATCATTGCTTTATCGGTATTGTCAGTTTCACTCCGTATTCGTCGTCGCGGCTGTCGTCGATCTGCAATTCGTAGTCGTCGCCGAACAGCAGATCCAGACGTTTGCGCGCGTTTTCGAGCCCCATGCCGCTGCCGCCCGTCTTGCGGCTCGCCGAGGCGTGTCGTGAATTGCGTACTTCGCATACGGCACGTCCGTTTTCGCATTTCAACGCTATGTGTACGAACGACGGTTTGTTGTAGCTCACCCCGTGCTTGAATGCGTTCTCGACGAACACGATTAGCAGCAGCGGCGGGATTTTGGCATCGGCAGGCAGCGGAGCCTGCACGTCGAGTCGGATATCGATATCGCTCGTGTAGCGTATCTTCATCAGGCTTATGTAGTTCTGCACGAAGCGTATGTCCTTGGCTATGCTGGTCTCGGCGAGTTCCGAATCGTAGAGCACGTAACGCATCATCTTCGACAGTTCGATTACGGTCTCTTTGGCCGCCTCGGCGTCGATGTCTATCAGGGCATGTATGTTGTTGAGCGTATTCATGAAGAAGTGGGGATTGATCTGGTATTTCAGATAATCCATCTCAGCCTGAAGGCTCTGACGCTCCAGTGCGACCATCTTCTGTTCGTCTTTCATCGATTTGAACATGTATTTTATGCCGCTGTTGGCGCCGAGCAGGAATATGCCCAGCAATGCGTTCCAGTACCACGTGAGATCGGTGAACGAGGCGCGTCCGTGGACGATGTAGGGACCCGTGCCCGCCACGGGCGACAGACTGATGCTCTCCTGATAATACTCCAGTGCATAGAATATCACCGCCAGCATGGCGATCGATGCGGCCAGATAGGACGCGTAATGTTTGCGCAGCAGCAATTTCGGTGCGAGCAGCGAGTTGTTTATCAGGAATATGACGAAATAGGGCAGCAGTTTGCTCCATGCCGTGAATATGTTCACCAAATAAACGTGCTCCTCCGACATCATTTTCGAGTTGAGTATGGGAACGAGGATGGCCATTGCCCACACCATGAAGTAGAGAAGATTCTCACCTATTATAGGTTTGTTGTTCTTGGGTTCCATTATCGCAAAGATAACAAAAATTCGGGTATCGCGTTCTTCGATGCCGTAAAAGCAAACCCCGACCGATAGTACGCAATCGGTCGGGGCATCGTAAGTCGTAATGTCTGTTATTTGAAAGGCGAATCGGGCTCTTTCGACATGACGTAGTAGAACAGTCTGTCGACGAGTGCGGGGGCGAATTTCTTCACGAAGTGCGTGGCTCGACCTTCGATCTCCATCAGACACAGCCGCTTGCGGCGTGCTATGCCCCGCTCGACTATGCGCGCCACCTCTTCGGGTGTCATCATCTTCTCCTCCTTGCGAGGCGTGGCTCCCTGCTGCGACCCGTCGGCCGTGAGGGCCGAGAACCGTACGTTCGACGCCGTGAATCCCGGACATGCCACCATTACGTGTACCCCTTTTTTCAGGTTTTCTATGCGGATGGTCTCCAGAAAGCCCGTCATGGCGAATTTCGAAGCCGAGTATCCCGTGCGTCCGGGCAAGCCGTGTATGCCTGCCACCGACGATATGCCTACCAGCGAACCGTGCGATTTTTGCAGCCACGGCAGGGCGTATTTCGTGCAGTAGACGGTGCCCCAGAAGTTGACGTCCATCAGGCGGTGCAACACGCTCAGGTCGAGATCGTCGAACAGCGCACGCATTGAGATGCCCGCATTGCAGATCATCGTGTCCACGCCGCCGAATCGCTCGACTGCCGTATCTATCAGTATCTTGCAATCCTCAGCCTTGGTCACGTCGGTCGCGCGCCATGCCGCTCGACCTCCTTCCGCCTCTATCCGTGCGCACAGAGCCGCTAGTTTGTCGCCGTTGCGCGCACCGAGTACCACGCGCGCCCCTGCGGCGGCATATTCGCGGGCCATGGCCTCGCCTATGCCCGACGACGCTCCCGTGATGACCACCGTTTTGTTTTTTAAACAGTTTTTCATATCGTTGTTCGTTAATCGTTTGTCTCTATGCTCTGTGTGTCGTATCCGAGGCTGACGCCCTCGGGCAGTTCGAGCGATGCGAGCGCATGCAATCCCATGTCGTGCGATATGTGGGTGAGATACGCCTGCCGCGGCTTCACTTCGCGGATGAGCGCCACAGCCTCGTCGACATTGAAGTGCGAATAGTGCGGCGCGAAGCGCAGGGCGTTCACTACCAGCGTGTCGACGCCTTTCAACTTCTCCGCTTCGCCGTGCGGCAGCGTCTTGAAATCGGTCATGTATGCGAGCGCCCCGATGCGGTATCCCGTCACGTCGAAACGTTCGGAGTGCTTGCCGCGTATGGGCACTACTTCCACGCCTCCCGCAGTGAAGGGTTGCGAGGGGTCTATCTCGTGCAGGCGTATTTCGGGTACGCCCCTGTACTTGTCCTCGACGAACGCATAGTCGAAATCCTTGCGGACGCAGGCCGCCGTGCGCGCCGTGGCGTATATGTCTACGGGCCGTATGACGGGGTAGTCGACGAAGTTCAGTGCCCGCACGTCGTCCAGCCCGCCTATGTGGTCCTTGTGTTCGTGCGTAAGCAGTATGGCGTCCACGCGGCTCACTCCCGCCCGCAGCATTTGGTAACGGAAATCGGGTCCCGCGTCGATGAGCAGACGACGTCCGCGCGTCTCCGCCATCGCCGACGTGCGCAGTCTGCGGTCGCGCGGATCGGACGACGTGCATACCTCGCACTTGCATCCTATGACAGGTACTCCCTGCGATGTTCCCGTGCCTAAAAATGTCAGTTTCATAATCGTGTCAAGGCATGTATCCCGTGTCTTCCGCCAGTCGCGGTCCGTTGGCCGCCGCGACGGCGAGTTGGTCGCAGCGATTGTTCTCCGCAGTCGAAGCGTGGCCTTTCACCCACACGAAACGCACTCCGTGGCGGCGATATATTTTCAGAAATCTCATCCACAGATCGGGGTTTTTTTTGCCTGCGAATCCCTTCTTCTCCCATCCGAAGACCCACCGTTGGTTTACTGCGTCGACTACGTATTTCGAATCGGAGTATACGGTGACGTCGCATCCGTCGAATTTCAGAGTCTCCAACGCCACGCATACGGCCATCAACTCCATTCGGTTGTTGGTCGTCAGGCGGTAGCCTGCCGACAGCTCCTTGCGGTGCGGTCCCGACAGGAGCACGATTCCGTATCCTCCCGGGCCCGGGTTCCCGAGGGCCGACCCGTCGGTATATATGGTTACTTGTGCCATAAAAATCGTAAAGATGTCCGTGCCGATTCGCCGCCGACGTCGAATCGCATGAACATGGCGATGGCGGCCCGCATCGACGGGCCGCCATCGCCGATGACTATTTCAATGCCTGCAATTGCTCCTTTATGGCAGCTATCTTGGCCTCGGCGTCGGCCTTCTTGGCGCGTTCGTTGGCCACCACCTTCTCGGGGGCCGAATTGACGAACCGTTCGTTCGAGAGCTTCTTCATCACGCTGGCGAGGAACCCTTCGAGGTAGGCGAGTTCGTCCGAGAGTTTCTTGGTCTCGGCCTCGCGGTCTATGCTGTCGCCCATCGGGATGAAGTATTGCGTGGTCTTTACGATGAAAGCCGCGGCCGTGGGATCCTTCTCCGTGGCGGGCGTTATTTCCGACAGATTGCCCATCTTGGCTATCACGGGTGCATAGGCGGCAGGGTAGTTCTCGTCGACGACCACATTGAGCGCGAGTGCCTGCTTCTGCGGAATGTTCTTCTGCTTGCGGGCGGCGCGGATGGCTGTCACGACCTCTTTCACCAGTTCGAAACGGGCGAGCAGTGCCTTGTCGGCCGCGTCGAGCGCAGGCCATGCGGCGAACATGATCGATTCGCCTGCCGAGCGGGGTGCCAGATCCTGCCATATCTCCTCCGTCACGAAGGGCATGAAAGGGTGCACGAGACGCATGAGCAGATCGAAGTAGCGGCGGGTGGACTCCATTGTCGCCGCATCGGTGGGCGATCCGTAAGCGGGCTTCACCATTTCGAGGTACCAGCCGCTGAAGTCGTCCCAGAAGAGTTTGTATATGCGCATGAACGCCTCCGATATGCGGTACGACGCAAAACACTCGTCGATATCCGCCACGGCTTCGGCCAGCGTATGGCCGAACCACTCGACGGCGAGGCGGTCGTTGTCGCTCTGCGCGAGCTGCGCATCGACTCTCCAGCCGTTCACGAGGCGGTAGGCGTTCCATATCTTGTTTCCGAAGTTGCGGCCCTGCTCGCACAGAGCCTCGTCGAACATCACGTCGTTGCCGGCCGACGACGAGAGCATCATCGCCACGCGCATTCCGTCGGCGCCGTACTTGGCTATCAGGTCAAGCGGATCGGGCGAGTTGCCGAGCTGCTTCGACATTTTGCGTCCCAGCTTGTCGCGCACGATGCCCGTGAAATATACGTTGCCGAAAGGCTTTTCACCGCGATATTCGTAACCCGCCATAATCATGCGTGCCACCCAGAAGAATATGATGTCGGGACCCGTGATGAGGTCGGCGGTGGGATAGTAATATTTTATCTCGTCGTTGTCGGGGTTGCGGATGCCGTCGAATACCGATATGGGCCACAGCCACGAACTGAACCATGTGTCGAGCACATCCTCGTCCTGACGCAGATCGGCGAGCGTGAGCGACGGATCGCCGGCCTTGGCGCGTGCCAGCTCCAGCGCCTCGTCGGCCGTCTCGGCCACCACGTACCCGCCTTTTGGCAGATAGTAGGCCGGAATGCGCTGACCCCACCACAACTGACGCGATATGCACCAGTCCTTGATGTTGTCCATCCAGTAGCGGTAGGTGTTCTTGTATTTGGCGGGGATGAACTTTATGATGTCCTCGGCCACGGCTTTGGCGGCGGGGGCGGCGAGTTCCTTCATCGAGAGGAACCACTGCATCGAGAGCTTGGGTTCGATGGCGGTGCCCGTACGCTCCGAGTAGCCTACGTTGTTGGTGTAGGGCTCCACCTTCTCCATGAGTCCTGCGGCCTGTAAATCGCCTTCGATCACCTTGCGGCACTCGAAGCGGTCCATACCCGCGTACATGCCCACTTTGTCGTTGATCGTGCCGTCGTCGTTGAATATGTCGATGGTCTCGAGATTGTATTTTTCCCCGAGCATGTAGTCGTTCACGTCGTGCGCGGGGGTTACTTTCAGTGCGCCCGTACCGAACTCTATGTCGACGTATTCGTCGCGGATGACGGGTATGGAGCGGCCTACCAAAGGCACAGTCACGCGTGCGTCGGCGGGAATGTCCTTGTAACGCTCGTCATTGGGGTTGAGGCACACGGCCGTGTCGCCCAAAATCGTCTCGGGGCGGGTGGTGGCCACTATCAGGCAGCGGTCGCTGCCCTCGATCTTGTAGCGCAGGTAGTAGAGCTTGCCCTGCGACTCCTTGTATATCACCTCCTCGTCCGACAGCGCGGTCTTGGCCGAGGGATCCCAGTGCACCATGCGCACGCCGCGGTATATCTTGCCCTTGTTGTAGAGGTCGACGAATACCTTTATCACGCCCTCGGTGCGGGCTTCGTCCATCGTGAAGCAGGTGCGGTCCCAGTCGCACGATGCGCCCAGTTTGCGCAATTGTTTGAGTATTATGCCGCCGTGCTTCTCTTTCCACTCCCATGCGTGGGCGAGGAACTCCTCGCGCGTAAGGCTCGCCTTGTCGATGCCCTCGGCCTTGAGCTTGGCCACCACCTTGGCTTCGGTGGCTATCGACGCGTGGTCGGTGCCCGGCACCCAGCAGGCATTCTTGCCCAGTTGACGCGCGCGGCGTATCAACACGTCCTGCAACGTGTTGTTGAGCATGTGGCCCATGTGGAGCATGCCCGTCACGTTGGGGGGCGGGATTACTATCGTGTAAGGCTCGCGGGCGTCGGGCTCCGAGTGGAAATGTCTGTTTTCGATCCAATACTCGTACCACTTCGATTCTATCTCCTGCGGTGCGTACTTGTCTGCTACCATAGCTGTTATGTTGTTTTACGTTTCTTGCCGTTCGGGTCGCGGGTTCGTCGCTGCGCACGACGGACCCGAACTGCAAATATATGAAATAATATGCTTATCTGCAAAAACG
>CAUDHE010000091.1 GCA_958449275.1 uncultured Alistipes sp. | reverse complement strand
ATGGTAAATATGAGGTTTTTCATTGTCATCAGTTTTAATGCTCTATTTTTCGGAAGTTAAACGGGTACGGGCGCGGGTGACCTCGCGCGTAAGTTCCTCCGACATGCCGCCCTTTTCCAAGAGCCGCTCGCAAGCCTCGATTATCACGCCGCGGTTAGCCGAGAGGTTGAACCAAGCCAGCGCTTCGGCCATAGCCACGCGAAGCTGTTCGTCTTCGGTCTCGTCGCAGAGTATTCGGGCGAACTCGTCGGCGAACTGGCTGAGCGGACGGTTCTTGAGATAAGAAGTGTAGAACTTGCGCCACTTGCCGTTGTCGCGGTCGGCTATGTCGGCCAGATCCTTGGGCATGCCCTTCACCGTTTCGGTGTCCAATGCTCCGAGCAAATCCGTCTTATATTTCTCGGCATTGCAGAAGTCGGCGTCGGCGAATCGCGTCTCTATGGCCGCCTTCACCTTGTCGCGATCGAAGCCCTTGAGCGACTGCACGGTCTGGAACACCACGCGTGCCGAATTATGGTCGTCGACGTAAGTGTCAATGAGCAGCGGGATGAAATCGTCGTAGCCCACGCGTCCCATGCGCGTGACGCCTATGCGGCGCAGGAACTCGAATTCGTCGCCGACCGAGGCCATGAGTATCTTCTTGAACTCGGGACCGTTGAGGCTTTCCGCAAGACGGAACGCGGTGTGGCGCACCACGGCGTAGGGCGAGGTGAGGAATTGATCGAGCAACACCTCCGCTACCCGGGGATAGTTCTCCTCGTAGAGGCGGATCAAAGCCAGCGACCGCATGTCGGGGATATCGCTGCCGAGCTGTGCGAGCCAGTATTCGGGCTCTTTGCGCAGCACGTTGCGGTTAATGTCGAGCCGTTCGGCGTCGGGGCTGCGGAACGAGAGCGTCGGATCACCCGTGATGTGCGACTCGAGGATGTTGATATGCTTGGCCCACACACCTATGCGTATGCCGTGAGCCAGCAGACCGAGCAGGTCGAACGCCGATTTGTCCTGAAGCACATTCACGCTATTGGCCCAAGCCACGCAACAATCGCCCTCGGAGAAGATGTATTTGCCGGCGATGTAGTCGCCGTTGCGGAAATCGCCGTTGAAGCATGCGTCGAACACCACCATACGGGCATTGGGACGTATGTCGTTTATCTCCTCGTTGATTATTCCCAGGCGCAGGTCGAGCAGCGAATCCTTCTCCATCGCGGCAGGAGTCTCGGCATCGGCGTACCATGTCGAATCGAGTCCCCATTTGTCGGCCTGCTTGCGGGCATATTCGGGATTGCGGCGATAGAGCGAGCGCAGGCGCATCTCCATCTGTTCGATATGAGCGTCGGTATCCTCGGTCACGGGATCTCCCGACACGTATTGGCGGAAATAGTCGCCGTGCTCGTGGAATACCAAGAAGTCGAGATCCTTGCGGCGCAACTCGCGGATAAGCGAGTATTTCATGTAGGGATCCATAGAGTAACGCAGATATTTGGCCGTGTTGCCCCGCGAGAAGCGGTCGCCGAACTGTTCGCCGGTGATCTGCTGCTCGCTGCGCCATGCGGTGAGCGAGTTGGAGTACGAGCCGTGGCCCGTGTACGATACGAAACGGTCGAACTCGTTGCCCGAGCGGTGTTCGCGCACGGCCTTTTCCAGATAGCGGGCGATCTGCGCATAGGGATCGCCGTTGCTCGCCTGAGGTTTGATGCGCGCCGAGTAGATGTCGCACGAAATGTACTGCGGCGAATCGGGAGCCAAGGCATAGAAGTGCATGAGTCCTTCGCTCGGCTCGTCGCGCGGGGTGAATTTCAGATCGAAATCGTCGTAGAAACGATCCGACGGCACCGAACACTCGCTGAGGGGAAATTTGCGCTCGTCCATCTTGAATGCCGAGGTGAGGTGCTGGGCGCGGGTTATCATCGCTATGGGCACGTCGCCTATCAGCACGCAGCCCTCCAAAGCCTCGTCGTCGTGAAGGCGCTTGAGCAGCGCGCGCACCTCGTCGGGCGACTTCCATTGGGCATAGGCCACGAATACGGGCAAGCCCTCGCTCTCGACGGTCTGCTTGTAGAGTGCGATCTGTTGCCGACAGTTGACGTAGGTAAGGCTGTCGGTAATTACGGCGAACGACGAGGCGCCCTCGACGGCGGGTCGTTCCACCTGCTGCGCACGCCCCGCGGCCGCAGATACGACGGCGATGAACAGAAGCGTGCAAAATCTTATTTTACGAATCATTTATGTGAGTTTTTTACTAATCCTTTCCATGTTGCCTTACAACGTCGGCAGTTCGCCGCTTGTCGGCGGCGAACTGTCCGTACGTGCAAGGTATCCGAGAGCCTCAGAATGCGAGACCCACCTCGAGAGCGAGGAATCCGCGACGGCCGAGGTCGCGTCCGATATCGGAGTCGAGCGCCTTGCGACAGTCGGCCGATATCTTAGCGAAGAACGACGTGTGTCCGTTGAAGATACCGCGGCGCGTGTATGTCAGCTCGCCGCCCAGCGAGTAGTAGTCGCATCGCAGACAGTCGTAGTCGAGCAACACCATGTCGGTGTAAATCTCCGACGCTTCATTGTGTCCCGAGTAAACGTGTTCGCTGTCGAATATGTTTTTATACTCTCCGCGCACGCCCACAAGGATGGAGTTGTCGCCGAAGCTGAAGTTCTTTTTCGCGTGAATGCCTATGCGCATGCCGTCCATCGACTGCGTGCTGCGGGGAATGTAATATATGTCCGACAGCTTCTCGTAGCGGATGTCCGCACCCGCCAACCAGCGATAGGCGTCGCCGCCGTCGCGGTTCATGTAGTCGAGAGTGAATCCCGCGCGGCGCGTCGACCAGTTCGAACGGATGTTTTTCGACAGCACCACCCACTGGCTGACCTCGTAGGTGTTGTCGTACACCTGCACGTACTCGATTCCGTCGAGGCTGCGATCGTAATATTCGGCGTCGAAGACAAGGGCGTTGCGATCGTCGAGGTTCCACAGCAGGTCGAGCCTGCCGATCCAGATATTTTCCTTGGTCGAACCTATGACTTTGGGCGTGGTGTAATTGTTGTTGGCATCCTCCACGGTGTGGGTGTACTTGCCCGAGAGCAGCACCTTTATATTGTCGTCAGCGAACGAATACTGCAATCCGCCGCCCAGCGTATTGGCGTTGTAGTCGCGAAGACCCGACATGGTTCCCGAACCGATTTCGCCTTCGGTGAAGAATCCCGGGGCCAGCACCTCCCACACAGGCTGGTTGATGAAGCTGACCGAATTCATGGCCAGTCCGTCCTCGCGGCGCGACACATAGGAAAAGTCGGCGCCCACGGCGTGACGGCCGGCGGTGACGACCACCGACGGCGTGACGGCGAATTTCGACATCATTATCTTGGGACGGGGGTCCATCTGCTTGGCTCCTTGCGCGTTGGTGTAGTCGACCCCGACGCCGATCAACAGACGGTCCCACAAAAGGGGAGTGGCGGCCTTGAGGCCGAGCGAATAATCCTGATCGATCCAATTACTCAGGTTGCGATCGGCTATGTAATAGGGCATGCCGCGCAGGGGATCGATGAGCGACGCGTTGAAACGGGCGTCGCGGATCTTTTCGCGCGTATAATCGAAGTAACCCCACAGGAATGTGCCGCCCAGATTGTCGAACGTGCCGCCGCCGTTGGTCGAGAACCCGTAGGAGTCGTTGTCGGCACCCTCCTGAGCGCGTTTGAAGTCGCCCTTGGTCTTTTCGTAATTTATGCCCAGACTGCTGTAACGGCCCATGGCGTCGAGCTGCGCACCCGCAGCGTTGTCGGTGTGGGTGAACCATATGCTCTCGATCATCTTGCGCTCGATGCTCGCGGGGGTGGATGCCTCCTGAGCCGCGGCGCCGAGCGTCGTCGCCGCAAGGGCCAATGAAACCGTGGTAAGTTTTATATTTCTCATCGTTGCGTTCTGTTTTTTATGCGTTTGACATGATTATTCGGCCCACGGGCTCCACGAGGGGCGTCTCTCGCCGTTGCGGCGTATCACGGGGAAATCCATCACCTCGAAATCGTCGGTCGAGTTGTTGGTGTCCTGATATATGGGCGTACCGTCTTCGCGGAGATCGACGATCTTGCGGCATATGCTCTTGCCAAGATACTGTCCGCCGACCGAAGCCGCTCCCGAATCGATTATGCCCGGGATTCGCTTCATGTTCATGTCGCTCATGGTGGGGATCAGCTCCACGGCGTCGAGAATGTCGCCCACGGGCATGCGGGCGAACTCCTGACCCGATCCGCCGACTACGACCTGCGTGGTGACTCCCACTTTCCAGTAATCGTTGTCGCCGAACTTGAGGTTGCGTCCGGGCTGGTAGAGACAGAACGCCGATCCGCTCACCGAGGTGAGCCACTGCATCTGATTGATGTATCCCGACCAGAACACGTATGGAAGATCGGGCACGTCCTCATTCACGCGCTGAGGGTTGCCCGCCCAGCACTCCCATTCCGATTTCGAGTTGTCGATGAGTCCGAACGCACCCGAATAACTGGTATTCTTGGTGTGGTCGGCAGCCTCCTGCGATATCACGATCGACTCGCCCGGGAGCAGCGGCCAGTCGTCGCCGTCGCCCTGTATCTGCCACAGCGTAACGCCGTAAGCATATCTGTCGACTCCGTCTTCGGCGGGCCATGCGGGCAGATTGGTGGTGGCGTTGGCGGGATGGAGCTGCGCCATACAGAGGTGGTCGAGATAGACCACGTCGTCGCCGTTGTTGTAAATCTCGTAGAACTGTCCGCGGAAATAGTATCCCGGGGCACCGCAATAGTATATCTCGCGGAAGCAGAGCGGCGATCCGAGTATGGGACGCACCGATATTGTGGTCGAGGCGTCGATCTTGTCGGCCGACACGTCGTCGATCAACGCCACGTTCTGGTTCAGGGCGTTGAGAATATAGCTTTTGCCGTTCAGCTTCTCGGTCTTGCGCACGGTGACATTGTATATGCCCGGGGTCAGACGCGCCGAAGCTATTCCGTCGGGACCGACCGAAACGGTAGTCTCGATCAGTTCGGCGAAGTTGTTGAACGTAATCTCCATGTCGTCGAACCACTCGGCGGGAGCGCTTACGGTATTGCCGTCGGGATCGGTGAAGTCGCTGATGCTCACCTTATAGGCTACGTCGATATAGCGTATCACCTTCGCCTCGTCGGCATCGGTCATCATTTCGGCGCACGCACCCGACAGCAGCGCGGCGGCGAGGGCGGCTATGGTGTGTATGTATCTTTTCATGATAATGGTCGTTTTGTTATTTTATGATTGCGGTGAGCGAGAGTCCGAAGAAGAACGTGTCGGCGTTGCGGCGTACGAACTTGCCGGGGGTCTTGGTGCTCTGCCACAGCGGAGTGCTGCGGAAGGCATTGTTGGCATAGAACGATATGCGCAGATAATCCTTGATCTCCTTGGTGACGTTGATATTCATGCAGAGCACGGGCGACATGTAGCTGTCCCTGATGTTGCGGCGCACGTCGAGTTCCTTGCGCACGTCGAGCACCTTGAACTCGTCCAGCTCCAGCATCGACTCGTCGAAATCGTACACCTTGCCGTCGTTGACCGATATGTATTTGATCGGCATCTCGTCGTTGGTGTACTTCGCCCAACTGTTCTCGCGCCACACCACGTTGGCCGTGGCCGAGATCACGAAGCCGATGCTCGGAATGTTGTGCACGGCCTTGAGGTTGGTCGACAATATCTCGTAAAACAAGTGCGGGTAATTCGAGAAAATTCCCAAATGATCTTCGGAGTTGCCCGACGAGGCGCGTCTGAAGCTGCAACCGGCAGTCCAGCTGTCGGTACGCGTCCATGCTCCGTCGAGGATGAATCGCGTGCGGATGGCATCTATGCGGCCGAAGTCGAACGCCACCTCGAGTCCCCTGGTCTCATACGCCGCGTTGTTGGTCGGCATGAGATAGTGGAGCAGGACGGGCGTCGTCGACGTCTCCACCAAAGCGGGCAGAGTGGTTCCGTCCTCGGGAAGCTGCGCCGCCGAGTATCTCACCAGATCGACGCTGCGATACGAATTTTCGGTAGACGCAAAGTTATATCCGTTCGTGCTGCGATCCTTGAACGCCGTCACCGAACCCTGCACCTGTCCGATCTTGAAATCGACGCCCACTTCGTATTTAGCGGCGGTGGCCATCTTCAGATCGTAGTTCTTGGTGTCGAACACATGGGTGGTGACCACTTGATATTTCTGCTCGTCGGGAGTGGTGATCGACGTGGCGTTGTTGAAATTGAGCAGGTCGAAGTAAGCCTCCTGCGGATAGAGCAATGCCAGCGTAGGCACTTTGGCCGTGATGCCGTAGCCGCCGCGCACCGAGAGTTTGTTGGGGATGATATCCAACGAGGCGTTGATACGCGGTGCCACCACGCCGTCGAAATCAAACACCTTGTCGTAACGCACACCCGCCACGATGTTGAGATTGCGCTGCGCGAAACGGAGGTTGAAAGCCTCCTCGGCGAAGAGGCCGAGCGTCGACATGAACGGCACGTCGTCGTAGGCCCGTTCGCGCTGCGTGGCGTAATTATACGACAGGTTGCGCAACGGCGGGCAATCGGGATCGTACACCTTGCCCCGACCCGTATTGCCGTCGTTCTTGAAGTCGGCGCCGACCTTTATGAAATGGCTGGTGGGGCCCGCCGTACCCGAGAAGTTGGCCACGACCTGAGCATAGGTATTCAACTCCTTGCCGTAGATGTTGTAGGCGTAGAAATAGCTGTTGGGCGTTCTCCAAGCCTTGTCGGTGCTGTTGCCGTCGATGAGCACGCTGCCGTCCTCCAGATATATGGGGGTGCCCTGAACGCTTGAGAGCACTTCGCCGTCGGTTTTCGATGTCGAGAACGTCCACTCGGCATTTCCCGCCATATCCTCGTAATGCGACTGCTTGTCGGTCAGCGTGAACGACGCGGCGTATTTTATGTTGTTGAACCACCCCTTGTCGAACGACACGGTACCTTTGGTATTGAATCAATAACGGTTCTCCTTCTGAAAACCGTAGGCTCTGTCGTTCTCATCGTCGGGATTGGGTTTGTCCTTGTCACGGTATACGCCGACCGACAGAGTCGAATTGGTATACCATCGGCCTATGCTGTTCGTATATCCCACGGTGGCATTCGTACGGCTGTAATGCGAATATCCCTCGGTGGGCTTGTACTGCGAGAAGGTGTAGTCGGCGCTGTAATTGAGCGCACCCGCCGACCTGCCGGCCTTCTCGGCGAGCTGTATGCCGTGCGTGGCCGACACCTGATAGAGATTGGGATTCATCGTCAGCTTCACCTGCAGCGGCGAGCGGCCCGCCTTCGAGTTCACCAACACGGCTCCCGAAGTTATGTCGCCGTACTCTACCGAAGCGATGCCTCGTATCACCTCCACCGACTCGATGTTGTCGGTCGATATCTGACGCATGTCGATGCCCGAAGTGGGGCTTGCCATCGAGGCATTGCCGTTGTTGAGCACGCTGTTTATAGGCACTCCGCCGCCGAATGCCGCGGCTACGTTCTGCATGTTCGAATTGTTCGACAACGGTGTGCCGTCTACAATGACGGCCGTACCGAGGCTCGAACCGCCGCGGATCGAGAACGTCGAGGCCTGCGCGAGAGTCAGGTTGTCGGTCGACTGCGGCGTGGCGCCGGGCAGCAGGCTCATCACATCCGACAACGATGTCGACTGTATGTGATCGATGGCCGTACGCGAGATGGTCGACGAAGTGGCTGCACCCGCCTTACTCGATTCGGCCGTCACCACCACATCCTCCACACGGAAGTTGGCGGGCTGCAATTCGAGCTTGACCGGACCACTCCCCGTCACGTTCACCACGGTCTCCAGAGGTTCGTAACCGAGAAAGGTAACCTCGATCTTGTGCTTGCCCGAAGGCACCGACTTGAAACCGAATTCACCTTTATTATCCGTAACGGTCTGAAGGCCTGCGTCGGGAAGATGCACGAGCGCATAGGCTACCGGAGCCTTGGTGTCGGCGGCCACTACAGTGCCGCTCAACGAGGCTCTGGTCTGCGCAGTCGACGGCAACACGGCGGCGGCAACCGCCAGTATCGCCGAAAAACAAAGTTTGGCAAAAATTTTCATACGCATTTGTTTGGGTATTGTATTTATATTGTTTTTAATTGTCCGTGATGCAAAGTTACGGATACCCGTTTCGGGAGACAATCCCCGATTGTGGGGATATTGCGATACGGCATAACTGTTTATAATGACGTAACGAATCATATTTACTTACAGATCGTATTCTATCGCGTCTGATTAATTACAAATCGAAAGTAACTCAACCATACGCTTTCTTTTCAAAACCGCATTCGACCGCTTCCGCGAAGGCAAAAATATCTAAAAATTTTTATTTATGCGCTTTTTAGTTGTCATTTATACTCCTTTTTTCGAAAAATTTGCATTATTATGCAACGATTTTTTTCGTGTTCGCCTCGACACTCGCCACCTGCCGCGCACCGTCGGTTATGAAATGTAACGTTACAATATGACAGTCGATGCGATTTTCATCATAACCTATTTATGTACATCATCACGTTCGGGCCGCGGTCTGCGGTGGTTCGCAACATGGCGAATGCCGTTGCGGGCCTCCGCGTGGCGAGGCTGCGGCCCGCGCGACTCTGTGAGTCGTAATAATTCACACGCGTCAGCCGATCCCGCGGCAGGAACGATTTCGAAAAAAGGGCGGGCGCGGCGACGAAGCGTTGAAAATCGGAGACCTTTTGATTGCTTCAAAAGTGCCGAAGGCATCCGATTTAGCGCAGTCGCAAGGCTGACCCCGAAATCGTTTCACCGCGGCACATTTTGGCTCCACCTTTTGGGTGACAAAAGGTGGAAATACTGCAACTCGCGGAGGCCCGCTATTGTTCGCAAATGCTCACATCGCGATCTCCGCAGGCTGCTGCC
>CAUDHE010000090.1 GCA_958449275.1 uncultured Alistipes sp. | reverse complement strand
CGACGATATCGTTGTAAAATTCGCGATTGTTGCTGTTTATGGGCATCGTTACGGGGGTTGGCGGTGGATATGATGCGCCCGAACGGAAAATAAAAGGGGCGCGGTGTCAGCTCCTAAAGCAGGCCTTGGAGAAACCCTTGAACGGAAGCTGTCCTGCGCCCTTGTGTGTTCTGCCCGCTGGGAGCAGAACATAACAAGGACTGACAACTATTATACCCGTTCAAACATCCTCCGAGGAGGTCTCCAAGTTCGCTTTAGGTATAAAGAGTTGTTTACCCTTTATATTATGTTATGTCTGTCGGTTATACCGAACTGTTCAATCGCAAAGGTAGCATAATTTCTAATTTAATCGCAGTGTTGGCACAAATATAGTGTTTTTTTCTATTTGCTTGCATTAATACAAGTGTAAAATGATATAAGATGTTATTTTTTTGTACATGTGAAAAAAGGACAACAAAAGCGAACCGATGAAAAACTTTTGCAGTTAGTCGTCGAACGTATGAAAGAGTTACGTTTGGCATGCGGCTATTCGCAAGAGTATGTCATCGAGCGCACGAAGTTGAACCTTGCTCAATATGAAGCAAAAATTCATTTACCGTCATTGGATTCGCTATCTATTCTCTGTAAATTTTACGGTATTTCTATCGGAGAATTTTTCGCTCCCATGAATTATCCGCCTAAAGAGGAATAATCCGTCAATGCGTCATGCTACCTCGCGTAAGCGAGGAATGGCATCTCAAACGGGGTGTTTGCGGTAAAGATTCCATTTTTCCTTACGGAAAATGTGGAATACCCGGAACGTTGTCCGCGGGTGTGCTGTTCGCCGGCGGCGGCAGGAGTGCGTTAGCAGTCCGCCGCGTGGGGGCGGCGGCGAACTGCGCGACTCGAAGAGTCGTAAATATTCACATGCGTCAGCCTACCCCGCGGCAGGAACGATTTCGGAAAAAGGGCGGACGCGGCGACGGAGCGTTAAAAATCGGAGAACGTTTTCGATAAGCCGAGAGCAGAGCCGAACTTGTTCGGGCTATGTCGAGGCGAGAAAACGACTGCGAAGCGAAATTTTGATCCCTCAAAAATGCGAAGCATCCGATTTAGCGCAGTCGCAAGACCGACCCAGAAATCGTTTCACCGCGGCGGCTTTTGTATTCGGCTGTCTTTCACCGAAAGATACAGTTATGCCGGAAATAGCGAGACCAGTTAATACACGATACTTAAAGCTGTCGTCTTATGTTTTAACCAAATAATTTTCGGAACGGATTCAGAAGATCGGGATCCCCGAATTTTACATATAAAAAGAATGCAACTACAGCAAATATGCAAAAAAACGATATCCCTTTAGCAATATCGGCTGCATCAGAATCTTTGTGGTCCTTAGCATTTGCAATACCGGCAAGAATACCGGCAAGGATATTTATTCCACATGAAACCAAAATAAGAGTCGAGGTGTTACTAATAATCGCAAAAATACCCCATCTCATAATTCGTATCGCACAATATATTAATAATCCTGCACCAAATAAACTCAACACAAGAGCAATAGTCCCCAATCCGGACTGTTGTGCGGTGGGATCAGGAGTATTAGGAAATGGGGTATTCGGATTTACTTGGGGTGAAATCGAAGCTTTCGATGTGTCAATAGTCAATTGCGAAAAATAGTTTTGCCACGGTAATATAGTGTTGCCAATTCTCACAATATCGGTTTGCTTCAGCTTAATGGTCTCTTGCACTTTTATACCATTGACATATATGCCATTTTTTGAGTTGGTATCAATTAATCTAAAATTCCCATTGTCATCTCGAACGATCTGACAATGAGTTCTGGATACCAACGGATCATCTATATGAATGTCGTTGTTTGAACTACGGCCAATTGTAATGATCTTCATAAACGTAAGTATTTTAACATTTTTATTAACTTAGCATACGCCTCTTTCTCACCTTTTCGCAAATAACCGAACAAGTCGTGACAGATAATCTCGGAGAAGTGAAATTAGTGCGCAAAAGTAAAATTAGTATATCCGGATGTCTCCCGCACTCCGGTACTCCTATCATGTATCTGCACATAAAGGCGCAGTGAATGACTCCCCGACGGAGTGTGTATTTGAGAATATGGCATAAACAATTTGAAATCGCCCCACTGAGAATAATCGGACTGAGCCGTGACGGTTTTTTCAACCGCGACTTGCCCATCACTTGTCCGGTAAGTACCATCAGTATCTTTTAACGGAGCACCGGTTGAATATTCGAAATAAGCCACGACATTTAAAGAATGCCGTTCTACATCCGTTGCATTGAAATCGACATGGATCATCAGACCGGTCGCTCCATTTTCTGTCAAATTAAAGTCTACCCATACACGATTGATCGCAAAGCTTTTGCCGGCTTCCTGAAATACCCCGATCTGCACACACTTGTCTCCACTGCTAATTTTTACGGTCCCCTTTCTCACTTGGGAAGAGGTATTGGCATCGCACCTAAGAGTGAGCGAAGCAGAGCCTTTACTCGTTACCTCGCAAAAGTCAGGCACATCGTAAGCATACCAATCACTGCCGTCAGTTGAAATGTTATACGTCTTCGAACCTCCGTCCGCATCGAATGACGTCGATAATGAATTTCGGTTATCGACTCTTAAGTAAGTTGCTTCTTTAGCCTTAATCTCCGCATCTGTAGAGAATACCATGTCTTCTTCAATCCAAAATTCGCATTTCCACACACCTGCTGAAAATAAGCTCAAATCGGAAGCCCCCATTCCGTCAATCGCATCCGAGATATTCTCCGTCCCGCAAAGAAAAGTCACATCACAAGCCTGGGTAAATCCGTCGGGAGCCGAACGACCGGCCAAAAGTCTCCCTTGCGGATCAATAATCTTGACTTTAATTGTCTCGGTTTGAGAAGATGCCAATCCCCGATATCTGATCCGAGGGTGTAAAAACCTCATATCGGATGAATACAATGCGGTACCATAATCATCGATTATGGTGCCATCACTTTGTATATTGGCAAATTCAATGTCGTATATTTCAAGTCGCGGTTCACCGCCCGCATCTTGATGTATATTGATTTTGGCCGACTTGCTTCCGGAACTTACAGTGAGTATGCCATCCCTTGGGAAGTTGTCAAAACTCTTATCGCATTTGACGGTTATGGATGAATATGTCGAATTGGTAATGGCGACCCATGATGGCAGCGACGTTATACTCGGATTCGTCCGATTTCCGGAGACAGAAACGGTTTGAGAACCTCCGTTTCCATCGAAGTTCAAGTTCAAATGATTTCTGCCATTAAGCAACAAGGCGGATAATTCATTTATCTTTGCATTACAGGTGCGAATACCCTCAGCTATGAACTTATCATGCTCTTCGGGAACATAACCCACATCTAATTTGGCTGATTCAAATTTCTTTTTTGCAGCCTCGTATTGTGCGGCGGTCTTCGCGGCCCCAAGCAGACGCTGAGCATCGAGTAAGGCCTTGTTGATTCCGCAAAAAGCCCCTTGAACGCAAACGCAGATCAATAGTATGACACATAAAAACTTTTTCATCTCTTAATCGTCAGTTTTGTTCTGTAAAAAATAACATTATTGCTGCGTAAAGACAAACGGCATGGCAATGATGATGGAAGATTTTTTATTCCGAATGTAATCAGCCTGTCATTGCCTGACATGATATTTACCTTAACACTTCCGCGCTTCGACACAGAATCGTCCATATCACGACTGTTTTCATCGATCGGGATTATCTCATATTGGATTACATCCTCCAAATCCGACGGGTTCAATCCATTATAGCTAACAAGCAAATTGTCCCCGTCGACCGTTACTTGCTTAACTGCCATATACGCGCCTGCGCAACCGGTAGAATATACGATTTCGCTAACTTTTTGTACAACCTCGGGGGTTGTCTTTATAAAAGATGCAATATGATAATTCAGGATTGCCGCAGGGATATCCTTTGCGACTTCGTATTGACCATTTGCCGAACGCATCCACGCATTTTGCGCGGAGTTTAACTTATCTGCAAGTTCGGACTCGTTTATTTCACGCCGTTTGCGGGAAATAAACGAGTATTCATTACGATAGTCGATAAGAGTGTCGAGCAGAGACCTTGCCGCCAACAGCGAATAATAGTTTTCGGGACTGCCAATCTTAAGATTGTTTTCGTAGAGGGATTTCAAGTTGTCATATTTCTGCAAAATAATCTTATTCCTATTTCCCGATAACAGCAAAAAGACAATTATTATAAACACCGCAACTATTCCGGATACTATCAAGATGAGCGTCTTTTTGCCTGATGTTTGTTGATTATTTTGACCTCCAATCGTCTCATCGACAAGTACAGACGGCTTCACATTGCGCAGATCGTCCATAAACTCCCGAACAGTCTGATGGCGATTCTCGGATTTGAGTTGCATCGCTTTCAAGATTGTTCGATCCGCCTCATCCGGAAGGTACGGAGCCAACTCTTTCGGTGCGGTCATCGTCTCTGTCAGGCGTGCCGCCGCCTCAAGCGGAACTTGACCGGTAAGAATGAAATACATGGTCGCCCCTATTGCGTATATATCCGTATACGAACCTTTGCGGCTGTTGGCGGTATATTGTTCTGTAGGCGCATATCCGTGCGTCAGCATGGACGTATGCACCTGTGTCTTGTCCTGTTCAAATTCTCTGGCAGAACCGAAGTCTATCAATATAGCCTTATAATCTGCCGTAATCATTATGTTGTCCGGCTTGATATCACGGTGCAGAATACGGCGGTCGTGAATATATCCTACGGCATTCGTTACTTGTGCAATATAGTTTACCGCCTCCGGATATGGCAATCGCCCGCGTGAATCGACAATATTTTGCAGACTTCGACCTTCGATAAAGACCATAACCATATAAGACGTATTGTTTTCATCGAATACGTCAATCACCTCCACGATATTGGGATGATGAAGCGTTGCCAGCATTTTTGCCTCTTTGACGAATGCCTGCCTATACTTCTCGAACAGATTTTCACTCGCCCCCTGAACATATACAGTTCGGGCGTGAGTCTCACGAGCACACTTGCCGACCGGAAAATACTCTTTGATACAAACGGTTCTGCCCAGCCCGATTTGCAATGCTTTATATGTTATGCCGAAGCCGCCTTCGCCAATTTTCTTTTCGATGGTATATTTCCCGCCGCATAAAACAGTTCCGGACGGCAGTTCCTTATAAGTTTGGGTATTGTTTTCCACTATCATCTGCTTAATCGATGCTTGTGCATATAGTCTTTAATAAAATTTCCGAATTCTTCGCACGATTGATATCTCACCATAGGGTCTTTAGCCAATGCCCTCTCTACTACAAACTGCAAATCGGAGTTGATAAGCGGATAAAAATCGCTCATTTGAGGCGTTGGCTCATACTTGATTTTTCGTCGTATTTCACCCGGGTTCCGGCCGATAAACGGCACGCTTCCCGTCAGCATTTCAAACAGCATAATACCCAAAGCAAAAATATCGGTATATCGTCCGCATTGCCCCTTTTCGAACTGTTCCGGAGGCATATAGGCCGGCGTACCGAACCCTGTGCTGTTACTGGCATCGCTCATTCTTGACGCAATACCGAGGTCAATTAATTTGATTTTCCCATTCGGCCGTATCATCACATTGTTGGATTTTATGTCCAGATGCAGGATACCGTTGCGATGCAGGTATGCGACCGTATCAAGTATTTCAAGGAACATAGGCAGCGCCTTCTGTTCCGGCATGAGCCCGATTTCTCCATATATGTACTGTTCCAAACTTTTTCCCTGAATAAACTCCATTACGATATACAACTGCTCGCGCTCGTGCATATCAATAAAGTCTACCAATTTGGGTATGTTGGGATGTTGCATGTACAGATATAACTGGGTTTCGACCTTCTTGAATTTTTCGCGTATAATCTGATTTTTAAAATGCCGTATTTTCAACTCTTTGATGGCCACGGGGAATCCGCTGCGCAAATCTATTCCCCAATAGACTTTCGCGGTTCCACCCTCTGCTATCAAACGGTCAATATGATACAGCGGTATTTCAGGTAAATCACTCATCGCTCTTTACAAATATTCTATCATCGATCGTCTCAGTGTTTTTTGACGATTTCGAAAAGTCGGATTTTACTTCCGACTCATTGACTTTAGTTTTACCATTTCGCTGCTTTATGAACTGCATGGCATCGATAATAACCTGTTTACCTTTATTGTCCGATCGATTAAACAAGTCTTTAAGGGCTGTTTTCGCATCATTCTTATCTTTTGGCAATTCATATTGCAGCTGCGTGCAAACTTGTTTGGCAAAATCAGACTTCATGGCAGCATACTCTTCATAAAATTTTTCTGTTAATTTTGCTTTTTCATTTGCAGAATCACGTTCAGTATTAGCCTCAGAAATGGCTCGATCGGCTTTTTCCTCAGCATTTCGGATAGCCTTTTTACTGTTTTGCTCTGCAGCGGCTTTTGCTCTATCGGCCTCTTCCTTGGCTTTTTCCGCGGCGATTTTGGCTATCTCGGCTTTTCGTTGAGCGGCAATGGCTGCTTCCGCGTCTTTCTTTGCCTCGGTCGCTTCTTTCTGTTTAGCTGCTGCCAACGCCTTACTTTTATCGCTTTGTGATATCAACGCTTGGCGAAATAACTCATCGGCTTCATCTTGCAACCGTTTTGCCTCCTCTGCCTTTTGCACCGTATCCTGACGCAATTGTTCTTTCCGAATCTCTTCCCGACTTCGTTTTTGAGCCTCTATCTTTTCCAACCGTTTACCATTGCAGTAAAAACAGAACCCTATGCCGACGGCAAACAAAACGGATACAACACATGCCGCGATACACCACCGTATTCTGTTTGTTTTGGGGGTAGGACGGACAATATCCATTGACTTTTGTTCTGCCGCAGTCGATGATTTAATATACTCCTGCCACGGCAATGTGGTGTTGCCGATACATATAACATCGTGCGGTTGCAAATGCACCTCGCCCGTTATTTTTCGGCCATTAACAAATGTTCCATTTGCAGAGTTCAAGTCAACAACAGAGCAACTCCCACTATCGCTCTGTACTATCTGCAAATGTGTTCTCGAAACTCGAGCATCGGTGATAACAACATCATTTTCAGAGCCTCTACCTATTGTTATAACTTTCATCTTCTTATTTCGATCTGTTTTTACGGTTAATGTCAGCCAGTTGTATTGAATAAATTTCATATGCTTTTATCAGGCTATCACGTCGGTTCTCGTATTCCTTTACCGTCTTTTTAGCATTTTCAATATCTGTTTCTATATTTCGGCATTGCTTATCATAATTTCGTTTCATCTCATCGCGACGAGACGAATCATCGATTTTTGATGTTTTTTCTTTGAATCCATCCGATAATGCTTTTTTCTTGTTTCCGTATTTATCGATGTTATCTTTTATCGTGAGTATCAAGTCATCGATCCTCACTATCTCCGCACGTGTATTCTCTAATTGATTCTCTATTTTTTTTGCGGTATATTTATAAAAGAGCAATGAACATGACACCAAAACAATCACTGCTGCGATTACTATCAATACGGCCTGTTTCCATTTACTATGCGGCGAGAGTTCCGTGTTTGTCGGGTTATAGCTTCTGAATGCGCTTTTTGAACGCGGACTATTAGCTATCCGTATCAGTTCAATCGTAATATTATCATGGCCTCCGGCTTCCAATGCAAGATCAACAAGCGTTTCGCCCTTATTTTCGATACTCGTATTCCGCATCAGAACATCTCTCATCGTAGAATCGGATATCATCCCGCTCAATCCGTCACTGCAAATCAAGAACACATCTCCATTCTTAGGTTCAACCCGATCAAAAGAGGGTGCTAAATCGGGCTTTATTCCGAGAGCTTTCAAAATTCGATTCTTGTTCGGGTGATGTTCCGCCTCCTCGTCTGTTATCTGACCGGCATCGACCAGGGTCTGTACGAAAGAATGGTCTTTGGTAATACGATGCAACTGCTTCTCTTTTCCGAGATACAGATAGATACGGCTATCTCCGACATGAGCTATATATGCCTCTGAATCCTGCAACAATACGATGCAGGCTGTCGTACCCATTCCTCTCAACTCCGGGTGTTCATCGGCATAACCCAGAATCTGCATATTTGCAAATTGCAGTGCATCATCGAGAGCTTGTATAGGCTGAAGATATCGCTCCTTTTTCAGATAGTCGATAATGCTTTCAACGGCAATGGATGAAGCCAGTTTCCCCCCGACATGCCCACCCATACCATCGCACACGACGAAGACATCTCCGTTGGGAGTCAATACTGCGATATCATGGCTATCTTCTTGTGTAGTACGCACATTACCTATCACATCTTTTTGAAAGATATTGTCGTTGTCAATTATTGTCATGCCCATATTAAAATATTTACATCAATCCCAGCTTCTATTTCTCTCTTACGACAAACTCTATTATATAATCTGATACGCTGCCCCCGCCAAATGTTCCGCCAACAGAACCCGAGTCGTGAGGACTAACTGGCCTACTAAACTTAATCCAGCCATTATATGTCCTTATCTGGCCGCCAACGACTAATGTGCATTCACTGATATTACGTATGCTTAAGCAATTAACACCGCCCCACCCATCATCAGCAATTTCACAAACAATACAATCATCATATTGCCCGTCAGATACCACAAACATTCCCAAGGAGTTCACATAATTTAACTCCCAACCATTGCCATTGTTTATATAGCTGATTTTAGCACGGGTATCATAGTAGAAGTTATTCCCTCCTTTTAGATGAAAAGAGGATATAATTAAATAGCTATTACTATCATTTGTAAGAATCTCATCACAACTAAAATTAGTTATGGAATTATTTTCAATCGTATATGTCCAGTCTTTTTTATGATATCCTTCCGATACGCCTTCGGATAGTTTATGACCTA
>CAUDHE010000089.1 GCA_958449275.1 uncultured Alistipes sp. | reverse complement strand
AAATGTCGTCCGCGGCACGGGCTGCGACTGCGTTTTTGCGGATCGACATATTTTTTTTACTTTTGTAGTCGCAGCAAATTTTTCGACAATGCCCGAAACCGCCATCGAATCCCTCTACGGCAAGAATCCGACGCAATTGCAGGAGATATGCGCCGCCGAGCGCCTGCCGCGCTTCGCCGCCAAGCAGATCGCCCGCCACCTTTACGTGCGCCGCGCGACCGATTTCGCGCAGATGACCGATCTGTCGCTCGCGGCTCGCGACCGGCTCGCGGGGAAATACGCCATCGGCGCCGAAGCTCCGCTGCGCGAGACGGTATCGGCCGACGGCACGAAGAAATATCTGTTCCGCACCTCGCGCGGAGCATTCATCGAATCGGCGTTCATTCCCGACGGCGAGCGTGCCACGCTGTGCGTGTCGTCGCAGGCAGGATGCCGAATGGGCTGCCGCTTCTGCGCCACGGGACGCCAGGGGTTGCAGCACTCGCTCTCGGCCGCCGAGATAGTCAACCAAATACTCTCCGTTCCCGAAAGCGCGCGGCTGACGAATCTGGTATTCATGGGCATGGGCGAACCTCTGGACAACACCGACAATCTGCTTGCCGCGATCGAGACCATCACCGCCCCGTGGGGAATGGCCTGGTCGCCCACGCGCATAACCGTATCCACGGCGGGCGTAGCGCGCGAACTGCCGCGGCTTCTGGACGAAACGAAAGTGCACGTAGCGGTGAGCCTTCACAACCCGTTCCACGATCAGCGGGCCGAGATCATGCCCGTAGAGAACGCCTATCCCATCCGCGAAGTCGCGGACATACTGCGTCGTTACGACTTCACGGGACAGCGGCGCGTATCGTTCGAATACATACTGATGGAAGGATTGAACGACACCCCCGCCCACATAAAGGAGCTGTGCCGTCTGCTGGACGGAATAAAATGCCGCATCAACCTCATACGATTTCACAAGATACCCGATTCGCCCTACTTCTCGCCCTCGGAGGAGAGGATGCGCGCTTTCCGCGACACGCTCACCGCTCGCGGCATACAGACCACCATCCGCGCTTCGCGCGGCGAAGATATCCAGGCAGCCTGCGGACTGCTTTCGACGGCCGAAAAACGACACGCCGACAAAGACTTATGAAAACCCCGAATATGATCTCGATTATAACGAAATACTTTCCCGATTTGACCGATCGGCAACGCTCGCAATACGAAGCGCTCTACGGACTCTACGCCGAATGGAACGCCAAGATCAACGTGATTTCGCGCAAGGATTTCGACCAGCTCTACCTGCGCCACATGCTCCACTCGCTGGCCATAGCCGAGGTATGCCGATTCGACGCGGGAGCCCGCATTCTCGACGTGGGATGCGGAGGCGGATTTCCGAGCGTGCCGCTGGCCGTAATGTTCCCCGAAGCGAGGTTCGTGGCGGCCGACTCCATCGGCAAGAAGATAACCGTGGTGCGCGGCGTATGCGAAGGCGCGGGAATCGCCAATCTCGAAGCACGCAACGTGCGTGCGGAGCAGATCGGCGAAAAATTCGACTACGTGGTGTCACGCGCCGTGACCGAGATGCCGACATTCGTGAAATGGATCCGCGGCAAGATCGAGCGCGGACGCCGCGGCACGCTCGACAACGGCATACTCTACCTCAAAGGCGGCGATCTGGCGGCCGAACTCGCCGCCACGCGCATGCAGTGGCGCGAATACCCCATATCGGAGTTCTTCGAGGAGGAATTTTTCGAGACCAAGAAAGTGGTCTACTCGGCCGTGTAGCGACAGATCGCAATAGGCCTTAAGGCTGTTCGCCATCGGCGGTCGGAATGCGCGAGCGCGAAGCGAGCAGCAATAGTCCGCCGCGTGGGGCGGCGGCGAACTGCCGATATCGCATAGCGATATCGGAATACGAAAACGCTACTCCTTCACCACCGTCTGCACTCGCTCGTTGGAGTAATCGATGGGAGAATTTTCGCGCAGGTCGTCCATCAGCACGTCGGTGAGCAGAATCTCCTCGCACACGGCATTCTCGGCCTCGACAGCTTTATAATTATTGTACATGTAATCGCCCATCACCACACGATAGGTCCGCCCCTCGGCCAATCCCTCGAAAACCACGTCGCGAGCCTCGCCGTCAGCGCCCGTCACGATCCTGTAAGGCACGTTGGAGAAGAGGTCGACGCGGTGCGACTCCTTGGGGTTGTCGGTGTCGTTGTACTTGGCGATTATCATGCGGCGCATCCGCTCGGGTGTCATATCCATCGTGCAGAGTTTCGACGAGAAGGGTTCCAGACTGAATATCATACCCGTACTTATGGCGCGGTCGGGCAGAGAGTCGAAGCGTATGCCGCCGTAATGGTAGAACGCCACGTCGGCATTAACGTGCCGACGCATGGCATCGGTCTCCCACGCCGCGAGTCCCGTGCGGGTCAGAATACGCTTCGACTCGCCCAACGGACGGTTCAACGATTCGTTGTCGTAAACGGCAGCCACACGCCGCGCGAAATCGGGATCGGGATCGTAATTCTCCAGCGGTACCGCCTCGTAATCCAGTCCGACCACACGTCGGCCGCGCATCTCTATACGCGTGATACCCACATGCTTGGCCCCGTAACCCGATTGCCCGAGCAGGATGCCGTTTATCAGCGTGTCGACAACATTGTGAGTGTGTCCGCACAATATAAGGTCGTAATCGCCGCACTTGCGCGCCAACTCGGCATCCATGTCGTCGCCCATGTGCGACAACAGCACAAGCACGTCGCAACGCCCCTTCAGCTCGGCCGCATACTTCGCAGCCGTAAGCTGCGGATCGGGAAAGGTCAATCCCGTGAAATTGGCGTCGTTGCCTGCGGGATGATCGTTGTGATCGTAGTTGGTGACCACCCCCACCACGCCTATTTCGATTCCGCCGCGGCGTATGATTCGGTAAGGTTCGGGCTGAGGGAACGTCACCGTGTCGCTCAGGCAGTTGGCGCACACTATGTCGAAACGGCACACTTCGGAATTCATGCGCCCCAGGAAAGCCTGCCCGCGGTCGAATTCATGGTTGCCCAACGTGGCTATGTCGTAGCCCAGATCGTTCATCATGTCGATCACGGGGCGGCAAGGCTCCTCGGCCATGTCGACGAAGGCGTTGCCCGTCCATCGGTCGCCCGCATCGGCCAGCAGCGTCGGCACCGTATCGCGGCACATGGCTATCGCCGTGGCCAGACGCGGCAGATTGTCTATCTTGGCATGCACGTCGGTGGTGGACAGAATCACCAGCGAACGGCGGACGCAGAAGCGCGACCGCACGAAATAACCCGCCGTAACAGCCACGGCGAACAAAAGCGTATAAAGGACCGTTTTTTTCATGATTTAATTTTTTCAGCCGCCAAAGTTAAGAATAAAATGATTACCTTTACACACCTTAAATCGTCATTTATGCTTGACAAGGTTAAAGTAATATGCCTCAATAACTCTTCGGAGATCGAGGTCGAGATGGGCACGTCGCTGCTCGAATTGCTGCGGATCGCGGGCGCGGAGAGTCCCCGGCCCGCTTTGGCCGCATATGTGAACAACCGTTTCAAGGAGCTGAATTACAAGATACTAAAACCCGTAACGGTAAGATTCATCGACATCACGCATTTCGAAGGTTACCGCGTCTATCAGCGCACCATATCGTTCGTCCTGCAAAAGGCCGTTCGCGACATGGCTCCCGAACGCAAATTTTACATCCGCAACTCGCTCGGCAGCGGCTTCTACTGCGAATTTACCGACGGCGAGGAGCTTTCGCAGCGCGAGATCGACGCCCTGCGCGAACGCATGCAGCGAATAATAGACGACCGCCACCCCATCCTGAGGCGCAAGATGCTCACCACGGAGATCAACGCCGTATACGAGCGTTTCGGCTTCGACGACAAGATCGCGTTGCTCAACTCGCGTCCGCGGCTTTACGGCGATCTCTACGTGCTGGACGACACCGTAGGCTTCTTCTACGGCGCCCTCGCGCCCGACACGGGCTACATCCACCTGTTCGACATACGCCGTTACTACAACGGATTCTACATAGCGCTGCCCACGCGCCGCGATCCCATGCACCTCGATCCCGACGTGCAGTTCGACAAGATGTTCGACATATTCCACGAATATCACATGTGGGTCGACATCATGGGAGTGCCCACCGTAGGGCGCCTCAATTCGAAGGTACTGGCGGGCGACGGCGGCGAACTGATAAAGGTGGCCGAAGCTTTCCACGAGAAGAAGATAGCCGACATGGCCGACCGCATCGACGAAGCCAACATATCGCACGGCACGCGCATGGTGCTCATTTCGGGTCCTTCGTCGAGCGGCAAGACCACCACGGCGAAACGGCTGGGCATACAGCTACGTATTCTGGGTCTGAATCCCGTGCTCATATCGCTCGACGACTACTTCGTCGACCGCGACAAGACGCCGCGCGACGAAAACGGCGACTATGATTTCGAGGCGCTGGAGGCCATCGATCTCGAACTGCTGGCGAGCGATCTGAAGCGTCTGTTCGCGGGCGAGAGCGTCGACGTGCCGCGCTACGACTTCATCACGGGCACCCGCAAATGGCACGACACGCCGCTGAAGCTCGACGAAAGGTCGATCCTCATCATGGAGGGCATCCACGGGCTCAACCCCAAGCTGACGCCGGGCATACCGCGCGAACAGAAGTTCTGCATATACGTCTCGTGCCTCACGTCGGTGGCGATGGATAACACGAACCGCATAGCCACCACAGACAACCGTCTGCTGCGCCGCCTCACGCGCGATTACTACACGCGCGGTCACGACGCCGCGGCCACTCTGCAACGCTGGCCCAGCGTGCGCAGGGGCGAGGAGAGACACATATTCCCCTATCAGGAGAATGCCGACGTTATGTTCAATTCATCGCTGTTCTACGAGATATCGGTGCTGCGGCAGAAAGTGGAGCCCATTCTGCGCGAGGTGCCCGATACGCTGCCCGAGTACGGCGAGGCGAAACGTCTGCTGAAGTTCCTCGACAACTTCATCCCCATCGCGCCCGACGAGATACCGCCGACCTCGATACTGCGCGAATTCATAGGCGGCAGCAGTTTCAAATACTGAATCGAATTCAACAAAACCCAATATAAAGCAATAAGAAACCATGTTCGATAAATTCATGGACCGCCACATAGGCGTTACCAATCCCGCCGACCTGGCCGAGATGCTGAAGGTCGCAGGCGTAAAATCGGTTGACGAGTTAATCTCGCAGGTAATTCCCGACTCCATCCGACTGAAAAAACCGCTCGAGCTTCCCGCCGATGGCATGAGCGAATACGGCTTCGCGGAACACATAGCCGCACTGGCCGCCAAGAACCGCACCGTGCGTTCGTTCATCGGCATGGGCTACTACCCGACGGCCGTGCCCGCCGTGGTGAGCCGCAACGTGTTCGAAAACCCCGCGTGGTATACCTCGTACACACCCTATCAGGCCGAGATATCGCAAGGCCGTCTGGAGGCTCTGCTCAATTTCCAGACCGCCGTTATCTCGCTCACGGGCATGCAGATAGCCAACTGCTCGCTGCTGGACGAAGCCACCGCCGCGGCCGAAGCCATGCTCATGATGTTCGCCCTGCGCTCGCGCGAGGCCGTGAAGCAGGGCCGCAACCGACTCTTCGTCGACAAAAGCATATTCCCGCAGACGCTCGACGTGCTCCTTACGCGCAGCGAGCCCTTCGGCATAGAACTCATCATCGACGATTACGACACTTATGAATTTTCGGGCAACGAGTTCGGCGCGATAGTGCAGTACCCCGCGGCGAACGGCGAGATACGCGACTACGCGGCTTTCGCGGCCCGCACCCACGAAGCGGGAGCGCTGCTGACGGCCGTGGCCGACATACTCTCGCTCGCACTGCTCGTACCTCCCGCCGAGTGGGGCGCCGACATAGCTGTCGGCACCACGCAGCGCCTGGGCTGCCCGATGGGCTTCGGAGGACCTTCGGCAGGCTACATGGCCACCCGCGAAGCGTTCAAACGCAACATGCCCGGGCGAATCATAGGCGTTTCGGTGGATCGCATGGGTAACCGCGCACTGCGCATGGCGCTCCAGATGCGCGAGCAGCATATCAAGCGCGAACGCGCCACATCCAACATCTGCACCGCATCGGCACTCATGGCCTCGATGGCGGGATTCTATTGCGTATACAACGGCCCCGAGGGTCTGCGCCGCGCCGCGATGACGGCCCACACGTCGGCCGCCGCCGTAGCCGAAGCGCTGGAGGCGATGGGTTACAAACTCGCTTCACGCAACATATTCGACACCATAGAGGCAGAGGCCGAAGCCGCCGTAATACAAGATATAGCATTGGCTCGCGGAATCAACTTCTTCTATCCCTCGGAGGGTAAGGTACGGCTCTCGTTCGACGAAGTCACCACGCCCGAGGAGGCGGCCGAAGTGGTCGGCATATTCGCCGAGGCCAAGGGTCGCAAGGCCAAAGCACTGAAGATCGCCGCCGAAGCGTCGTTCGCACCGGCAATGGCGCGCCGCTCGCCCATACTCGCCGAAGCCATATTCAACAAATACCATTCGGAGACCGACATGATGCGATATATCAAGAAGCTGGAGCTGCGCGACATATCGCTCGCCAACTCGATGATATCGCTCGGGTCATGCACCATGAAACTCAATGCCGCGGCGCTGATGCAGCCTCTGTCGCTAGCCGGATTCCAGAACATGCACCCCTTCGCCCCCGCCGACCAGACCGAGGGCTACGCCGAACTGATCGCCGAGCTGGAGCACGATCTGGCCGTCATCACGGGCTTTGCCGGATGCTCGTTGCAGCCCAACTCGGGCGCGGCGGGCGAATACTCGGGCCTGATGGTGATCCGCGCCTACCACCAGAGCCGCGGGCAGGGTTACCGCAACGTAATACTCATCCCCGCGTCGGCTCACGGAACCAATCCCGCGTCGGCAGCCATGGCGGGCATGAAGATCGTCACCGTGGCGTGCGACGCGAACGGCAACATCGACGTGGAAGATCTGAAGAAGAAAGCCGAGGAGCACGGCAGCGAACTGTGCGGTCTGATGGTCACCTACCCCTCTACGCACGGCGTGTTCGAGAGCCGTATCCGCGAGATCGTCGACGCCGTACACGACGCGGGCGGCCAGGTCTACATGGACGGCGCCAACATGAACGCACAGGTGGGACTGACCAACCCCGGATACATCGGAGCCGACATCTGCCACCTCAATCTGCACAAGACGTTCGCTATGCCTCACGGCGGCGGCGGCCCCGGCGTAGGCCCCATCTGCGCCGCCGAACATCTCGTGCCGTTCCTGCCCACCCACTCGGTAGCGGCCACGGGAGGCGAGGACGGCATCACGGCCGTAGCGGCGTCGCCGTGGGGTTCGGCCATGCTGCTGCCCATCACCTACGGATACATTAAGATGCTGGGCGGAGAGGGATTGCGCCGTGCCACCGAAATGGCCATCGTCAACGCCAACTACATGTCGTCGGCTCTGAAGGACGAATTCCGCACCTACTACTCGGGCGAGACGGGCCGCGTGGGTCACGAGATGATACTCGACCTCACCAATTTCAAACACGATTACAACATCGACTGCGGCGACATAGCCCACCGACTCATGGACTACGGATTCCACGCCCCCACCCTCTCGTTCCCCGTGCACGAGACGTTGATGGTGGAGCCCACCGAGTCGGAGCCGAAAGCCGAAATGGACCGCTTCATCGAGGCGCTTATCCGCATCAAACGCGAGTGCGAGGCGGCGGCCGCATCGGGAGAGAAGGACAATGTGGTAGTCAATGCGCCGCACACGGCCGCCGAGATCGCGGGCGAGTGGTCGCATCCCTACACCCGAGCCGAAGCGGCGTTCCCGCTCGACTGGGTGCGCGAGGCCAAGTTCTTCCCCTACGTGACCAAGATCGACAACGGCTACGGCGACCGCAACCTGGTTTGCTGCAACGCCGAGTAACGTGCCGTCGGCCGACGGCGGCGGAAACCGTGCGAACGTAAAGCGACGGCAGTCAGCCGCACGGTGCCGCACATGACACGGCCACGCAGAAACTTTGAAAACAAAAAAAACACACATTCAACGATTATTTTATGAAAGTAGAAAACAGCAAAATGGTATCGGTGCACTACACGCTCACCGTGGATGGCAAGATAGCCGATCAATCGCGCGAGGGCAGCCCCCTGCAGTTCGTCTGCGGAACGGGCATGCTTCTCCCCAAATTCGAAGGCGCCATCATGGGCAAGGAGCCCGGCGAGAAAGTGTCGTTCACCCTTGAGCCCAAGGACGGCTACGGCGAGATCATTCCCGAAGCCGTGGTGGATCTGCCCAAGACCATATTCGTCATAGACGGCAAATTGGCCGAGGATATGCTCACCGAAGGCAACCAGATTCCCATGAGCGACGCGCAGGGCAACCGCATGATGGGCGTGGTGAAGGAGGTCGGCACCGACACGGTGAAGATGGACTTCAATCATCCGATGGCGGGCAAGACCCTCAATTTCGACGTGGAGGTAGTGGAGGTGCGCGACGTCACTCCCGAGGATTTGGCATCGCAGGGCGGATGCCACTGCCACGACTGCGAAGGCGATTGCGGCGGCGGATGCGGCGACGGATGCGGCGACGATCATCACGACTGCGGCTGCCACTAACGGCATCGGTCCGCAATCGACAGCACGGGCGACCCGCACGGCGGATCGTCCGACGACGAACGGAGCATCGCATGCGCGACGCTCCGTTCGTTTCCCATACCTTAAATAATATACAGAAATCCATGATCTCAACAGTCGCCATAGTCAACACCCTCGCGAACATCAATCCGCAATGGCGCACGCTGAGCGACGTGCAACCGCATCGAGTCGACGGCAGGCCCCGATACGTCACGGGCAATGCCGCCGTAACTTTTTTCGTCACACACGAAGGTCGCGAGAAGATCCTCAAATGCTACACGCGCGACAATCCGCATCTGGAGGCCATATACGGCAAATCGTTCCTGCCCGAAGAACTTACGGCATTCGACATGACAGGACGATCGCAATCGGTAAACTGTCTGCTCACCGACCGTATCGACGGTGTGACGCTCGATACGGCTCTCTGCAATGCCGCGCCCGACGGAATCGCCGCGCTGGCCGACAGTTTCGAC
>CAUDHE010000088.1 GCA_958449275.1 uncultured Alistipes sp. | reverse complement strand
AGCGACGCCGTGGACAAGACCAAGACCGTGAAGAATTCGCAATTCGAACAGCCTTTGTTCGAGTTCTCGGGCGCCTGCGCGGGTTGCGGCGAGACTCCCTACATAAAGACTATTTCGCAGCTCTTCGGCGACAAGATGATGGTTGCCAACGCCACGGGTTGTACCTCGATCTATTCGGGTTCGGCTCCCTCGACTCCTTATTGTACCAACGCAAAAGGGCAGGGTCCCGCATGGGCCAACTCGCTCTTCGAGGATAACGCCGAGTTCGGTTTGGGCATGCATGTGGGCGTGGAGAAGCTTCGCGACCGCATACAAAAGTACATGGAGCAGGCGATCGCCGAGTGCACGAAGTGCTCTGACGAGCTTAAGGGCGTCATGAAGGAGTGGATCGAGAACCGCGGTTCGTCGGCGAAGTCGGCCGAGGTTACCGCCCGTCTGGTTCCCATGATGGAGGCTTGCGGTTGCGACTATTGCGGTAAGATACTCGAAATGAAGGATTGGCTCGTGAAGAAGTCGCAGTGGATCATCGGCGGCGACGGTTGGGCTTACGACATCGGCTTCGGCGGCGTGGATCACGTATTGGCATCGGGTGCCGACGTAAACATCCTCGTGGTGGATACCGAGGTTTATTCTAATACGGGCGGTCAGTCGTCGAAGGCCACTCCCGTGGGTGCCGTGGCCAAATTCGCATCGAGCGGAAAGCGCATCCGCAAGAAGGATCTGGGTGCCATCGCCATGACCTACGGTTACGTATATGTGGCTCAGGTATCGATAGGAGCCTCGCAGGCGCAATTGTTCAACGTGCTCAAGGAGGCCGAGGCCTACCCGGGTCCGTCGCTCGTGATTGCTTACGCTCCTTGTATCAATCACGGTATTAAGGGCGGCATGACCCGCACGCAGACCGTGGGTAAGGATGCCGTGGCTTGCGGTTACTGGCATCTGTGGCACTACAATCCCATGTTGGAGGACGAGGGTAAGAATCCGTTCGTTCTCGATTCGAAAGAGCCCGATTGGACGAAGTTCCGTGAGTTCCTGATGAAGGAGGTGCGTTATACTTCGCTCAAGAAGGCGTTCCCTGCCGAGGCCGAGGAGTTGTTCGCTGCTGCCGAGGAGAATGCCAAGTGGCGTTACAACAGCTACAAGCGTTTGGCCAAGCTGGAGTACTAAATCTTACAATCACTTCGCGTTGCACCCCCGACGAACATGTTTTCGTCGGGGGTGCTCGTTTGTATGATCGGCATCGCTTCCGCGGCGCTGAGGACAATTTTGCGAGACGCTTCCGCCGAGGCGTCCTTTACTTTCGAGAGCTATTTGTGCTGTTCGAAAAGCCAGTCCTGCACTCCTTCGATGCCGTAAGCGACGAACCACGTAGCTCGGTGGTTGCCGCCCGTGAGGTGGGTGAACAGCAGATGGTTGCCTTCGGCGCGCATTTTGTCGGCCTCGGCAGAGAGCGCTTCGGGCGACAGCGTCATGTCCCATGTAGCCTCCGTTACGTCGCTTCCTTGTTCGCGCCATTTCTCGACAGCTTGTCCCTGCAAAGTGTTGGATGATACGTCGCCCTCGCACGAGATGATCCAGATGTTCTGTTTGTCGAGCGGTCCCATCAGTTCGGGATTCCATTTGCCTGCTACGAGCAGTGCTCCGGCGAAGAGGTCGGGCTCCTTGAGCATCATCACGATGGATGACATGCAGCCCATCGACTGGCCGGTGGTATAGATACGGTTGGGATCAATGGAATATCGTGTCTGCAAATCTTTCAGCAACTCGATAGTGGTGTCGAGATGGTGGCTGTAATTCCAATTGTCGTCGACTGTAATTACGGGATATTCGGGTGCCACGACGATACATTTGTGACGCGCCTGCGTCTCAGGTTCGGCCCACGATGTGGCGCCGTTGCCTTGGTAGAGCGTCTGCGTGACGGGGCCGCTCGCCACACCTGCGTCGTGGATGAAAAGCACCAGCGGATATTGTTCTTCGGGATCGTAATCTTCAGGCAGATAGATGTTGTAGGGTAGTACCTGACCCGTGTAGGGACTCACGAACTCCTCCTGCCTAAAATCGTCGGCCACGAGGCATATTTCTTCGGTGGTTTCGATCGGAGTATCGCTCGCCGCGTAAATTTTGCCTTGCGCTGTTTCGATATTGGCGGTCTGGCGTACGGTGGCGTCGCCCGGATATTCGTCGTCTCCGCCCGTACTCCATCCTGCTCTCAGTCCCGGGCCTCCCTGCATGCGGTCACGCTCTTGTTTCTTCTCCATATCGGCTTCCGTAGGCTGTTTTGGCTGCGCGTTCAGATCGACCTCCGCCTTCACCTCTATAATGACGTATCGACCGTCGACTCCTTGTTCGGCACGCTCGGGGAGCGTGTTGGCATAGATGCGCGTCACCTCTTTGTCTTCGACGCTGTAACTGTCGGCAGTCAGACTTCTGTTGCTGATCGGGGTGTCATATTCCAACACGACGGTCTCTACCTTGCGTCCGTCGCCCAGTACTCTGCTGATGGCTGTCGCCGACTTCACGTGTTCGGTCGATGCGGAAGTCGGGGTTTGTGCTTGTACCTCCGGGCCGAGGAATCCGACAAGGAGCATTATAAATAACGTTTTCATAATATTATTTGTTTTAGGACATTTTTTTGTGTATCGACAACCGAATCGGCAGAGACATTTTCCCCGATCGCCGTTTCCGTTATGCATATGACTGTTTTTGTTGCAAACGACGTGCAATAATGGACTTATCCGTCGTCATCGGATTATTCATGCCGTTGTGTCATGATCGGGTTGTCATATCGACTTTTGCGGAAATACACGTGATTCGATATATGTTCGAATAAGTTTTAGGTACAATAAAAAACAAATCGTCGTATATTTCAAATATACAACGATTTATCATTACTCTCTTTATGGTTTTTGCGGTGCGTAGGGGACTCGAACCCCTGACCCCGTGCGTGACAGGCACGTATTCTAACCAGCTGAACTAACGCACCATTGCTGATTGCGATTGCAAAGGTAGTACAAAAATCCGAATTTGCAACTATTCGCTACAAAAAAAATATAAAACCGTTAAAAATATAAAATAAACAGTATATTTGTCAAGTAGTCGATCTGGATTCGGGAACAACAATAACGTATATTGTAACAGAGGTTTTTCAGGGTTGCCGAATGCCCTCACGAACGACTTAAACAGATTTGTAACCGACAGTGCAATTAAATTTTATTAAATACATATGAATAACGAAGTTATATATTTGTTGCTGCCCGATTTTGCGTCTCACGAAATGGTCTATCTCATGGAAGCGATCGGTTGCGATGAGCATGAAATCAAGTCGAATCCCAAATACGTGAACAAAATTGCGGCGCCGACTATGGAACCCGTTTCCGCATGCGGCGGTTTCAGGGTATTGCCCGACTATTGTTTCGACACCATTCCCGAAGATTATGCCGCACTTGTGCTTGTCGGCGGTTTCGGTTGGCTGACTCCCGTTGCCGACTCGGTAGCGCCTATCGTGGCCAAGGCTGTGGCCGACGGTAAGATAGTCGGCGGTATCTGTAACGGCGCGTCTTTTCTCGCCAAATGCGGTCTGCTGAATAAAATCAGGCATACGGGCAATGGATTGGAGCAACTCAAGCTGTGGGGCGGTGAGAATTACACCAACTCCGAGGGATATGTGCACGAGCAGGCCGTTTCGGATGGTGGGATAGTGACCGCCAACGGATCTGCGGCTCTTGAGTTCACGAAAGAACTTCTCCTGCTGCTTGAAAACGATACCCCCGAACGTATCGACATGTACTATCAGTTCAACAAACAGGGATTTTGCGCTCTGTTCTCCGAGTAATTGCACCCGAAATCAATCGGGATCTATGTTTTGAGGCTCTAAAGAGCTGCGCGAGCAGTCGCGGAGGCTTGCTGTGCTTATCCGCAGGCTGCGCTCGACTCCGATAAACTTGAAATAAAAATCCCCGTATATAAAAATTACGGGGATTCAGTTTCGGTTTATCCGCAAAATACGGCTATTTTCCGAATATTGAAAACTGCACACTGCCGTAGCTCCGCAACTGTCGAAAATTGGGATGTGTACCGAAATCCTTGGATTTGGAGTGTTCGAATACGAATATGCCGTCGTCTTTCAGCAGGTCGCGTTCGAATACCTGATCTATGACACGCTCGCTGCCTTCCAGATCGTACGGGGCGTCCGAGAAGATCATATCGAAGCGTTTGCCGCAACTTTTCAGGTAAAGAAACACATTGGCCTTTACCGCATGCAGATTATCGAGTCCGAAAGCCGCGGCTGTCGATCGGATGAAATTGTAATGCACCGTATTGATCTCCACCGATGTGACGGACGCCGCACCTCGCGAAGCGAATTCGTAGCTGATGGAACCCGTTCCCGCGAACAGATCGAGCACTTCGATGCCTTCGAAATCCAGGATATTGCCGAGGACGTTGAACAGATTCTCCTTGGCGAAATCGGTAGTGGGGCGCGCTCTGAGGTTCTTCGGCGGCACGATAGTACGTCCGCCGCAACTGCCGCTTATGATTCTCATAAATCGTATCGGAATATTAAAAAAATGTCCGCTCGATCGCACGGGCGGACATTCGTATTATGTTATCGCAACGGGTTACTCCCAGTTACCTGCCTCGTTGTTACCGCCTTCGAGCGATCCGAACTTCAGACCCGCATATCTGCCGAAGTTGTTCACCTGATCGTCGATCAGGTTGATGATCTGCTGACGGAAAGCCACCGTATCGAGATATGCCTTGTAGGGTGCGCGGCACTCCACGACGGGAATCTCCACTTTCGACTCCGTTACGATGTTGTTGGCCTGCAACAGGAACTCCATGTTGTCGGTATAAGGAATATAACGCAGGTTCTTGATCTCCTCCACCGAGAGTTTGCGGGGCGAGAAGATGGTGTCTATCGCATTCACGTAACGCTTCTCGATATTCTTTTTGCCCGATTTCTTCAGTTTGGCCATACCTACCGAGTCATCCTCGTCTACCAGTTTGAATTCGAATTCGATGGAGTCGTTGAGCACGAAGTTGATCAGCGTGTCGAAATTGTCGGTAAAATGCTGATACTTACCTTTGAATGCACGCTCGGCGGTACGGATGTCCTTCAATTTGACTATCACGGCCGCATTTCTGACCTTCATCTGCTTTTCGAAGCTCAGGGGAGTGTGAATCTGCACGGCGATCACATAGATGAGACCTATGATCACCAGTGCGAGTAAAAGTTGTATTCCCTTTTTCATTTTTTAGTATTTGTTATTAAGTTTGTATCGAAAATCAGTAGCACCAATATCGACGATCAAATGCTTAACACTTATATCGCAGGCCAAATTTACGCAAAAATCTCTTTTGGCGCAACACTTAGCCAGAAAAAAGTTGTAGAAAAGTTATCCGAATACCTTTCCTCCGACGATTATTCGCGTATTTTCGTGCTCAACGGCTATGCGGGAACCGGTAAAACGACCCTTATTTCGGCATTGGTCGCCGTGCTTGGCGAAGCGGGTGTGAAGTGCATTCTGCTGGCTCCGACGGGGCGGGCCGCCAAGGTGCTGACACGCTATTCGGGGCAGCAGGCCTTCACCATCCATAAGCGTATATACCGCCAGCGCACCAATGCCGACTACGAGTCGAAATTCTCGATCGACATGAACAAGGAGCAGGATGCGGTCTTCATTGTCGACGAGGCGTCGATGTTGTCCGATTCTACGGGCGACGGCCAGATCTTCGGCAGCGGATCGCTTCTGGAGGATCTTGTGACATACGTGCGCAAGGGACGGCGATGCCGGCTGATTCTGGTCGGCGACAATGCCCAGCTGCCGCCTGTGGGAGCCGATTACAGTCCCGCGCTGGAACCGACGGCGCTGTCGCATTACGGCGAAGTGACATACGCTTCGATGGACGACGTGGTGCGTCAGGGTGTGGAATCGGGCATATTGTTCAACGCCACTATGGTACGTTGCATGCTCGATAACGGCATATGCGAGATACCCCGTTTCGACCTGAGCCGTCCCGACATCGAATCCATCGACGGCGGAGAGTTTCTGGAGAAGTTGCAGGATTGTTACGATACCTACGGGCGCGACGAGACGATCGTGGTCACCCGTTCGAACAAGCGTGCCAACCGATTCAACGAGGGTGTGCGGCGGTATATTCTCTCGGCCGAGGAGGCCATCGAGAGCGGCGACATGCTGATGGTGGTGAAAAACAACTATCACTATACCGAGCGTATAGAAAACTGCCCGATGAGTTTCATCGCCAACGGCGACATTGCCCGTCTCAAAAAGATTCGCCGATTCGAGGATTTCTACGGTTTTCACTTCGCCGACGCCGTGCTTTCGTTCGCCGATTACGACGATACGGAGATCGAATGCAAAATATTGCTCGATACCATAACCTCCGAATCGCCGTCGCTCACACGCGAGGAGAGCCGCCGTCTGTTCGACGAGGTGGAGAAGGATTATACCGATATAAAGAGTCGTATAAAACGTTACAAGGAGATTCGCGAAAATCCCCATTTCAATGCCGTTCAGGTCAAGTTCGCATACGCCGTCACATGCCACAAGGCGCAAGGCGGACAGTGGCGCGCCGTCTTCGTCGACCGTTGTCTGTTCGGCGACGAACCCATGACCAAAGATATGCTTCGCTGGCTCTATACGGCCGTGACGCGTGCTGCCGACAAACTCTATCTCGTGAATTTCGACGAGAGGTTTTTCTGAGTCCATACCATATAATATAACGACATAATATTAACGACTCGCTGAGTCGCGGGGAGGGGCTGCAACCGTCCGTCTCGCTCGCATGCGTTCTCCGCAGGCTGCGCCCGACCGTATGTTCTTATGTCTCAATCCCGAAAATTCGTATCCGACTTTATTTTCCACTCCGCAACCCGAACGGAACATAATTTGCACTGACGAGACATACGGTTTTTAACTAAAATTTGTTATTATGAAAAAAATTTTATTGTTTTTCGTATGTGCGGCTACGGCTTTTGCCGTAAGCGCAGCGCCTCAGGAGGTTGATTTCGACAAGCTGCCCAAGAACTCGCAGGAGTTCGTGCAGAAGAACTTCCCCAACGAGAAGGTGAAGTCGGTCGTAATGGATCGCGAGGCATCGTGGGACAAATACACCGTTTATTTCAACAGCGGTAATCAGGTTTCGTTCGAGGGCGGCAGCGGCGATTGTTCTCAGATCATAATGAAGAGCGGTCGTATTCCCGCAACGGCTCTTCCCGCCAAGATCAAGGCTTATGTCGCAGCCAAATATCCCGATCTGAACGTTACCATGATCCAGACCACTACCGACGGCTATAAGGTGGGTCTCTCGGATAAGTCTTTCGTCGATTTCGACAAGGACGGCGACTTCGTGAAAGCCACGAAATAATTCGGTTTCGTCCGAATCGCATTACAGTCCGGCATTCGTCGGACTGTATTTTTTTGCGATTTACGGAGCCTTTGGGCGAGCTGCTGTGTCGGCGAACGGCTGTCTCAGACCTGTATTTCCGTCGAAACCGTAAAAATGGTAACAAAAACGGTAGTCGTGATATTCGCAAAAGCGTTTTATTTTATTATTTTTGCACACGAGGTCGATTTGCCGCAAGGCCTGCGGTCGATCGATGCTTTCCCCACGGGATACTCATAAAACAAACAAAACTTGTAAACTTATGTTGCGAAAGATCAGAATCATCGCCGCCGCACTCTTTTTCACGCTCATCACGCTGCTGTTCCTCGATTTCACGGGAACCGTGCACGTGTGGTTCGGATGGATGGCGAAAATCCAGTTTCTGCCGGCCCTGCTGGCCATGAATGTCGGCATCGTGTTGATGCTCGTCGTTCTGACGCTTATTCTCGGACGCGTCTATTGTTCGGTAATATGCCCGCTCGGCGTCATGCAGGACATCGTGTCGTGGTTCGGCGGCCGACGCAAGAAAAACCGTTTCGGTTATTCACCCGCAATCTCGTGGTTGCGTTACGGCGTTCTGGTCCTTTTCGCAGCGGCTTTGACGGCGGGCATAGGATCGTTCGCAGCCCTGCTGGCTCCCTACAGCTCTTACGGCCGCATTGCGCAGAATCTGTTCGCTCCCGTATGGCAGGCAGGCAACAACGTTCTCGCTTTCTTCGCCGAAAGGTTCGACAGCTATGCTTTCTATTCTACCGAAATATGGATCAGGAGTGTGGCCACTTTCGCTATCGCAGTCGTGACGTTCACGGTGCTGGCCGTTCTGGCTTGGCGCAACGGACGTACCTATTGCAATACGATATGCCCCGTCGGCACGGTTCTGGGCGCCCTTTCGCGCTTTTCGCTGCTGAAGCCCGTGATCGACGAGTCGAAATGCGTCGACTGCAAACGTTGCGCCCGCAACTGCAAGGCTTCTTGCATCGACATCGAGAACCATTCCGTCGATTACAGCCGCTGCGTGGCGTGTATGGATTGCATCGACATCTGCCACAAAGGTGCCATAGAATATCGTCGCCGCACGAATTGCGAATGCGGTAATAATGCCGCCGTAAAGAACGAGGAGAAGCCGACCGAAAAGGCCGACGCCTCGCGCCGCAACTTCATAGCGGGTTTGGGCCTTTTGGCAGCTTCGGCCGCCAAAGCTCAGGAGATGAAGGTGGACGGAGGTCTGGCGACCATTCTCGACAAAAAGGCTCCCGAGCGCGAAACTCCCATAACGCCTGCGGGATCGCTCGGCGCACGCAACATGGCGCAACATTGTACGGGATGCCAGCTTTGTGTGTCGGTATGCCCTAATCAGGTGTTGCGTCCTTCGGCGGGTCTCATGACGCTCATGCAGCCCGTCATGTCGTACGAACGCGGCTATTGCCGTCCCGAGTGCGTGAAGTGCTCGGAAGTGTGTCCCGCGGGAGCCATTAAGCCGATTACGACGGCCGACAAATCGTCGATTCAGATAGGCCATGCCGTGTGGATCAAGGATAATTGCGTGCCTCTCACCGACGGAGTCGATTGCGGCAACTGCGCGCGCCACTGTCCCACGCAGGCCATTACCATGGTGGCGTCGGACCCCGACAAGAAGGATTCGCCTCAAATACCTGCCGTCAACGTCGAGCGTTGCATAGGTTGCGGAGCTTGCGAAAATCTGTGCCCCGCTCGTCCGTTCAGTGCCATCTATGTGGAGGGACACCTCAATCATCGAACCGTATAACCTCCGATCGATATGAATCCCCGAAACAAGGAGATCGACCGCCGCGAGTTCCTTCGACGTCTCGGAGCCGGAGCGCTGACCGCCTCGGCGGCGCTCGCGGGTTGCGGGCGCGAGGCGGGAACCGACGTTCGCTCGGTCGTCGACGTGCC
>CAUDHE010000087.1 GCA_958449275.1 uncultured Alistipes sp. | reverse complement strand
CTGCGGCACCTTCAGCGGGTCGATGGGCGTACCGTTTTTCCATATTCGGTAGTCGAGATGAGGTCCGGTCGATGCACCGGTGCTGCCTACGTATCCTATCAACTGCCCTTGCGACACGCGTGTGCCGTTGGCGATTCCTTTGGCGTAACCGCTCAGATGCAGATAACCCGTCACCAGATTGCCCGCATGCTTTATCTTCAGCGTGTTGCCGCCTCCGCCGCCCCAGCCTTTGAAGATCACCACTCCGTCGGCCACTGCGTGTACGGGGGTTCCTTTCGGTGCGGCGTAATCGACGCCGTGGTGCGGGCGATAAACGCGGTAGATGGGGTGCAGGCGGGCGTTCGAGAAGCGCGAACTTATACGCGTGAACTTGAGCGGCGCCTTGAGCATCTGTTTGCGCAGCGACGCTCCGCCGTATTCCCAGTATTGAATTTTGTCGTTCTGTTTGAACGGTATGGCGTAGATGTCTTTGTCGGCGTGGGTGAATTTCGCACCCCATACGCGGCCTATGCCCACCAAGGTGGAGTCGATCAGCTTCTCGTCGTAGATCACGGTGAACGAGTCTCCCTTCTGAAGACCGAAGAAATCGATGGTCCATTGGTATATGTCCTCCATCTCGGCGGCCAAAGCGTTGGGCAGACTGTCGCGCATGATAGCTCCCCACAGCGACGATTCTATCGTCGACGAACTGCGGCGGCGACGTATGGTGACATCCTTTTGTCCCGTCGAGACACTGATCGAGTCGTTGGCGAATCCGAATACCACGTAGTCGGTGACATCCTTTTCGTAAACCAGCCAGTCGAGTCGTCCGGCCGAGAGCGAATCGGTCGACAGGAAAGCCGTGAACGGTCGTCCCGCGCGTATCTTGCGCAGCGGGAATATGTCGGCGGCCGCTTTGTCGAGCTTGTCGATCGTGACGGCCGATATTCCGTAACGGTCGAGTATCTTGCCGAGCGTCTCTCCGTTGCCCACTTCGCCCCGTTCGGTACGGTAATTGTCGGCCACGATGCCGTAGATCAACGTATGCTGCGGCTCTTCGGCCGTCTCTTCGTCTGCCGTGCGGGCATTTTCGGTGCGGCATGCGACGAGCGAAAGCAACAGCGAAACGACGATTATTTTTGTGTGTGCGGTCATAGTTTTTTCGATGTTATCGTTGCGGGAATCACGCGCGGGGTTTCCCGATGATTCGATTGTTCGCGGAAGCGCGAAAGTTCCGTACAAAATTACAAAAAAATCACGTATTGCGGGGATGCGAAAGGTCGAATGATTGTAAAAAAAGTAAAAAAATCGCTTTCGCGTTGGTTAATAGCAAATAATTGGTTACCTTTGAAAAATTGTAAACGCGGATTCGTTTCCGTTCGGTTATGAGGTTTCTGCTGAAATTGTTGTCTTATCCATACAGGTTGGTTATCGGCATCCGTCACTGGATGTTCGATTGCGGGCTGCTCAAGAGCGAGAGGTTCGCCGTTCCCGTGATATGCGTGGGTAACATTTCGGTCGGCGGAACCGGCAAGACTCCCACGGCCGAAATGATAATGCGCTACATGATGCCTCACTACAACGTGGCTCTGCTGTCGCGCGGCTACGGCCGTCGGACGAAGGGATATATTGAGGTGCGGTGCGGTTCGTCGTACCGCGACGTGGGCGACGAGCCTTTGCAGATAAAATTGAAGTTTCCCGATGCTTTGGTCGTGGTGTGCGAGAAACGCGTCGAGGCCATACGCCGCATCGAGAAGGAGCATCCCGAGGTGAATCTCATAATCATGGACGACGGATTCCAGCACCGTTATGTCGATGCGCGCATAAACGTGGTGGTGATGGATTATACCCGTCCGTTCTACAAAGACGACTTCCTGCCGTGCGGAACGTTGCGCGACAGAGTCGATTCGCTTTATCGTGCGCATTATTTCATTGTGACCAAGTGTTCCGAAGCCATGTCGCCGCTCGAGCAGCGTTTGTGGCGCAAGGAGTTGCAGAAAGTGGCTTATCAAAAGGTATATTTCACCCGTATGATTCCTACCGAGGCCTTGCCCGTCACGGCTTCGGCGACGGAGCGGCTCCGCGCGGGCGACGAGGTGATCGCCATGTCGGGCATAGGCAATCCCAAGGTGTTCGTGGCGAGTGCGCGCGAGCGTTACAAAGTGATGGATTCGCTCAGTTTCGCCGACCATCACGTCTATTCGGTGGCCGATATAAAACGCATGGTCGAGTTGCTCGAAAAATATCCTTCGGCCCGTCTGCTTACCACCGAGAAGGATGCCGTGAAGCTGCGCCGCAGCCGTCGCGTTCCCGACTCGGTGCGCGAAAAGCTCTACTTCCAGCCTGTGAAGGTGGAGTTCATGGAGGGATCCGACGACGATTTCTTGGGGACTCTTAAAAGCGATATCGAGGGTAAGGTGCATGTGGGCGATACTCCCACGACTTTTTGACGTATACTTTACATTAACGTTATATCATGATAAACAAAGTTATATTGGTGGGCAATGTGGGCATCGATCCCGAGGTGCGCACCACCGAATCGGGCGTGAAAGTGGCCCGCGTGCGTCTGGCCACCACCGAACGTATCTACGACCGTCAGTCGAACGAGACCAAGGAACTCACCGAGTGGCATACCATCACTCTGTGGCGCGGTTTGGCCGATGTGGTCGACCGTTTCGTGCGCAAAGGTTCGCAACTCTATATCGAAGGCCGTCTGCGTACCCGCGAGTGGGTGGATAAGGATAATATAAAGCGTTATACTACCGAGATTCTGGCCGACGACATGAAACTTCTCGGTCGTCGCGGCGACAATGCGCAGGGCGGGTCGCAGCAGCAGGGGGCTGCGGGTACTCCTTATTCGGGAGGTCAGCAGTCATACGGCGGAGGTGTTTCGGCCCGTCCGCAACAGCCGCAGGGCAGTGCCGCTTCGGCTTCGCAGTCGATTCCCGCGACCGACGACGATCCCGACGATTTGCCGTTCTGACATACGGTTGTCTGTCCGAGTACCGTGCGGTAAACGCTGCTTTAATGCGTCATATTCGGGGTGCGATGACCCGAGTTCACCTCCGAGGAGATTAGCGGAGGGGCAGACATGCTGACGCGGCAACGGGCCGCGGGTCGACGATCATAAGGATTCGGCTTTGCAATGCCGTGATGTCGGTATATTGAAATGTATAATTATCTGAAAAAAGTGTGGAATATCGAACGAGGCGGGATTTATGTTGAGACTTTCACTTATAATAGCCACTTATAATCGTGCGGCGTGTCTTATGGAGACGCTGCTTTCGGTTGTCGGACAGGATGCGCCCCGCGAGGAGTGGGAGTGCGTGGTGGTGAACAACAACTCCTCGGACGATACTTCGGAACGTTTTGCCGCATTCGTCGCCGAGCATGCGGGATTCAATCTGCGTATGGTCGACGAACCCAACCAAGGTCTCTCCTATGCCCGCAATCGAGGCATCCGCGAGAGCGCGGGAGAGTATATAGCCATCATCGACGACGACGAGCGTATAGCCCCCGAATTTATCTCGGCCTACATATCGTTGTTCGATAATGTTCCCGAGGCGGTTGCGGCGGGCGGCCCGATCGTGGCGGAATATGTCACGGGGCGTCCGTCGTGGATGTCGCGTTATACCGAACGTCTCATAGCCAATACTTTATATCTCGGCAACGGCATTCGTCCGTTTCCCGAGGGCCGTATTCCCGGCGGCGGAAATATGGCGTTGCGCCATAGTGCGGTGAAGCGCTACGGAGTATTCGATATTTCGCTCGGCAGGGTGGGAGCGTCGCTTACGGGCGGCGAAGAGAGCGATCTGTTTGAGAGGCTTCGTTTGGCCGATGCGGCGTATTACTATGCACCCGAAGCGGTCATGTATCATATAATTCCGCCCGAGAAGCTGACTCGCTCATATTTCTCTCGGCTGAGCTACAATGTGGGCGTAAGCCAGTTGATGCGTGCCAAATTTTACCATCGAGTGCGTCGCGTACGCATTACCGAGTGCGCGAAGTGGGCGGCTACTGCCGTTTTGTGCGGCTGGTATGCGCTTACGTTCCGATGGAGCAAGGCACGTTATCTCGCTGTCATGCGTTGCGAGATAACGCGCGGTCTGTGGAGCGACGTCGATTGACGGGCGGAATACGGGAGCCAACCGCCTATTCCTCGTCTGTCGAACGTTTCACGCACTCGATGCCGACGCGCTTAAGCAGGTCGAGCCCCTCTTCCGAACGGTAGTCGTTCATGTATACCACGCGCCGTATTCCGGCCTGAATAATCAACTTCGAACACTCTATGCAGGGGGCGTCGGTGATGTACAGCGTCGAGCCGTCGCAATTGTTGGCGCTTTTCGCCACCTTGGTTATGGCGTTCGCCTCGGCATGCAGCACATAGGCTTTCGTTTTTCCCGCCTCGTCTTCGCATACGTTTTCGAATCCCGACGGCGTGCCGTTGTAGCCGTCGGAAATTATCATCTTGTCTTTCACAATGAGCGCTCCTACCTTGCGCCGCACGCAATAGGAGTTTTCGGCCCATATTTGCGCCATGCGCAGGTAACGCATGTCGAGCTGCCGCTGTTTCTCTTCTTCGTATCCCATGATGAAAATTTTAATTTATTCGAAATAGTACCGTTGCAGTGCATTTCGATATCGCTGCGCAATATCGGTTGTTCGCTCCCCCCCCCTCCGCGCGGCGGACTGCCGCTCGCCGAGGCTCACGCATTCCGACTGCCGACGGTGAATGGCGGTAATTCGTATATTTGTTTATTGTCTTATACATTTAACGATTGCCTTTGCGACAATCGTTAAACGTATTACTTACATCATTTTACCGTGGCATTGTTTGTACTTCTTGCCGCTGCCGCACGGACACGGGTCGTTGCGCCCGACTTTCTTTTCCACCTTGATCGGAGCGGGTTTACTCTTTTCACCCCGACCCGCCGCCGCAGCTGCCGCCGTGCGCGAAGCCTGCAATTTGTTGACATCCACTTTGGCCTGCTGCCGACGCTCCTGTTGCACCGATTCGGGGTTGTTCTCGCGAACGGGAATGTAAGCCTTGTCGAGTATGGCGAGCGTTTCGCGATTCACCTTCTCCAGCATGCGCGAGAACAGGTTGTACGATTCGAGTTTGTAGATCAACAGAGGATCTTTCTGTTCATAGGTGGCATTCTGCACGCTTTGGCGCAATTCGTCCATCTCGCGCAGATGCTCGCGCCATGCGTCGTCGATTGTGGTGAACATCACGATCTTTGCGAATACCTTATATATCTCGGCTCCGTCGCTGTCCTTGCATCGCTGCAACTCCACGGGGACATGGAAGCCCAAATGCCCGTCGGTGATGGGGAAATGAATCACGCGATCCATGTGGTCCTTGTTATCCTCGTAAATGGTCTGCATGGTGTTGCGTACCGTGTCGGCCACGGCCTTGGCGCGTCGCTCGAAAAGCGTGCGCAGATCCTCGACGATCATCTCGACAATCTCGCGCGGCTTCGACGAGGAGTATTTCGCCTCGTCGAACGATGGTTTGAGCGCCACTTCGCGAATGAGTTCGAACGAGAACGATTCGTAGTCCATGCCCTCGTGAGACTCCATGAACGACTCGGCATAGTCGTACATTATGTTGTTCAGATCGATCTCTATGCGTTCGCCGTACAGAGCATGGCGACGGCGGGTGTAGATCACCTCGCGCTGCGAATTCATCACGTCGTCGTACTCAAGCAGGCGTTTGCGTATTCCGAAGTTGTTCTCCTCCACCTTCTTCTGTGCTCGCTCGATGGCATTGGTCATCATCTTCGACTGGATTACTTCGCCCTCCTCGATTCCCATGCGGTCCATCAGCGCGGCTATGCGGCTCGATCCGAACAGACGCATCAGGTCGTCTTCGAGCGATACGAAGAACTGCGACGATCCAGGGTCGCCCTGACGTCCCGAACGGCCGCGCAACTGGCGGTCGACGCGACGGCTTTCGTGACGTTCCGTACCGATGATGGCCAAACCGCCCGCCTGCTTGGCTTCGGGCGTCAGCTTGATGTCCGTACCTCGTCCCGCCATGTTGGTGGCTATGGTCACCTGGCCCGAACGACCTGCCTCGGCCACGATCTGCGCCTCCAACTGGTGCTGCTTGGCATTGAGCACATTATGTTTTATACCGCGCAACTTGAGCATGCGGCTCAGCAGTTCCGAGATCTCCACCGACGTGGTTCCGACCAACACGGGGCGTTTCGCCTCGACCAGACGCACCACCTCTTCTATCACGGCGTTGTATTTCTCGCGTTTTGTCTTGTAGATCAAGTCTTCGCGGTCGTGACGCACTACGGGACGGTTGGTGGGTATCACCACCACGTCGAGTTTGTATATGTTCCAGAACTCCGAAGCCTCCGTCTCGGCCGTACCCGTCATACCCGCCAGCTTGTGGTACATGCGGAAATAGTTCTGGAGCGTAATGGTGGCGAAAGTCTGCGTGGCAGCCTCCACCTTCACGCGTTCCTTGGCCTCGATGGCCTGATGCAGGCCGTCCGAGTAGCGGCGGCCGTCGAGAATACGGCCCGTCTGCTCGTCGACGATTTTCACTTTGTTGTCCATTACCACATATTCCACGTCCTTTTCGAACATAGAGTATGCTTTCAGGAGCTGATTTACCGTGTGTACGCGCTCCGACTTGATCGAATAGTCGTTTATCACCTCGTCTTTGCGCTGCGCTTTCTCCTCGGCCGTGAGTTCGCTCTTCTCCAGATCGGCTATCTCGTTGCCTATGTCGGGCAGCACGAAGAAGCCGTCCTCGTTGAAATGTTTCGAAAGGGCGTCGTGACCCTTGTCTGTCAGCTCCACCGAGTTGAGCTTTTCATCGATCACGAAGTAGAGGTCGTCCACTATCTCGGGCATGCGACGGTTGTTATCCTGCATGTAGATGTTCTCGGTTTTTTGGAACTGTGTCTTTATACCGGGTTCCGACAAGAACTTGATGAGCGGTTTGTATTTGGGCAGACCCTTGTGCGCGCGGTAAAGCAGTACTCCGCCCTCGTCGAGTTTGTTTTCGGCGAAAAGGCGTCGCGACTCGGCCACGAGCGAGGTGACCAGATTCTTCTGAAGGTTATAGAGATTTTCTATCGAGGGGCGGTACGTTTCGAACAGTTGGTCGTCGCCCTTTGGTACGGGACCCGATATGATGAGGGGCGTACGTGCATCGTCGATCAACACCGAGTCCACCTCGTCGACTATCGCATAGTGATGTTTGCGCTGCACGAGATCCTTTGGCGACGAGGCCATGTTGTCGCGCAGATAATCGAAACCGTATTCGTTGTTGGTACCGAACGTGATGTCGGCCAAATAGGCTTTGCGGCGCGCCTCCGAATTGGGCTGATGTTTGTCGATGCAGTCGACCGACAATCCGTGGAACTCATACATGGGCCCCATCCACTCTGAGTCGCGTCGGGCCAGATAATCGTTCACCGTCACCACGTGTACACCTTTGCGGGCCAAGGCATTGAGGAATACGGGCAGTGTGGCGACAAGAGTCTTGCCCTCGCCCGTGGCCATCTCGGCGATCTTGCCTTTGTGGAGCACCACGCCGCCGAACAACTGCACGTCGTAATGGATCATGTCCCATTTTATGTCGTTGCCTCCGGCCGTCCAGTGCGTCGAATAAACGGCCTTGTCGCCCTCTATGGTGACGAAATCCTTATGGGCGGCAAGGTTGCGATCGAATGCCGTCGCCGTCACCTCCACCGTGTCGTTCTCGGTGAAGCGGCGCGCCGTATCCTTCATGATGGCGAAGGCTTCGGGCAATATCTCGTCCAGCTTCTGCTCGATCTTTTCGTCGATGCGCTTGGTGGTGGCGTCTATGTCTTTCGATATCTTCTCTTTGTCGGCAAGTGTAGTGTCGGCCAGTTCGAGACGCGCTTTCTGCTCGACGATGTGCGCCTCGTCGTCGGCTATGAAATCGGCTATGCGTTTCATCAGGTCGGCGCTGAGGGCGCGCAGTTCATCGTTCGACAAATTTTGTATCGTAGGGTATATCTCCTTGATTTTTTGAACGTAGGGCTCTATCTGCTTGCGATCTTTTTCGGTCTTGGATCCGAAAAGGAGTTTGATTATGTTACTGACTATATCCATAATTTTTTGATATGTTTTTCCTGAAAGTTTTTAACATCTTACAAAAATAAAGATTTCTTTTCAAACAACAAAATATGTGCTTGATTTTAATGGTAATGGGATTTTTTTCGATTCCGAACGGAAATATCAATGAGTAAAGTCTTTTTCGCAAGCTGTGTTTTCGGCCGGCCGGCTGTCGGGATCGCGAATGGGCATACGCAATTACTCGCGGACCTCCGCGAGGCAAGGTCAGCACGACTATTTCGAGTCGCGTCGTTGCCCGGTTATATTTGCGGCACGGCTGCGCAAGCGGCTATACGTCGTCCGACAGGGCAAATGTCGCAACTCTTTTTTTGGCAGTACTCGTTGTCGAGTTGAATCAGCGCCTGACTGTCGAAAGCCGTTTTCGCCGGCTTGCCGCCGACGTTCCATTTTCGTATTATCTTATTGTCTTCGGCCGGTATGTTCTCCAGCAGGGACATTGCTCTGGTTCTGAGTGTTTCGTTGTTGATGTAGGAGCCGTAGGCGAACTGCATCTGCACCACCAGATTTATACCCAGCAAGTCGGTTTTGGTTTTTCCTATGTATTTCGATATGTATTTCGATTCGGTTGCGGGCGTGTATTTGTTGTACCAGTATTTCGAGGTCTGTACTCCGAAAAGGTTGTTGACGTCGCCCGCGGTGCGGCATTCGAGTATGCGATCCATTACGTTTCGCATCGAGGATAGGAACATGGCCGCCTGCGAAAGTCGCAGTATGGGGTGATTGTTGGGACGTACTTTTACGAGCGACCATTGCGAGATGTACATCGGCGATATGGCGTATTTGTTGGCCAGATAGGCGAAGTCGCGCTTCAGATCGAGAATGTATTCGTCGTGCTGATACATGTCCAGCAATCCCGACGCCCCGATCAGCATCGCTTCGACGTTGCGGGGCACGAGTTTTTCGCGCATGATGGCCGCATAAGGCACCGTGCGGGCCAATGTGGTGAAAGCCTCCTTGTTGCATCTGTCGCCCAGCGTGCGCAGAAACATCAGGTAGAACGTCTGCGGCCAGTCGGAGCGGCACTCCGCATAGAAACGATTGACGTCGTGGTTCTTGCGGGTAAGACGCTCGTAGCCCAGCGTGTTGTAGATCTCTGTGCGGTGCAGCGGGTCGAGCGACGACAGATATTGGCAGCAACCGATATGCGGAGTCTCCTCCTGCGATTTGTCTTTTGGGCTTCGTTTTTTTCGAATCATGGGTAATTGGGTTGGTGTCGTCGTGTGTGCGGTTTGTTCCGTCAGAGCATATTCAACTCCAGCAACGCCTCCTCCGACATCATGCTTCGGTCCCAAGGCGGCTCGAAGGTGAGTATTATGTTCACCGATTTCACTCCGTCGATCTTTTTTACCTGCGTGTTTATGTCTTCGACGAG
>CAUDHE010000086.1 GCA_958449275.1 uncultured Alistipes sp. | reverse complement strand
GAATACTTCGTGCAGAACGGTTTCCGATTCTTCGCGAGTTTCGTGGGGTTTCCAGCCCGCACGGTCGCCGATCACAGGGTCTCGGGCGCATTCGAACAATCGGTCGAGGTCGTCCTCGCGGAACGGCCGCAATCGTAGTCTCGGAGTGTCGATAACGGGAGTCGCCGGTGTGTTTGCCGTCTGTACGTTCATGTTCGCATTGTTTAATTGTCTTGCAAAGTAAGCGAATTATATTTTGTCTGCAAATTATTTCGGGATCGGATGAGGGTTCCGTATTTGGTCGTCGATACTCGTTCGAGACTTATTTTAATCCGAAAAAGTCTTGCCGTATCGCTCCCGACGCATATTGACTGATTTTTGAAATTCCGCAACGGAAATGGTTCGTGATGCGTAATATGATGTCGGTCGTGAAACGAAACAATAGCCGCAATCTGTTCTTGCGGGTGTTCCGATTCTATCGCGACGGATTTCGGGCGATGGATGTGGGGCGCACGCTGTGGATCGTGATCGTCGTAAAACTGGTCGTGATTTTCGTTGTGCTGCGCCTGCTGTTCTTCGTGCCTGCCCTGGGCGGTATGGATGAATCGCAACGTGCCGCTGCGGTGATGGAGAATATGACGGATAATTATCAGTAGTCACGCTGTCCGATGCGTACGGCTGCGGTGAACTGCCGATATCGCGAAGTTGTGTCGATATGTTGAATTTAAAGCTGATATTAAATTATAATTTGCTATGGTTACGGAACTTATGTCGGTAGTCGACTGGTCGCGCGCGCAATTCGCCATGACGGCCGCCTATCATTGGCTTTTCGTGCCGCTGACACTCGGGCTCAGTATCCTGTGCGCCGTCATGGAGACGATCTATGTACGTACGGGCGACGCCGAGTGGCTGCGGATGACCAAATTCTGGATGCGCCTTTTCGCCGTCAATTTCGCCATAGGCGTGGCTACGGGGCTTATTCTCGAATTCGAGTTCGGCACCAACTGGTCCAACTATTCCCATTTCGTGGGAGATATTTTCGGCGCGCCGCTGGCTGTCGAGGGCATAATGGCTTTCTTCCTCGAAGCCACATTCTTCGCCGTTATGTTTTTCGGTTGGGGACGTGTCAGCCGCAGATTCCATCTCACTGCCACCTGGCTGACGGCCGTAGGCGCCAATCTGTCGGCATTGTGGATTTTGGTGGCCAATGCGTGGATGCAGTATCCCGTAGGATGCACGTTCAATCCAGATACGGTGCGTTACGAGATGACCTCTTTTTTCGACGTGTTGTTCTCTCCCGTTGCCATCAACAAATTCTCGCACACCGTCACTTCGTCATTCGTTCTGTCGGCTGTGTTCGTGACGGGTGTGTCGGCGTGGTATCTGTTGCGCGGTCGCGAGCGGACTATGGCGAAGCGGAGTATCGGGATCGCAGCCGTGTTCGGTCTTCTGTTCTCTCTGATCGCAGCCTTTTCGGGCGATCGTTCGGGTGCCGTGGTCGCCGAGGTACAGCCTATGAAGCTGGCGGCGATGGAGGCTTTGTACGACGGTTCGGAACGTGCTCCGCTCACTGTGGCGGGCGTGCTGCGCCCCGCGGCAGAACGCGAGACGGGCGATGTTTTTCGATTCAGGGCCGATATTCCCGCATTGCTGTCGGTTATGAGCTATCGCGATGCCGATGCCTACGTGGCCGGCATAAACGATTTGGTCGACGGCGACCCCGAACACGGCATAATGTCGGTGTCGGAGAAGATGGAGCACGGCCGCAGGGCGATAGGGGAGTTGGCCCGCTATCGCGATGCACTGCGGCGCGGCGACAAGGTTGAGGCTGCCGATGTGCGGAGGCTTTTCGACCCCGACACGAGCGAGGGTGCGATTTTTCTCGACGAGTATTTCGCCTATCTGGGTTACGGTTATCTCGCGTCGCCCGAACAGAGCGTGCCGAATGTGCCGGTCGTGTTTTATGCGTTCCGTATTATGGTGGGTGCGGGAATGCTTTTCATAATTCTGTTTGCTGCGGTGCTGTGGTTTCTTCGCAAAGGGACTTTGGAGTACCGCCGTCGGCTGCTTCGGATGATGATATGGGCGGTGCCGCTGGCCTATCTGGCCTCGCAGGCAGGGTGGGTCGTTACCGAGATGGGGCGCCAGCCGTGGGCCATACAGAACCTTATGCCGGTGTCGGTGGCCGTATCGGACATGTCGACAGCTTCGGTCGTAACCGCCTTTTTCGTTTTCACCGCGCTGCTCGCGGCCGAACTGAGCATCATGTTCAAACAGATAAGTATAGGACCCGATAAAAAATAGACGATCATGACGACATTATCCCTTCTTCAGCACTATTGGTGGTTCATCATATCGCTGCTCGGCGCGTTGCTCGTGTTCCTGATGTTCGTGCAGGGCGGCCAAAGTCTTTTGTATGTAATGGGACGCACCGACGATCGACGTGAATTGATCGTCGGCGCACTCGGCCGCAAATGGGAACTCACTTTCACCACGCTGGTTACTTTCGGCGGTGCGTTCTTCGCTTCGTTTCCGCTGTTCTATTCCACGAGTTTCGGCGGCGCGTACTATGTGTGGTTCGCCATTCTGTTCGTATTCGTAATTCAGGCCGTGGCATACGAGTACCGACGCAAACCCGCCAACCTCTTCGGCGAACGTACGTTCAACGCTTTTCTCATCGTCAACGGCGTGGTCGGTCCTTTGTTGTTGGGCGTGGCCGTCGGGACGTTTTTTACGGGGGCGAATTTCTCCGTCGACCGATCCGACATTGTCGCGACGGGCGGCGATATGATTATCTCGCGCTGGATGTCGCCTTGGCACGGTCTGGAGGCTGTGGCCGACTACCGCAACGTCTGCCTCGGCATGGCTGTCATGCTGCTGTCGCAACTCACTGCGTTGCACTTCTTCATAAACAATATCGACGACGACGATATTCGTCGTCGTGCCGCCCGCCGCTCGATTCCTACTGCCGCGTTGTTCCTGTGTTTTTTTCTCGTGTTCGTCGTGTCGCTGCTGCTCTCCGAGGGCTACGGTTACTATCCCGATGGCGGCGTGTTCGTCGAGAAATACAAATATCTCCGCAATTTTGTCGAGATGCCTGCCGTGACGGCCGTGTTCTTGGCGGGAGTCGTCGCCGTGTTGTGCGGAATCGTGCTCGGTGCGAGACGGAGTCGCCGCGCAGTGTGGTTCAGCGGCATCGGCAGCATACTCGCAGTGCTGGGATTGCTGTTGTGCGCGGGGTGGAACAACACCTGTTACTATCCGTCGCTGACTGATCCCGCCTCGTCGCTTTCGATCGCCGATTCCTCGTCGAGCGAATTTACGCTCGAGGTCATGAGCCGGGTTTCTTTGTTTATCCCCGTCGCCGCGGCTTACATATGGTATGTATGGCGGGCATTGACCGTGCCGATATCGTCGCGCGATGTCGATGCTTACGGACATTGACGTCGCGTTGTGCGACTTTTTCGGCCGATTCGCTTGCGAATCGGCCGTTTTTCTTGCATAAAAATGTAAAAAACGAACATTTCGCTAACGAATTTTAATAAAAAGCGTTACCTTTACGGTCGATTTGTAAACGTTTCTTATGAAAAAGATACTTATTGTAGGTGCAGGAGGTCAGATCGGTTCCGAATTGGTAACCAGTCTGCGTGGGATTTACGGCGGTGCCAACGTTGTTGCCGCCGATTTGAAACCGTCGGAGAAGTTGGCTGCCGACGGTCCGTTCGAACAGCTCGATGCGCTCGACGCGGAGCGATACGCGGCGTTGGTGCATAAGTACGGCATCGATTCGATCTTCAATCTGGTGGCGTTGCTGTCGGCTACGGGCGAGAAGAATCCCACGCTGGCATGGAAGATCAACATCGGTGCGTTGACCAATTCGCTCGAGATAGCGCGTCAGTACGGTTGCGCACTGTTCACTCCCAGCTCGATCGGTGCTTTCGGCGGCGATTTTCCGCGCGACAACACCCCTCAGGATGTGGTGATGCAGCCCGATACCGTTTACGGAGTATGCAAGGTGACGGGCGAATTGTTGTCCAACTACTACCACACCCGTTTCGGCGTGGATACCCGTTCGGTACGATTCCCCGGTATCATATCGAATGTTACTCTTCCCGGCGGCGGTACGACCGATTATGCCGTGGAGATATACTATTCGGCCGTGAAGGGCGAGAAGTTCGTTTGCCCCGTGCGCGACGTTTACATGGATATGATGTATATGCCCGATGCATTGCGTGCGATGGTCGAGCTGATGGAGGCCGATCCCGCTAAGTTGCGCCATCGCAACAGTTTCAACATCGCCTCGATGAGTTTTACGCCCGACATGATCTTCGAGGAGATCCGCAAGCGTATTCCCGAATTTAGTATGGTCTACGATGTCAATCCAGTGAAGCAGGCCATAGCCGAGAGCTGGCCCAACAAGTTGGACGACACCTGCGCCCGCGAGGAGTGGGGATGGAAGCCGCAGTGGGATCTGTCGTCGATGACCGACGATATGCTTCGTGCTGTCAGAGCCAAGAATCTTTAATCGACGTAAGATAATAGTAATAGTTTGAGAGCGAGCGCCTCCCGACAAATCGTCGGGAGGCGCTCTTTTTTCACCTTCAATTAATATGACTCGATGTGCCCGAGTTTCATTGCCGCAAGATTGAGTCCGACTTATCGTTCGCGGCGGCTCGCCTCGTAACTGTAAAACGCCGCACCTCTGTGGGAGGCGCGGCGATTAACTGCTTTTGCTGAATCGTAATTTATTCCAGTTCGTAAGGCTTGCGATACTCGTAGTGGAGCTTCGAATTAGCCTCGTCGTCGTTGTTCATGAACTTTTGGACGATGGGATTCCACGACAACGGACGGTTCAACTCGTACGCTATGTTACCCAGGGTACATACCGTGCACGAGCTGTGACCCGTCTCTACGGGAACATTCGGATCGCGACGCGAACGGATGCTGTTCACGAAGCTCTGGTAGTGGGGCACGTTGGTCTCGTACATGGCCTTTTGATCCACGTCGCTCGGCATCATGTCAGGCGACGAGGCTTCGAATCCGCCGCGGCGTACCTTGATCCATCCGTTTTCGCCTTGAATCTTCACGCCTTGTCCGTAACCGAAATCTTTCTGTATCATCTCTATGCCGTTGTCGTAACGGTAGGTCAGACAGCGGTGCAGACTTGCCGAAGGAGGCAGGATCTCCACGGGACCCGATCCGTCCTTGCCTATGCACCATTGCGCGATGTCGAACATGTGCGCGCCCCAGTCGGTCGTGTAGCCGCCGCCGAGACCTTGATACCAGCGCCATGCTCCCCAGCATTCGTCGCCGCCGTCTTCGGTGATCAGGGGCACGAGTTCGTGATTGTAGTGCCAAGTGTCGGCCAAGGGACCCAGCCACAGATCCCAATCCAGTCCCGCGGGCACCTCCTGCTTAGGTAGGGTGTAGGGACGGGGACCGTCGCCAACGTGCGCATGTACGAGCGATATTTTGCCCAGACGTCCTTCGCGGACGATGTTGGCCGCGTGTATGAACTCAGCCATCGAACGCTGCATGCTGCCCACCTGAAGAATGCGGTTGTTGGCGCGAACGGCCTCGATCAGACGCTGACCTTCGTAGATGGTGAACGTGAGCGGCTTTTCGAGATATACGTCCTTGCCTGCCTTACAAGCCGCGATGGCGATGCGGGCATGCTGGTGGTCGGGGGTGGCTATGACTACGGCATCGATATCGGGACGTGCGAGCAACTCCTCGAATTTGACATACATGTCCACCTTATTCTTTATTCCGTGCTCGCCGTAATATTGGTTCACTCGGTTTACGAAGCGGTCGCGCTTGATGTCGTACACGTCGCAACCCGCTATCACGCGCACTTCGGGTATGGTGATGAATCCCGAAAGCAGGTGGATCGCCTGCTGTCCCAAACCTATGAAACCTATGTTTATCTTGTCGTTTACGTCGCCTTTCTTCGGTTTTTTGGGCGCTGCGGCCGCCGATACCGCGCGAGGCAGTATCAAGGTTGATGCTCCGAGCGCCGAATAGCGCAGGAAGTCCAAACGCGATAATTTTGAGCTCATAATGTTTTCGTTTTTAGGGGTTAGTAATGTAATGGTTGTCAAATTACCGTAAAGATATGTAAAAAATCGGTCATATGAAACAATGTTATGTAAAAATCGAAATTTCCGATGTCCGTAAGTATTAAAAAAGGTTGCCCGTAATTGGACAACCTTCTTTTGTGGGGACACGCGTTTTTACGCTGTCGCCGTTATTTCTTCGAGCAGCATGAGCCGCCGCACTCGGTTTTTTCGGCATCGGTGTTCTCGGCTTTCTTGCACGAAGTGATCGATTTCATGTACTCCATGCTGGTCGCTACGCACTCCAGCGGAGTCTTACCCATGCTGGGGTTGTCCTGCTCTACGATGAGCCATTTGCTGCCTGCCTCCTTGGCTGCCGCCACGAGCGACGGAACATCCTGCAAGCCGCAACCCAAAGGACGGAACTCGAACGCGGTGTTCTTCTTCTCCTCGCCCTCGTTCAGGCCGATGAGCGCATAAGGATCGCCGTCCTGCTCGCCCTCGGCGAAGTAGTCCTTGAGGTGCACTACGGGTGCACGGCCGGCATATTTGTGCAGGTATGACACGGGATCTTGTCCCGAGTATTTCACCCAGCACTCGTCCAGCTCGGTCTGCAACAGCTCGGCGGGAATCGAACTGTAAAGGAAGTCGAGGCCGAACTCTCCGCTCTCGGTCTTTTGGAATTCGAAGTCGTGGTTGTGGTAGAGCAGCGTGAGACCTGCGGCTTTGGTCTTTTCGCCGATCGAACGTATCTCTTCGATCATCTGCATGAACTTATCGCCGCCCGGACGACGCTCCTCGGTAACGTAGGGGATCACTATGTACTGGCATCCGATGGCCTTGTAGTCGGCAATCACCTTGTCGATGTCGGCCAGCATGTCGGCCAAAGGTACGTGTGCCGAAACAGGCTCCAGGCCGATCTCCTTGCACCAGGCCTTTACCTGCTCGGGCGAGTTGTCGAACAGACCTGCGAACTCCACGCCGTCGTAACCCATGTCTTTCACCTTCTGAAGTGTGCCTTTGAAATCCTGCGCCATGTCGTCGCGGATGCTGTACAGTTGCAATCCTACGGGCAGCTTCTCCTTGCATGCGCCGCAGCACTCGCTTTTCTTGGCTGCGTTGCCGCCGCACGATGCCAGTGTCACCACGGCCGCGGCAGCCAGTAAGAGTTTGTAAATTTTGTTCATAATCTCGATTTTTTTATTTGGTTTGAATCGTGTCGTTGTTTTATAATGGCAAATATATGTCTTTTTGCATAGTTTTCAAACTATACGTGCCGAAATGTGAGATATTGCCTTTCATAAACCCGTTCGATGCGACTCTTCGGAGTCGCGCGGGCCGCAGCCTCGCCCCGCGGAGGCCCGCAACTTGCGTTCGCTCGTTAGCGTGCCCCGCAGGCTGCCGCCCGAATTATCTGTATTGCGGTCTTTGCAGAATTATGGCGACCGCGGCGCAGAGTCCCGTTATCATGGGATAGTAGAGGTACGATATGATCTCTACGGGCGAAACGGCTGCGAGTCCCGCTGCCATGAGCAACTGCGCCCCGTAGGGCAGTATGCCCTGCATGAAGCACGAGAAGGTGTCGAGCAGACTGGCCGTGCGCCGCGGCGGTATGCCGAAACGCTCGGCGATGTTGCGTGCTATCGATCCCGACGAGAGTATCGCCACGGTATTGTTGGCCGTGCATACGTCGGCGAACATCACTATCGAGGCTATTGCGGCCTCGGCTCCGCGCCGACTGTGTATCCGTGCCGTGAGGCGCGATATGATGTAGTCGATGCCTCCGTTGAGACGTATCATTTCGAGCATTCCGCCCGCCATCATCGTGATGATTATCAGTTCGCCCATAGAGCCTATTCCCTCGCCCACGGTCGACATCCAGTCGAGCGGCGTCATCTTTCCGCACGCTATTCCGATCAATCCGGCCGACACTATTCCCGCTGTCAGTACGATCAGTACGTTTACGCCCGCCATCGCGGCTGCGAGTACGAGCATATAGGGCAATACTGTCGCCCAATGTATGTCAGTGGCGGCATGGTCGTACGACAAGGCGTGGTTCTGCGAGAATACGTATATTAACAGAGTTATCGCCGCCGCGGGGGCCACTATCAGCAGGTTGGTGCGGAACTTGTCGCGCATGCTGCATCCCTGCGTGCGAGTGGCGGCTATGGTGGTGTCGGAGATGAACGACAAGTTGTCGCCGAAAAACGCTCCTCCGACGACTATGGCCGTAATCCACGGGGCGCTGCATCCCGTTCGGTCGGCTATGGCCGAGGCTATGGGGACGAGGGCGACGATGGTGCCGACCGACGTGCCTATCGATATCGAGGTGAAACACGCCGCGATGAATATGCCCGCAGGCAGGAACCGTTCGGGGACGATGCGCATGGTGAGAGCTACCGTGGCGTCTACGGCGCCCATCTGTTTGGTCGAGGCGGCGAAGGCTCCAGCCAGTACGAATATCCAGATCATCAGCATGATGTTCATGTCCGTGGCGCCGCGCGAGTAGTGGCCTGTGCTCTCGGCGAGCGGCATGTGCCGCGTCATGGCTACGGCGCATACCGAAGCGATCATGGCCGCAGTGACTATGGGTATCTTGTAGAAATCGTTCGCGAGCAGCGACCCCGCGAGGTAGATGCCGAGAAATACGGCGAGCGGCAACAATGCCGCGATGTTTCCTTCGGAACGGTTCATTAATTATGTTTTTCGGTGTAAAATTAGTTTTTTATTTGTAATTTTACGGCAAAACATCATTCTAAATGAACGTCAAAAGATTATTTTACCCGTTCTGTATGGCGGCGGCCGCACTTTCAGTCGGCTGTGCGCGTCATTTCATCTCCGACGGCGATCTGCGTCGCGGGATACACGACGAATTCGAAGCCCGACGGGCCATGTTCTCCGACGGCAGTCTGTTCTCGGTCTTCGACGGCGACATGTCGGTCGAGGAGCGCGAAGCTATGGAATTTCTTTACGGTGCCATGAGTACGGCCGACGTGGGCGATTACGAGGGCGAATTTTTTCTGGACAACGTTCGCATGTCGCTCCGCGCCCGTCGCGAAATGCCGTGGGGCCGTTACGTTCCCGAGGATCTGTTCCGCCATTTCGTGTTGCCCGTGCGCGTCAACAACGAACGTCTTGACGAGTTCCGCACCATATATTACGACACCCTGCGCAGCCGTGTGGCGGGTATGTCGCTGCACGATGCGGCTCTGGAGGTGAACCACTGGTGCCACGAGAAGGCTACCTACACACCCTCCGACAGCCGTACCTCGTCGCCGCTTGCGGTGATCCGCACCGCCGAGGGGCGTTGCGGCGAGGAATCGACGTTCACCGTCGCAGCCATGCGTGCCGTGGGCATTCCCGCGCGTCAGGTCTACACGCCGCGCTGGGCGCATACCGACGACAATCATGCTTGGGTCGAGGTGTGGGTCGACGGCAAGTGGTCGTTCCTCGGAGCCTGCGAACCCGAGCCCGAACTCAACGTGGCGTGGTTCAATCAACCTGCCGCGCGTGCCAGGCTGATGCACACGTGTGTGTTCGGCGATTACGGCGGTCCCGAGGATGTGATACGCCGTACGAAGTGTTTCACCGAGATAAATGTGGTTGGCAACTATGCACCCGTGCGCCGTTCCACGGTGCGTGTCGAGGATGCCGACGGA
>CAUDHE010000085.1 GCA_958449275.1 uncultured Alistipes sp. | reverse complement strand
ACTTGTTGATATGTAGCTGTTTTAGCCTATGCGGATTTTGACGTTATTGGGGTTGAAAAATCCAATGGGTTGTCTATCCGAAAAATATGCCGTTCGACAGTTGCCGGTATTCATAAAATTATTATTTTTGTAAATTATATTGGGTGAAGTGTTTTTATATGACTATGGAAGGATATTCTCAAACTCCAAAAGAGGAACGTATCAAGATATTACAATCGGTTATGCCCGAAATCTTCGATGAGGGTAAAATCGATTGGGAGAAACTGCGTGCTGTATTGGGCGAAGATGTGAACTTTGCCGACGAGCGCTACCGGCTGAACTGGGCGGGCAAGAGCGATGCTTTCCGGGTAATGCAGGAGCCGTCGGCAGCTACGCTGATACCATGTCGCGAGGAGTCGGTGGAGTTCGACGACACACAAAATATCTTCATCGAGGGTGAGAATATGGAGGTGCTGAAGGTGTTGCAGAAAAGTTATTTCGGCAAAGTGAAGATGATATATATTGATCCGCCGTACAATACCGGCAATGACTCGTTTATCTATCCTGACCGTTTCGCAGAAAGTCGCGAGGAATATATGCGTCGTGTTGGTGATAAGGACGATGAGGGATATATGCTTCGCGACGGAATGTTCCGCAAGAACAGCAAGGAGAATGGGCAATATCATAGCAATTGGCTCAATATGATGATGCCGCGCCTATATCTGGCCAAGTCGCTATTGCGTGAAGACGGTGTCATATTTGTTTCGATAGACGATAACGAAGTGCATAATCTTCGCATGTTGATGAATGAGATATTTGGAGAGGAAAATTTTATTGCGCAATTGATTTGGAAAAGTAAAAGCGGAGGAGCAAATGATTCTCGCTATTTCGCTGTTGATCATGAGTATATTCTCGTTTTTACAAAAGATGCTAACGCCTTTTCAATAAATATTGATACAGAAGCAATTGTTTCTACATCATATAATCAACAAGATGAAAAAGGGAAGTATGCGTTAGATCGTTTGGACAAACAAAGTATTCGTTATTCAGAATCTTTGGATTTCGAGATAATAGGTCCTGATGGCAAATCTTACTTTCCACAACACAAAGATGTCGAGCACCCCAATGCGACTTGGCGATGGGGAAAAGATACCGTTAAAGAGCGTTATGATGAATTAGTCTTTAAAGATGGCCATGTCTATACAAAGAATTACAAAAAAGATGGGGCGATTGCTCGTAGCCTTTTACTTGACGAACGATTTGGCCGCACACGAACAGGAAAGACGGATTGTTATGATCTTTTTAACCAATCCCTTTTTTCTAATCCAAAACCATACAAACTTGTCAAATATCTACAACTTATTGCATCCGATAAGGATTCCCTTATCCTCGACTTCTTTGCCGGCAGTGGCACGACCGCTCACGCGGTGATGCAATTGAACCAAGAAGACGGAGGTTCTCGAAAGTATATTTGCGTACAATTGCCGGAACTTTGCGATGAAAATAGCGAAGCCAGTAAAGCCGGATATAAGACAATTGCTGATATCGCCAAAGAGCGTATTCGTCGTGCGGGTGCAAAGATTCGTACAGAGATAGAAGCCAAACAGAAGAAACAGAACGGGCAATTGGATTTTGGCAATGCACAACAGACAAAGATGCCCGATTGGGGATTCAAGGTATTCAAACTTGCAGACAGCAATTTCAAACAATGGCGCAAAATTCGCGGTTCGCAGACCGAGGCTTGGCAGCAGCAGGTCATGGAGTTCATAGATCCGGTAGCCGAGAATGCCACCGTCGGCAATATGGTTTACGAACTGTTATTGAAAAGCGGCAAAGATTTGAACAGCACGATTGAGCATAAAGATGGCTATTACGCAGTCAATGGCCGTGAGTTGATATTGATGCTGGAGTCGGCAACACAGGAAACGGTGGATTCCGTGCTGGCAACCAAGCCCGACAAAGTCATTGCGCTCGACCGCCTTTTCGAGGGCAACGACCAATTGAAGACCAACACTATTCTCCAAATGAAAGACGCTGGGATAACTTTTATAACGATATAATAGTCGAATTTTATGGCGGAATTGAGTGTCAGTAGAAAGAATATTCAGCAAATGTTGACAGATACACTAAAAGATGGTGTAAAAAAAACTTTTGTGGTTCCCGAATATCAGCGTCCTTATAGTTGGGATAAAGAGAAATGCGATGTGCTTTGGAATGATGTAAAAGATTTTTACGCGGATAATCTTAATAATCATGAGGAGTATTTCCTAGGATCTATCGTCTCTTGTGTAGATGAAGCAGGGATTTCGATAATCGACGGTCAGCAACGCTTGACATCATTGTTCTTGATTCTTCGGGCCTTTTATGCCAAACTGGAGAAGATGCACAACGATATGCCTCACGATAAAAGAGTATTTGGATTGATGGCCGATATAGCTCCCTGCATATGGAATGTCGATCCGGATTCGAAAGAAGTTGAGGATAAAAGTTCTTATCATATCGTATCTAAGGTTGCAACTGCCTCAGACAATGAGGTATTTCATAAAATATTGGAGACGGGTGAAGTCCCTGAAAAATCGAAGTCGAACTATGCCATAAATTATGCCTATTTCAAAGAGCAGTGTGATCAGTATGCAACCAATTATCCGGAGCATTGGCGAGGACTGTGTCGGTGCTTTTTGGACAGATGCATTATCCTTCCAATCGAATGTAAAGATTTGGACTCGGCCTTAATTATATTTTCCACATTGAACGATCGCGGAATGCCGTTGATAGATTCGGATATCTTCAAAGCGGAACTGTACAAGCGATGTGCAACAAAAGATTTGAAAGACCGATTTACGAACGATTGGCGAGAATTATCCGAAATAACCGAAAATGCGGGGTTATCCCTTAATGACATTTTCAGATATTACACACATTATATTCGGGCTTCTAAAGACAATAAAGACAAAGAGATCGGATTAAGAAAATTTTATTCCGACAATAAGTACGAGAAGTTGCAAGATCCCTCCATCATGGAGAACCTTAATAATCTGGCGCAATTCTGGAATAAACTTTTGCGCTATGATAACAATTTGTGCACATTGGAAACAAAGCAGCTTCTGCATTGTTTAAAATGCTATCCCAATGAATATTGGAAATATCCGACGACGGTTTTCTTTTTTAAGCATAAGGATCGATGCAAAGATGAACTTCCTGCTTTCTTAAAAAATCTGTTGGCGTTTCTGTTTGTCAAGTTCGTGGAAAATCCAACAGTTAACGCTATTAAGGATCCTATTTTTCAGGCTTGTATCGACGTTTATAAATATGGTAAAATAAAATTAGGATGTCCTATCGTTGATTTCGAAAACCGGATGAAAGCCTTGAGCCAGTCGAAAATTTCCAAACCGATGATTTTGTTGCATACTTATTTGTTCGATTCGAATCAATCGTTATTACCTGCGGACTTTCAGATCGAGCATATATTCCCTCAAAAATGGGATTCGACCTATTTTACGTGGACTTCAGAAGAAGCAGGGGGATATATCAATAAGTTAGGTAATAAAATAGCTATTGAGCAACGACTGAATATTCAAGCAAGCAACGGATTTTTTTCTAAAAAGAAGGAAGCTTATTCTCTTTCGAATATTGCAGAAGTCAAATGCTTGACAAGCTATGCGAATTGGGGTAAAAACGAAATCGACGAAAGAAATGATTCGTTGATAAATCGCTTGAAGACTTTTTTTGAAACTAATTTGTGTGTTGATGAATTGCATACTGAAAGGTTGTTAGAATGTTCTGGCGGGACTACGCATGTCATTCTTTATAAAGTGACAGTGAGTAATCAACAATCTTACAGGCTCCGTATCAATGCTAATGAAGAAGATTATTATAATTTGGAAGATGCCGTGAAGGCGATAGATATAGGGTTGTTGAAATATGGACATCGAGAGTCTCTGTCGGATGAGGTCGAGCAAATGATAGCAAAATTTATTTTATGAAGTTAACTTTTGAACCCAACTTAGAGTATCAGCAAGAGGCTATTGGCGCGGTCGTCGGATTGTTCGAAGGGCAGACGCTTGAAGATTCCGACTATCGTTACGGTATGCAGGAGGATGGACAATTCGACTTCATAGACGGTGTCGGCAATCATCTTGCACTTACCGATGAACAGATACTTGCCAATCTGCAAAAGGTTCAGGAGCAGAATGAAGTTCCGGTTTCGGAGTCACTGGACGGGATGCACTTTTCCGTCGAAATGGAGACGGGAACAGGCAAGACTTACGTCTCTCTGCGCACTATCTATGAATTGAACAACAGATACGGGTTCAAAAAGTTCGTCATAGTCGTTCCTTCCGTACCGATCCGTGAGGGAGTACTGAAGAATCTCCAAATTACGCACGAACATTTCCAAACGCTGTATGACAATATCCCCGTCAATTACAAAGTATATGACCGCAACCGAATTTCGCAGTTGCGAGGGTTTGCCACGAGCGATAATATCGAGATTCTTGTTATCAATATCGATGCCTTTGCCAAGGACGAAAATGTCATCAATAAGCCCAATGACAAACTGAACGGACAGGAGCCTATAAAATTTATACAATCGACATGTCCTATCGTTATTGTTGACGAACCGCAGAATATGGAGTCGGAGAAGCGATCGGCAGCCATAGCTAATCTCAATCCGTTATGTACACTCCGTTATTCGGCAACGCATCGTAGTCGCTATAATCTGATATACAGTCTGAATCCCGTAAAAGCCTATGATATGGGATTGGTCAAGCAGATTGAGGTGGATTCGGTACTGGAAGAAAATTCGCAGAATGGCGCTTTTGTCGAACTTACAGCGATTACAGCAACAAAAACGAAAATTACAGCGAAAATCACTATTGATGTAAACGACAAAGACGGTGTTAAGCGTAAGAGTGTGGCAGTAAAAGTAGGAGACGATTTATATAATCTATCTAATAATCGGGAGATATATCGGAATGGTTTTATTGTCGAAGGCATAGATGCGTCGAACGGGTTCGTTTCATTTTCCAATAGTGAGGTTCTATACCAAGGTCAGCAGCAGGGCGGTCTGAATGATGAGATAATGAAATTCCAAATTCGTCGAACGATTGAGGAGCATCTCAACAAAGAGTTAAAGTTGGATAAGCAAGGTATAAAAGTGCTGTCGCTTTTCTTCATAGATCGTGTGGCAAATTACCGTTCATACGATGCGCAGGGGATGCCTGTTGAGGGCAAATTTGCCGTATGGTTCGAAGAGATATACAATGAGCTAATTGCAAAGCCGACATATCGGCCGCTGAATAAATATCCCATCGAGAAGATACACAACGGCTATTTCTCGCAGGATAAAAAAGGGCGGTTGAAAGACACCTCGGGGGAGACGCAAGCCGACGATAACACCTACAACCTGATAATGAAAGACAAGGAGATGTTGTTGGATATCAACAATCCGCTGCGTTTTATTTTCTCCCATACGGCGTTGCGTGAAGGTTGGGATAATCCGAATGTCTTTCAGATCTGCACGCTGAACGAGACCAAATCCGAAATGAAGAAACGGCAGGAAATCGGACGAGGTTTGCGATTGGCTGTCAATCAGGATGGCGCAAGAATCTATGATAAAAATATCAATCGCCTGACGGTGGTGGCCAATGAAGCCTACAACGACTTTGCGAAGGCCTTGCAAAACGAATTGAGAGAGGATTGCGGTGTCTATTTCGGCAACCGAATCAAGCCCAGACGAGACAGAATTGCCGTTACATATCGGAAAGGATTCGAGGCGGATCCGCTGTTCCTTGCTATCTGGGAGAAGCTGAAAAATAAAACTACCTATCGCGTCAAATACGATACAGAGGAATTGATCCGAAACGCAGGGCGGGCGATTAAAAACCTGCCTAAGATAGAGAAACCGTCGGTTCATTCGATTAAAAACGAGGTAGTAGTTACTTCGTCGGGTATTGCATCTCAATATAAAGGGGATAGGATTTCGACCGGTCAATCAGACTATGTTATTCCCGATATGCTCGGATATATCCAGCGGCATACCGAATTGACTCGCAGTACTATAATGCGTATTGTCGCTGAATCCGGACGCATAAATGATTTGGCGGTCAATCCCCAATTGTTCATGGATTCGGCTATAGCCTCCATCAAGCGCCAACTTAACGAAATGATGATTGACGGCATCGAATATCGCAGATTGGGAGGTTGTACCTACGAAATGCGGCTGTTTGAAGATTGGGAAACCTACAAAGATGAAGATACGTTTGAGGTATCGAAAAAGAAGAAGACAATTTACGACAATTTCATCCCGTTGGATTCTGCTGTCGAGACCAGATTTGCCCAAGATTGCGAATCGAGCAATCAAGTAAAATTCTATTTCAAATTACCTTGTTGGTTCAAAATTCCGACACCGATCGGAAATTACAATCCGGATTGGGCTGTCGTATTCGAAGATGACAAAAGGATATACTTTGTTGCGGAGACGAAAGATACCGGAACCCCGACCGTCGATATGTCGAAGTTGCGCTCGGATGAGCAAGCAAAGATTAAATGCGGTGCAGCACATTTCCGCTTGTTCCCCGATTTGGACTATCAGGTGGTGAATAGCGTAAGAAGTTTGAAAAAATAGTTGAAATGAAAGATAAATTGCAAATTAGGAACAGCACGACAGAGTTCCTTATATTCCAAATCGATAGCAAGGCTGACGGCGTGGAAGTTCTATATCAGGATGAAACGTTGTGGCTGACACAGGATGCTATTGCTGTTCTTTTTGACAAAAGCCGCTCTACCATTACAGAGCATCTGCAAAATATCTTCCATAGTCAAGAATTACAGGAAGATTCAGTTTGTCGGAAATTCCGACGAACTGCCGCAGACGGCAAAGAGTATGCCACCAAATACTATAATCTGGATGCCGTCATCTCCGTCGGCTATCGGGCAAACTCGGTTCGTGCCACACAATTTCGTCAGTGGTGTACTTATGTATTGCGACAATTCGCCATTCGAGGATATGTTATCGATAAAAAGCGGATGGAGAACGGGACATTCATCAACGAAGACTATTTCGAGCATCTGCTTGCCGAAATACGGGAAATCCGATTGAGCGAGCGTCGGTTCTATCAAAAACTGACGGACATTTATGCCACGAGTATCGACTACAACAGGGATGCTCCGACAACCCGTATGTTTTTTCAGAAAGTTCAGAACAAGATGCACTATGCCGTTCACGGACGCACGGTGGCCGAGTTAATCGTGGAGCGAGCCAATGCTGATAAGGAGCATATGGGACTGACCTCTTGGGAGAAAGTACCTCACGGCAAAATTGTCAAAACCGATGTGACGATAGCCAAGAATTATTTGAAAGAAACGGAGTTGGAGTCTATGGGAAGAATTGTCAATGCCTTTCTCGATTTGGCTGAAGATAGAGCCAAACGCCATATTCCTATGACGATGGAAGATTGGGCTGCCCGTATACGACGACAGAGCAATCTTGCCTGATGCCGGAACTGTGACGGCAGAACAGGCAAAAGAGTATGCCGAGAGCGAATTTGAGAAATATAGGATAATACAGGATCGTCTGTTTCTGTCTGATTTCGATCGCCTTTCAGACAATCTGCTGGACTTCGATACCGAAAATAAATAAATCGGTTTCCATATCATTATCACACCTATATTGTACATTTTTCACACCTCTGCTTGCAGATAATTTGTCCAAAACCCCTATTGATTTCGATCGACAGGGGTATTATGCTCCCCCGAAATGGTTTTCAGTGGACATCGGGCAAGCCCGTTGTGCTTTTACAATCGGCAAAGACACTAATCAAAGTCGGAAGAAATTGTACATACTGAAAAGTTGTCCTATGCTGTACTTGCAGCGCCCCCCCCCAAAGCCGACTGGCCGATACAGAACGAGGGTTGGAGAATCGTGCATTCCCCACCCCTCGTTTCTGCTTCGAATAAACTTACTGTTTCTCGCTTAACTCCTTATAAAGTTCGAGCCTCAGTCCGGCGCAGCCCTCGATAATCTCTGCGGCCTGCTGTACGCGCTCCATATGCAGCTCCACCTCCTGCGGCGCCATGTAAAACTCCGCTTGGTATGTCGTCTTCATCAACACCTCTTTCAGCCTCGGAATCGTGAAGATGTTCTTGATGTGGTTGTCGTCGAAGACGAGCATCAATTTCGTCGAAAGGGTCCGCATGCGGTCGTGCATCACTACGGGGTCATGCAGATCGAACGATATGCCGTGATAGACATAGTAGAGCGTGTGGTAGAAGTAAACCGCAGCCTGCGCCGTAAACTGCGCTGCCAGCCTCACATTGTGTCCCTCCGTAAACGCGTCCTGCGCCTGCTCTAACAAGTCGTTGCCGAGCGTGCGGAAGGTATCGTAATGGAATTTGGCGTCGGCATATGCCCGAGCGAAGTCGATGGGACGTTTCGGACGTCGGAAACAATAATGGTCATTGCAATAGAGCAGCTTACCCTCGGCATGAGCGAAGTAGAGGAATGGCGTGCGGTTCGATTCAACGTAATTCAGCGGCAGAATATAAAGGTTGATATAGGTGATTTTACGGTGTCGATAAGGCATCTTGTAACGCAGCATGCGTTTGGCCTGAAACCAATTGAATCTCGGCGTTTCGCGCACCACCATGAGCAGATCATACGCCGCGGGGTCGCTGTGAGGCGTGCCGCCGACTAACTTGCCGAAAAGCAGGATGTATTCGGGATCGAAATATCCGTCGGTAAGGATTCGGACGATTCGGGCGGCTTCCGTAGGATCGTATGGCAGCTCGGCGGCATCGGTCGGTTGAGTAGTTGCAGAGGTCGCCGACGCGATTTGCGATTCGGCTATCGTTTCGGGAATTATGGTTTGCGCAGGCTGTTCCTGCATGATGTTTTGATTCGTTTCCATTTTGATTGAATGTTGATTGTTTGACAATAAAGCGGCTGTCCTTATCGTGCGCACGGCATGACAAAGAGCATAGATGGTTTGACTGACAATCGGTTGTCAATCGGGCGGATGTGAATGGAAAAGAATCGGAATGTTGCGCGGCGGGAACCGCCGGCGGCTGGTCTTGCGACCGGTCTGCGTCGTAACGCGGACGGATAATGTAGTTCGCATAAAATAAAAAATATGCGCAGCTGCGAACTACATATCCCCCTGTTACAGGCTCAATAAAGTGCCGTTCGCGGGTGATCAACCCCAACGGCTCTGCGCATACTTTTTTAATGCGATTGCTTTATCGAGCACCGACAGTAACAGTTATAATAATATGTAATTCGCAAGGGCAAAGATACGACAATTTTTGAAAAATGCGATGCGAAAGGCAAACGGGTTGGATAATTCCGTGAAATTATGGAATATCGCCAACAAAATTGCAGCGAAAAGAGAAAAATACGCAGTAACATTGTCTTCTTTTTGGGCTGTGCGTTTTTAGAAAGCAGAGTGTGTAAAAGGCCGAAAATTCGGTTTAGTTTGTGCATTAGCCTTATATATGCTAAATCAAAGTAAACTATATTTAGGCAGGCATATTTGTTTGGCTGTATGCCTATGCCCGAAAGAACAATCTTAGCCGAGAACAAGATGACGCGGAGAATCCGAGATGAAATAGAGCTTTGTCCCTTTTCTCTTTTGGCTGCAATAATGGGCGATGCTATTTCGCAGTCGTAGCCATGAAACGAGAATAATCGTATGCGAGCCAAGTGTCGCAGCTAAAAAGGCCTGCGAATGCCAGCAAGTGAAAAGACAGAAAACAACTGCAATGTAAAAAACGAAGAATCGCTTAAATCCTTGATTTTGTTTCTGTATTGTTGCTTATTAGGACGATGCTCGGATTTATATTACTGAATATAAGCAGACTGACTTGTTGCTATCTAAGACTTCCTACGTTTACGCAACAGCAACGCGATTCACGTCTTTTTCGACGGATCGCTTGCCCAAAAGTAGTACATATAATTGAAACATACAACAATTTGCGTGCATTTTTTGTTGTACCATTAGAAACTTATCTTCGGCGGCTGCGGGGGCGCATCTTCGATGCGAGCCGCCGAAGATAACGCCGCACAGCGGCGCAGGTGTTCGGGCCTCCGCGCGCCGAGGCTGCGGCCCGCACGACTCTGTCGAGTCGTAT
>CAUDHE010000084.1 GCA_958449275.1 uncultured Alistipes sp. | reverse complement strand
TGTCGTCAGGCGCCTCGGCACGCGCCCAAAAAGATCTTAAGCTGACAGCGGGAGCCGATTTCGACACCTATTTCGACAATCGCGAATACTCGGGCTGCGTTTTCGGCGAGTCGCAGACACTGTTCAGCGCGCGATTGACACCGTGGATCGGGATCGGGTGGAACGGCTCCAACCGCCTCATGGTCGGAGCTGACCTGATGTCGAACTTCGGGAACAACGATGTCGCGTTCGAAAAGGTACGGCCGCAAATATACTATCGGTTCGAAACCGAGAAGGTGTCGGCATACGCCGGAATATTCCCCCGCGAACGAATGATGGGCGACTACACGGAAGCTATACTGAGCGACTCGATGCGCTTTTACGACAATCGCATTCAGGGCTTCATGGGGCAATACCGCGGACGACGCGGATTCGTGGAATTGTCGGTGGACTGGTGCGGCATGTACTCCGAAAGTTCGCGCGAGAAGTTCCGTATACTGTCGGCAGGTCGTTACGATTTCGACAACTACCGCAGGCGGTTCTACGGAGGTTACGCGTTCATGATGTTCCATTTCGCGGGCAGCAAGCGCATAACGGGCTGCGTGAACGACAACATGACGATAGCCCCTCATGTCGGCGTGCGCTTCGACGCGTATTTCGACTTCGACATAAAATTGCACTACATACAGACTCTCCAGCGCGACCGCGCCAACGACTCGAAATACCGCACGCCCAAAGGCGGCATGCTGCAAGCGAGAATATCGAAACGGGGCCTCTACATCGACGAACAACTGTACGCGGGGCAGAATCTGCAACCCTACTACTCGTCGTTCCGAAGCGAGGATTTCCCCAACGGCTACGGAGGCGAACTCTATGCGGGCGAACGATTCTTCGGGACGGACAAACACATATACAACAGCACCAAAATAGGATACGACCGCCGATTCTTCGACGACACGTTGCGCGTGAACTGTTATCTGGCATTCAAGTACGACGGCACGGGGGGGGGCACGCAGCAGGTGGTGCAACTGTCGGTGCGACTGCTCAAAGACATACCGACCGGCAAAAAAAGATAATACCCAAATCACAATAACTCGAAAGTTATGAACATCATCGAAACGAACGAGCCGAAAGAGAAGCTCAACTTTTTGGAGGAGATCATCGAAGAGGCGATAGCCAAAGGCGAAAAACGCGTCCAAACCCGTTTCCCGCCCGAACCAAACGGCTATCTGCACATAGGTCACGCCAAGAGCATCTGCATAAATTTCGGCCTCGCCCGAAAATACGGAGGCAAATGCAATCTGCGTTTCGACGACACCAATCCCGTAAAGGAGGATGTCGAGTATGTGGATTCCATCAAACGCGATATCAAATGGCTGGGATTCGACTGGGCCGTAGAGCGTTACGCGTCGGACTATTTCGATCAGCTTTACGACTGGGCCGTAGTATTGATAAAGAAAGGACTGGCATACGTCGACGACCAGACTCAGGAGGAGATACGTCTCACGCGAGGCACTATCTCGGAAGCGGGCAAGGAGTCGCCCTGGCGTAACCGATCGGTCGAGGAAAACCTCGATCTGTTCGTCCGCATGAAGAACGGCGAATTTCCCGACGGAGCCAAAGTGCTGCGCGCCAAGATCGACATGGCGCATCCCAACATGCTGTTCCGCGACCCCATCATGTACCGCATCATCCACGCCGAACACCATCGCACGGGCGACAAGTGGTGCATATACCCCATGTACGACTATGCGCACGGACAGAGCGATTCGATAGAGCAGATAACGCACTCGATATGCACTTTGGAGTTCGACGTTCACCGTCCGCTGTACGACTGGTTCATTCAGGCTTTGGAGATATATCCGTCGCATCAGTACGAGTTCGCGCGCCTGAACCTCACCTACACCATGATGTCGAAACGTAACCTGCTCAAGCTGGTGAAAGAGGGCGTGGTAATGGGATGGGACGATCCCCGCATGCCGACCATCTGCGCCCTGCGCCGCAAGGGTTATACCCCCGCGTCGGTGCGCGCCTTCGCCGAAATGGTGGGCGTAGCCAAGCGCGACAACGTGATAGACCTCGGCAAGATGGAATATTGCGTGCGTGAGGACCTCAACAAGACGGCGGAGCGAAGAATGGCCGTCCTGAACCCGCTGAAGGTGGTCATAACCAACTGGGAAGACGGCAAAGTGGAGATGCGTCGGGCCGTCAACAACCCCGAAGACGCCGAGGCGGGTATGCGCGAGGTGCCGTTCGGCCGCGAGATATACATCGACCGCGACGATTTCATGGAGAATCCGCCCAAGAAGTATTTCCGACTGAGCCCGGGAGCGGAGGTGCGCCTGCGTTACTCGTATCTAATAAAGTGCGAGGAGGTAATCAAGGATTCGGAAGGTAACGTAACCGAATTGCGATGCACGTACGACCCTCTGTCGGGAGAAGGCTCGTCGAGCGACGGACGCCGCGTGAAAGGAGTGATACACTGGGTATCGGCGGCACATGCCGTCGAAGCCGAGGTGCGTCTGTTCAACCCGTTGTTCCTGACCGAAGATCCGTTCGACACCTCGAACGGTCAGCAGTCGTGGGAGGATAACCTCAACCCCGAATCGATGGTCAAGGTCACGGGATATCTCGAACCGTCGCTGAAAGATGCGCCCGTAGGAAAACCCTATCAGTTCGAACGCGTGGGTTATTTCTGCGCCGACACCGATGCGACAGCCGAACACCCCGTATTCAACCGTACGGTCACGCTGAAGGATTCGTGGGCCAAGATAAATAAGTAAACAACGACATTGCTCAGCTATGTCGACAGCTCGCCGACGCCCCGCACGGCTGACGACTGACGGCGAAAGAGCATCACAAAAACGAAGGCAGTCCGATGGCGTCGGACTGCCTTTATCATACCCTACCCTCGGCTCTCCATGCTCTCGATCGAGGGATTGGTTTTCGTCACATCCTGCTCCAACTGCTGTTGCGAGACGGCCTCGCCTTTAGGTGTCGGATCTATACGCTTTTTGGCGTCGGGTTTGATTTGCGTAACGACAGGCACCTGCATCGAATTTTCCAAACGTTCTTCGGTTCTCTCCGCCTCTCGCTTACGCTCCTCGCGACGGAAACGGTTGTTGTCTTCGAAATATATCATAAACAAACTGCATTTTAACCCCAAACGTGCAAAGTTCGTACCGTCGGCAACTGAGCGCGCGACAGCCGATACCGATATAGCTGCGGACAAGAACGCTATATTTTCAACGATTCGGGTTTCATCAGATGGCTGCATACCTGAGTGAAGAATGTCTCCGCCGTCCCCTCGCGATAAACTATGCCGCGTTTCCAACGATTGGCCAGCCAGCGACGCAGCATGTAACTCCACGACTCGACGTATCCCGCACCGCGAGGCTTCACCTCCGAAAACTCGGGACACAGTATATCGTCGAGCACACGCTTTTGGCAGCCTGCATGCGACCGCGACAACCGAACCCTATCCGACGGCAAGCCGAGATAATCGACGCATATGGAGTTCAGACAATATAGAAAACGGTGCATGTTCATCTGCTCGGAAAACTCAGTCAACCTCGGCCAATCGATATCGGCGCCGTGTTTCGACATGAAGAAGTTCCAGTCGAGCAGATGCCTCAACACGATGCGGTCCGCTGCGAAATGCGCAGCCGAATGGCGTAACAGAAACAGAGCGTGCAAATCGGGCGACGGCAGATATACCGCAGTGCCGTCGACGTCAACTTCGCACAACCCGTGCTGCTCCATCTCTTTCAAACGCCTCTCGACGATGCGGTCGGAACGATGGGCATGCACGTTCACGAAATCGTAGTGGTTCTCGACATGCACACCGTCGATACGAAACACGGTATGATGGTGTTTGCTTTCGTCGATATCGATATTCAGATGCTCGCGCAAAAGGGCGTCGCCGCGCCTGTGCGCACTCGTACGGATAGTATGCCCCGACGGTATGGGCCGCTCCTCGAAGAGCCGTATATCGACATCGCAGCACGGACGATGATTCGCGCACGGATAGTCGAGGCTCAAACCGTAACCCTTAAGAACCGTCATCCTGATATCGTGCTCGGCGAAAAATTTCGCGAGTTTGCATATCACGCTCTTCTGACGCGCATACTCGGCCTCGACGCTCTCCGCAGTCAACGCCCACCGTATCCTGAGGATCTTGGACGGCTGCCGTTCGACGGGTAAAACGCCATCATCGACAGACCGACGGATGCCATCACATACCAACGCTGCGACTCCGTGGCCGCAGGAGAGAGCGTAAAGCGCACGCCAATCGTCCTCGCACACCGACTCGAAAACCGAAGGGTCCATGGCCGACGGCGACAATAAAGAGAATAACAGATTTCGCATAACCGATATTTGCAGGCGGAACATGCCTCCGAATCCGCACATAATTACACAAAAGTATGATTTTTTATGTAACCCGACAATTTTCCGACACAATTGCGTATCGGTCGCATCCCTGCATCTGCAAGCGACGAAAACGGCAGCCGCCCCGCTCGTCGGGGACGGCTGCCGAATCATACGACGCATCCGTCTACTTCAGATTGCTCTTGAAAAAGGCCTCTATCCTGTCGAAAGGTATGACTTCGACATTGTCGTACAGATCGACGTGGCTCGCATCGGGAATTATCAGAAGCTCTTTGTTGTCGCCCGTCAGTTTCCGGAAAGCATCCTCGCCGAAGTAACGCGAATGGGCTTTTTCGCCGTGTACGATGAGCACAGCACTGCGTATTTCGTCGCTGTAAGCCAAAATGGGCGCATTGAGAAACGACAGCGACGACGTTTCGTTCCAACCGTCGTTGGAGTTGAGCGAACGCTCGTGGTACCCGCGCGGAGTCTTGTAATAGTCGTAATAATCTTTCACGAACCACGGGGCGTCGTCGGGCAACGGATCGACCACGCCGCCCGCACGGGCATAGGTTCCGTTCTTCGCATCCTCGGTGCGACGGGCATTCAACCGTTTGCGAAGCTCGTAACGGGCATCGGCGTCCATAGAATCGAAATAGCCGCAGGCTGTGCATCGGCTCATGTCGTACATGGTGGATGCCACGGCAGCCTTTATGCGCGTGTCGATAGCGGCGGCGTTGATGGCGAAACCGCCGAAGCCGCAGATACCGATAATACCTATGCGTTCGGCATCTGCCTCGGGCAGAGTCGTAAGAAAATCCACCGCCGCGCTGAAATCCTCGGTATTGATGTCGGGCGAGGCCACATAGCGCGGTTCGCCTCCGCTCTCGCCCGTGAACGACGGATCGAAGGCCAGTGCGATGAATCCGCGCTCGGCCATCGTCTGAGCGTAAAGCCCCGATGCCTGCTCCTTCACTGCGCCGAACGGACCGCCGACGGCAACGGCAGGCAGCTTGCCTTCGGCGTCAAGGGGTTCGTAAAGGTCGGCTGCCAACGTCACTCCGTAACGGGTGGAGAAGGTCACCTTGCGATGCCGCACCCGATCGCTCGCGGGAAATGTCTTGTCCCATTCGGTCGTAAGATTCAATGTCTTCATATCACAATCATTTTTTCGATTCGGTTCGCCCGTCATGCAGCCTGCCGATACGGCGGCGATCGACACGGCCGCCAACATGGCGAATTTGAAACATGCGTTTTTCATCTTTCGGTCAATTGAAATCGTCTCTTTCGGATTACGATTGCAAAAATAGAGCGAAAGCCCCGCGGCGACATTGCCGTGAGGCTCAAAAACGATTGCTCAAAAGCTCAATACGAAATCGGTATGCCACCTGCTAAAATGCGGCCGTCGGCGATATGCCGTATTGCTTCTTGAATGCGGTCGAAAAATGCGACGGATTCTTGAATCCTACTTCGGCATATACGTCCACTATCTTTTTGCCGCCCTCTTTCATCATGGCGTATGCGACTTCGAGCCGTTTGCGAATAAGCCACTTCTCGGGCGTGAGATCGCTTATCTTTTTGAAATCGCGTTTGAACGTCGCGAGACTGCGGCCCGTGTAGTGCGCCAGCTCCTCCATCGTGAACTCGTACATGTAGTTCTCGTTCAAGAACTCCATGATGTCGATCTTCCAAGGTTCGTTGAAATCGAACAGCGTGGGCGCAAACCGCTCGTCGATGTGCAGCAGAGCGAGCAATCCCTCCTGCAACTTCAGATTCATGAAATCGTCCTTGGGCTTCACCTCGGGATCGAAATATGGCGTCATCGAGGCGAAAAGACTCGCCAGCTCGACCGTTTTGGGCAATTTCATCGCTTCGGAACAGAGCTTCGGAGTGTCGGCCGACACCCTGCGATCTCCGAGCTTGCCGTACATGTCGCGAAGAAAACGGCGGGTGAACATCAAAAATATACCGCAGTAACGTTCGCCGTCGCACGATCTCTTGTACATGGTTATGTGGTGGTCGCGCGGAATGAATACGCATTCGCCCTTACCGACGCGTATGCTCTCCCGCCCGTTGTCGAGCACCATTTCGCCCGAATAGACATAATTGAGGGCATACTCGCGCGAACGATGCACGCAAGCCCCCGCATCGTCGTAAAAGAAGCTGAAAAACACATCGTTGTAATTGAATATGAGTTTCATCGGCTCCGATTGTGCGGTAACTGTTCTCTCCATAACGCAAAAAGATTGTATTCCTCCATGCAAATATAGCGAAACTATTCCTTTTTCACGGCGGCTCCCGTATGGCAGCTGTCGACTTATCCGCCCCGAAGATACGAAAATTCCCCGCCTTTTCCGTAAGGCGGGGAATGAATCGGGTTTCGCAAAACCGCAGTCCTGCGTTTCGCCCAATGCTACTTTTCGGGACGCATAACGACCTTCACAAGATTGCCGTCGGCGAGCATCTTGCCCATGAGAGCTTTCACGTCGTCGGCCGTAACGCCGTTGATGGCAGCCTCGTACTCCTCGGTATAATCGATCTTATGATCGTACCACTGCGATATGGCCTGCGACCACCAATTATTCTGCTCCATCATCTTCTTGAGGTTCTTGAGCTGATATTCGCGGGTCTTGTCCATATCCTCGGCCAAAGGACCATCGGCGGCGATCTTCTCGATCTCGGCCATCACGATCTCGCAAAGCTCGTCGGCCATCTCCTCGTTGGTGTCGAATGCGATCTGCATGATGTACGAATCGACGGGCTGATCCTGAATCGCACCCGATACCGATACGCCGTACGTGCCGCCTTTCTCCTCGCGGATCGAACGCAGGTAACGGTTGCTGAGCGCCTGAGTAAGGTAGGTCATGGCCAAACGATTCTTCAAATTATAATCCGCATCGCCCGTGAACGAATAGAATACCGACACTTTGGGCTGCTCCATCTTGGTACGGAACTCGTTCTCGACATTGCCCTTCACGGTGCGTACATTATCGTCGGTGAACTCGTTGGTACGCTTCTTGGCTACGGGCAACGAACCGATATACTTCTCGACCAAAGGCTTCAGTGTCTCGGGGTCGATATTGCCTATAACGGTGAAACGGAAATCGGCCGCATTAGAGTAGAGCGCCTTGTGAATGTCGGCCATGCGATCGAACTTCACCGCCTGCAACAACTCGGGCGAAAGCTGACGGCGACGATAATTGTCACCGTAAAGGGTCTTTACGATATTGTCGTTGAATATGAAATCGGGATTGCTCATCTGGTTGGCCAGCATCGATTCGTAACGCTTCATGAGCGTGGCGAAGTCGTCCTCGCTGAAACGCGGCGCGGTGAATTGCAGATAGAGAAGCTGCAACATGGTCTCCAAATCCTTCAGCGACGAAGAACCGTTCACCGTATGCTTGTACTGTCCTACGCTCACTCCCGCCGAAGCCACCTTGCCCGACAACTGCTTGCGCAGATCGGAAGCCGAGAATTTCGAGATACCCGACATGTTCATCACCGCCGACAGCATCTGCGCCGAATAGTAATCCTCGTCACCGAATATGGCGGTACCGCCGTTCGACGAAGCCCAGATCGATACTCGGTCGGCCTCGTAAGGCGTCTGCTTCACGACTACCTTTATGCCGTTCTTAAGCGTCCACTCCGTAGTGCCGAGATTCTCGTTTACGACGGTCTTCTTCACGGGAGAACCCTTCAGCACCACATCCTCGCCGATCAAAGGCTCCTTCACGGTATTGTCCTCGAATGCCTCCACCTCGGCGGCTACGGAAGCCTTCAGCGTCTCGACCAACTCCTGCTCGGTCGGTACCTCTACGCCGTCCTTCTTGGGCGAACGGACCATGATAACGGCATTCTTCAACGGATCGTACAGATTCTGCACCGTTTTGTTAATCATGTCGAGATCGATCATCTCCACCAGCTGCTTGTCCAGATCGTGCTCGGTCTGCGCGTCGGGCATAGGCTCGCCCAGACGGAAATTGTTGATGCAGCGGTCGGCGAACGAGTCGTGACGTCGGTCGTCGCGGCTGTTGTACTGCGTCTCGATGCTCGACAGCAGGTTGTTCTTGGCGCGTTCGTACTCACCCTCGGTGAATCCGTATCGGCGCATGCGCTCCATCTCGGTAAGCAGAGCTTTGTAACCCTCGGCCAGTTTGCCGTCGGCAGTGCGCACATATCCGCCCGTAACGTCGAGCGTGGGACAGATACCGAAGCTGCTCACGGGATCGAACGACGCACCGAGGAACGGAGCATCGGGTTTGCGCGAAATGTCGTTCAGACGCTCGTTCATCATTATCGATATGTAGTTCGAAACGATATCCACCATCTCGGCCGCCACCAGACCCTTGTACTGTTTGGGCATGGCCTGCTGTTTGTAGAAGATTTGCAGGTAAGAGCTCTGCATCTCGGGATCGACGAACACGCTCACGATGGGCTCGTCGTTATCGGGTACAGTTATCACCTCCTTCTTGGCGGCATCGGCCGCGGGAGCGGGGATGTCGGCCATAAGAGCCTTTATCTTATTCTCTATGACATCGACGTCGATATCGCCTACCACGACCACAGCCTGATAATCGGGACGATACCACTTATTGTAGAACGCCTCCAGATCGTCGTGCGAAAAGCTCTTCAGACCGTCCAGATAACCAATAAGGTTGCGTTCGGCATATTTGGTACCCTTGCCGACGGTCTTCAGCATGTCGATAGTGGAACGCCACGAAGCGCCGTCGCGCGTACGCAACTCCTCCATTATCACACCGCGTTCCGAATCGATCTCCTCGGGTTCCAGGGCGATGAAGTGCGACCAGTCGTGCAGAATGAGCAACGCCGAGTCGATCACGCCCTCGCGCTGCACGGGCACGTCGCTCATGTAGTACTGCGTCAGATCCCACGAAGTGAACGCATTGAGATTGGCACCGAACTTGACGCCTATCTTCTCCAGATACTCGATAAGAGTCTTATCGGGGTAATTCTTGGTGCCGTTGAAGGCCATGTGCTCCAGGAAGTGAGCCAAACCCTGCTGCGAATCATCCTCCTGAATCGCTCCCACGTCGTGCACGATATAGAAGTTAGCCATGTTCTTCGGCTTCTCGTTGTGACGGATGTAGTAAGTCAGTCCGTTGGGAAGCACGCCCGTGCGAATCTCCTTATCGGCTTCGATGGGCTTCATCGGATCGACCTGCGCTTGCGCCGTCATCGCCATACCCCCCCCCACGAGGAGTGCAACGGCGATAATTAATAGTCGTTTCATAACAGTAATGATATAAAATTGATAACACGCAAATATACGTACTATATTATTAGATTGCAAATGCCGCACTGATTTTCACGTTTTTATTACCCCGCCGCGCATTGCCTGCACCGATAGTCGAGACGTAAAATATTTGTCATTTTTTTGCGCTCGGATTAACAATCATAAGAAAATATCGCTATATTTGTAATAAGATAAAACCAACAACCAATCATACGTATTATGAACGTTAACAATTTGATGGCAGATCTCGAACGAAAGCATCCGGGTGAAAGCGAGTATCTGCAAGCAGTACGAGAAGTCCTCGAATCGGTAGAGGAGGTTTACAACGAACATCCCGAGTTCGAAAAAGCGAAAATCGTCGAGCGCATGGTCGAGCCGGACCGCATCATAACGTTCCGCGTCACGTGGGTCGACGATAACGGCGAAATCCAAACCAATATCGGTTACCGCGTGCAATTCAACAGCGCAATAGGTCCTTACAAAGGCGGTCTGCGATTCCACAGCGCCGTGAACCCCTCGATGCTGAAATTCCTCGGCTTCGAGCAGACTT
>CAUDHE010000083.1 GCA_958449275.1 uncultured Alistipes sp. | reverse complement strand
GATACCGCACTTTGGCTGCTACCGTAGTCGTTTTGCCGGCTCCGGCTCCGGCAATCACCAGCGTATGATCCTCCTCCGAAAGCACCACTTCGCGCTGTTCCTGATCGAGCGATATGGCCGGGTCACAGGCTTTGAGGATGTTGTCGAGATAGGATTTCTCCGATTCTATATGTCGCGCAACATAGGCATCGTTGTGGCTCCGGATCGTCGGGGATTCCGTTGCAAGGTCGGCCATTGCATCGAACTCTGTCCGAAAATAGTTTATGGCTTCAATATCAAGAGTATGTTTGGAGACATACTCGTCCAATATGTTCGACTGAACAAGCGTAGCATAGAATTGCGATAAATCACGGTATTGTTCGACAAAGCCCTTATAGTCGCTCCGCGCAATAAACCGGTCTTGGGATAGCAAATCCTTGAATGCCTTGTTGAAAGACATGGTTTTGACGTACTCCAAGGGACAATTCTCCGAATTCGGATTCTTCGGCTCCGTAGCGCTGTTCTCTTTGGGGCGAGCAATATTTTTGAAGAAATTTACTATTCCCATTACATTCAAAAGCCGTTTGCTCTACAAAGATAGTGATTAAATCAATTCTAAAGATTATCCTGTAATTTTACATCGAGAATACAAAAAATCACCCCGTCACCTTAGGCGGGGTGAAACTACCGTTATTATCCCTTTGGAGGATAAGGATCATTACCATAGCTATTACGTTCCCGAATCCGACCATTGTCACCATGAATGAAAAGTTCGGACTTTTGGTTGATAGCTATTTCTCTTGCTTTAGCTATTGCCTCCTTCTGAGTGTCGAATTTTTGAGTAATCCGAGTGTTATGTTCGCCTCGCACACCCCATCCATCTGGAGTTTTTACAACATGTTGATTCTTGCCCATTTTATTATTTCGTATGACACTGACGGCAACAATAATAACAGCCATCTACATTATTATACAAGGCCTTTGCCTTTTGTATGGCTTCAGCGCAACTACTACACTCACCTAACGGAAATTTGCTGTGTGCTTGTCTGAGATAAGTACAAGTTGAAATATGGACTTCATGCTCCCCTGTAGGCTGGGGTGTCATATTAACGTAATAATATGCCATAAAGATTTATTTTTTAATGATGGCCCGGCATAGATGTTGTTCTGCTTCGTTGCAGGATTGTAGGAAAATTGCTATATTTGCAGCCGTTTTAATGAGAAAATATGGTTCTTCATTACCCATAGCCATCGTTGTTCAGGGTTAGCAATTCGCCTTGCGGATTCGTAGTCTATTTATGTCATAAACACCTCCTATCTGATTGAGATTAAAAGCCAAATTATTTATATCAATAGGTATGCCAACTATAAAACGACTTATTTTTGGCAGAAATAGCTGACATAATGTATATTACTACTGACAATATGGCAGAGAAGGGTTAAGATTGGTGTCTTAATCCTTCTTTTGTGATAATGGGGCATCTAATTTTTTTGCAAAGGAACTTAATAGGAAGACTTCGTAGGCATAGGAAAATAGTATTTGTTGAGATGGCTCTTTTTGCCATTTGTTTTGTTGCTATTTTGTTACTCGACACAAGGCAATAAACATTTTACTTACTGATATTCAGATAAATATAAACGCAAGTAAATAATTTCTGGCAGAACTTCGTGAACAGCTGGCAGATATATAGGAAGAACATGTAGGTGCGGAATAAATTTTCGCATGTTTGTTTTGTCGTAAAAATAAAATCATATAACTTTGCGTAATCAATTACGTATTTGGTTACTATAATTAGCAATATATGGATTTTTTCGACAAAACGGGCAAGATGGCTATCGGGAGCAGACTGCGAATGCTGACGGATCGCATTACGGCCGATGCCGCAGGAATTTACGGTTTGTACGGATTGGATATCAAGCCCAAATGGTTCCCCGTGCTTTACTCTTTGTCGGCGGGCGAGGCCAAAACCGTTACGGGCATTGCGCGGGAGATAGGGCATACGCATCCCTCTGTGAGCAATATCGTCAAGGAGATGTCGGCCGAAAACCTGATCGAGGAGGTGCCTGACTGTGCCGACAAGCGACGGACCGCCATATCGCTTTCGCCGCGAGGCCGCGAGGTCTGCGACAAGCTGGCAGAGGTGTGCACGGATGTCGCCGCCGCCGTCAAGGAGGTGTCGGGTGCGACGCGTCACGACTTGTGGCGGGCTATCGGAGAGTGGGAAGAGCAACTTTCGCAAAAAAGTCTTTCGGAGCGGGTGAAAGAGGTGCGCCGCTTGCGGGAGATGCGCGAAGTGCGAATTATTCCCTATCGTCCTTGCCACCGATCCGTATTCCGTTCGTTGAACGAGCAGTGGATTACGCAGTACTGGCAACTGGAGGAGCATGACATAGAGTGCATCGACCATCCGCAGGAGAGTATCATCGACAAAGGCGGTCATATCTTCGTGGCGACATATCGCGACGAGCCTGTCGGTGTGTGCGCCTTGTGTAGGATGGACGACCCGAAATACGAATACGAGTTGGCCAAATTGGCCGTCAGTCCCGATGTACGCGGCAAAGGAATAGGCTATCTGCTTTGCAAGGCCGCTACGGACAAGGCGCGGTCGCTCGGGGCGAAGAGTATTTTCTTGGAAAGCAATACTCTGCTCAAGCCCGCGATTCGCACCTACAAAAAATTAGGGTTCCGGGAACTCGACGAATATCACCCCTTCTATGAACGAGGCGATATTCAGATGGAACTCTTTTTCGATAACGCAAAAAACATTGAATAGATGAAAAAAGTGGTAGTTAAGAGAGAGTCTGCCTTGAAAAAGGTATTTAAGGGAGTCTCGTTGGATTCGCTGGCCGTAGGCGAAAAGTCGATGGTGACAAAGATGAACTACGTGAAAGGCAACTTCGCCGACACCCATCGGCATCCGCACGAGCAGTGCGGTTATGTGATATCGGGGGAATACCGTCTGAAGGTGGAGCTTCCCGATGATCCTGTCGACGTGTTGCTGCATTCGGGAGACAGCTATGCCATTCCGGGCGACACTCCGCACTCGTTCGAGGTGTTGGAAGGAGGCGAGGTGGTCGATGTGTTCACGCCGCAAAGAGAGGACTATCTGTAGTCCTCGTCGACGCGAATCGACGTGCCGAGCGGGCATCCACGCTCGGCTTTTTTATGCTGTCGTGGTAACGGCAGATCGCCCTACCCGAATTATGTTTTCGGGCAGGGCGATATCGATTCGGCCGATAGGGTAGGGACGGCATTCGCGTCGTCGGCGTCAGAGTTCGACGGTATTCGAGTTCTGATTATAGGCTTTGGCGACGCACTTCCGTTCGCCGTCTTACCACGCTTTACGGCAATCCGGCATTCTTTCTCTATAGAATGGTATTTCATCAGCCATTCGCAGAATACGGCACGGGTCTTTATATCGAGAATATTCTTCGGTGTCATGACCGTTCTAAATATTTGCTCCTTCCGCCTTGGCATACCATGCGGCGGCCTGCTTCGCGTTTTTCCTTACACCGTCTCCGTTGGCATAGCAATCGGCAAGGCAACGCATGGCTCCGGTGTGTCCGTTGTATCCCGTGTTTTCGTTGACGTTGGTCGCCGCTTTCTTGTAGAGGCGCACGGCCTCGGTCATATCTTGCTCTACGCCATGTCCCTCGGTATAGCATCGTGCAAGCTGGAATTGAGCTTCAGGATCATCATTCTTCGCTGCCTGACGGTACAAATCCGCAGCCTTTTCCCGGTCCTGCTCCACGCCGTGTCCGGCAATAACAGTCGGCAAGACCACGTTGTGCTTCCGGGAAAGCATTTCCGCCGAAATCCACGGCTCTGCTGTACCACCTGACTGCCTGGCTGTAATCTTCAGCAACACCACGTCCGGCGGCATAGCAGTGACCAAGTTCCACCCAAGCCATCGGGTCGTCGTGTTCCGCAGCTTTATTGAACCAATAAAAGGCTTTTTCGTAATCGCGTTCCACTCCGACACTATTTCTATAGCACAATCCAATGTTGAAATATACCTCGAGATATCCACCTTCCGCCGCTTTCATATAATGTTCAAATGCCTTTTCCGCATCTTTCGGTAATCCGCCTTTTCCGAATCTATAACAATCGCCCAGACAGGAATTGGCATACGCATCGCCCAAGTCTGCGGCTTTCTGCCACCATTCGACAGCGGAAGTCATGTCGCACTGCACGCCCCAACCGTGCCGATAACAGCTTCCGAGCATACATTGTGTCTGTGCCAAGTCTGTGCCCGACAACTGTTTGCCGTTGACAGCTTTTTTCAGCCATTTCGCAAGTTGCCCCTGATAGCTGTCCTTGTTAAGACGCTCTTTTGCGGGACGGCAGTTGTCAGATGCCATCCAGTATAATCTGAATGCTTTTGCAAGATTGCGCTCTACGTTTGCGCCCTCCTCATAGCATTGGCCGAGTTGATATTGCGCGGGAGCATAGCCCGATTCGGCCGATTCGCGACACTTGGCGATGTCGAACGATTTGTCTGTATATTTATTCGTGTACGTTATCATGATTCTATAGTTTTGTTTTCAGGCAGTTTCACAGTCTCAGTCCAATCCGACCGAAAAAATGTAACATTGAAGGCATCGCCGTCCCAGCCAGTCCGGGTGACGGTTCCTGCCATATCCACGTTGTGGGGTAACTCATCGAGCCATTCCGACACGACAACCTCGCCGCTTTTACAATCTACCAAGTCGACTCGTATCGCATCGCCTATGCCGTGGCCGATGCAACGGTACACCTTCGCTTTGTATTTCCTGTCGCGGCGGAACTTGGAGTATTTTTCAAGCAGGATTTCTTTCTCGCATCCGCACTCCCTCATTTTTTTGAGGATGTCATCGCGCCGCTCCGCAAGGCGGTTTCTGTCTCCGTGCATCCGGTCTATTTCCACTAAAACATCCATGATGATATTGGCGACAAATTGCTCGAACTCTTTGCTGAGTTCTTCGCTGAAAGCCTTGCTGAAGCGTTTGAGGTCATAGAGCTTGCGGGATGTTTCGTGGTCAAGATTGTACCACGACACGCCCATTTCAGGAACCGGATTATACCCCGGCCACCCCATCATCTCCTGCTCTACATTTGCACAGATAGTCAACCGCCCGCATCCGTTGAGATCGATCGGCATCAGTTCCGTCAGGATGAACTGTGCGATGCCGAACGTAGTAGCATTCAGGCTGATCTGACAATAGTTGGATTTCTCCTTCTCTTTCTTGTCGAGAACCGAATCGCCCTCGAAACTCAATGTACGCAGTTTCATCGCCTAAAATCTCGAAATTTCTTGTTGTTCAGTGCATTCTCGGCAGCGATGTTGCCGTTTTCGGCGGCAAGCCGAATCCAGTCGAAAGCCTGGCGGAAGTCGGTTTCCACGCCAAGCCCTTTCATATACATGTTGCCGATTTCATACAATGCCGAGCCGATGCCATCAGCGTATTTCTGCCAATAGCGACCGGTGCGTTCCGCGAGATGCATATATTGCTCCATCGCCTTTGAATAATCGACCTTGCAGCCTGTACCGTGCTTATAACAGTCTGCCAACTTCAGCATGGCGTTTATCTCCCCCATGTCGGCACCTTTGCGATACCAGCGGAAAGCCAAGGCCGGATTCTGCTTCACTCCCAGCCCATCCATATAGGCATCTCCCATCTTAACAAAGGCTTCGTCATAATTCATCGCTGCGGCTTTCTTGAAACAGGTGAAGGCTTTTTTGTCGTCGGATAGCTCTCGATAGGCAAGCCCCATCATATACCATGCTTCATCCTTCATGCAGAAAGGCTCGTTGCTTTCGATAATATCATTATATCGTTTTATCGTTTCTTTAATGGTGCGGGGTCTGTCATTGTCCTCAGATAACCGGTTCACTGTCCCGGTCATCTTTTTACTGAATTTCTCTTTCGCGTATTCGTAAGATTCAAGGATGTAAGGCTTCAATGATTCAAATGTCGTTTCAGATGGAGTCAAAGCGCAAATCCACCCCATCCACGCATAGACCGGATGTGGCATAATGACATCCTTTGCAGTAAAGTCATACGGCATATCCACAATACAACCTTTATTCGGGCGTTGTGGCAACTCTGCGAACAAAGTGCGGAATGTCTGTTTTCTGACTCCTATATTCACGCGCCACACATCCTCGCGGTCAAGGCGGGAAGCCCGGTCATTGTCGCCATCCTTTTCTTTGATTGTCAGGACATACACACCACGTTTAAGCACGCCGTCGGGATTGTAGAAAATTCCACGCTCGCCCCAGCTGTTTACCTCTACAAGCCCTTCAAAGTTGTCAAGGCAATATTTCAGAATGTCGTCAGGTGTAATAGCCATATTTCAATCAAGATTCGTTAGTAAGTCTATACATCAAGGCAATATCCTCTGTGGCCATCTCGAATTTCGATTTTTCAATCAGAATATTCTGCCCGGTCATAATGTAAGAGGGTATAACGCGTATCCCTTTATAAAATATCTCAGTATTACGCAACTTGTAGGTAGATACACTTGGAACGGCATTTTTCTTGGTTGCCTTTTTGCTTATCATATTAAAGGCTTTTTTCGCCACATCACCCATCAGCATGACAACCTGAAGATGGGGAAACAGCTCAAGTTCCTTTTCAAGATATGGCAGACTTTCTTCAATACTTTCTTTTGAAACAGCGTATTCCGATTTAGGCGTCTTGACGGCATTGGTGATGTAGATGCCGAGGTTCAATATATCCTGAATATTATTTACCTCTATTCCCGCTTTTCTGAACAGCGGGATTGTAGTTGACATATATGCGGAGTCTGGCTTTCCATAGAAATCATCGTCAGAATCAATGGGGACAATTTCGTTTATCATGATAGCCCGTATCGTTTCCGGCTCAATATTCACGTCATTAAGCCGCAGATGTCGGGTATCACCACAGAGTCGTTGCAATTCCGATTCTATATTCATGATTCACCTGCGATTCAAATGTTTGACCATTAAGTTGCCCGTCAATATACCGCTCGTGGTAGGAGTTCATATCTTCGGGCGTTACGGGATACCGCTCATATCTGTCGGCACACCACTGGCGCATAAGATATTCGCTTTTCAGCCACGATGTGATCACCGCAGCATCCGTGGGCTGATATGGGCGTAATGTCAGACTCATTGTTGGTAGTTACGTTTTATCTCGTCGATTGACTTACCGCCGATGCCAAAATTCTCATCGGGCAGTTCTTTGATGGTAACGGTAAAGAACTGCTCCGGGATATGAGTTATCTCTGAGGCTATTTCAGTTAGCCGTTCAATCAACTGCTTCTTCTGCTCAGCGGTCAGTTTACCGCTCTCTATTGATATGTATGGCATAGCTTAATTCTTTACAATTACCCATTTATCATTCTTGGATTTTCTTTCAGCACAATAGCTAAGAGGTAAATCTTTCAGGTTGCCGATAGTCGGATCTAAATCCAATACATACTTTAATGAAACTATCCTTGCATCGCTTTCATTGTGTTCTTTACCACAAAGGAATTGCCATGCTCCGTCATCCGCATCGTGTGAAACAAATAATATTTCTTCACAGTCCAGTATGTGACTGCATATAAAAACAGCTGTATCGGGCGCGTCTGAAAACGGAAAAATATCATTAACCTTATTTTAATTGTTTATATATTTGCTGGTAGCCATTGTAATCCAGCCGATGGCAAGATATACTATGGCATAGACGATAAACCATAATTCATGTATGTCAAAGAAAATCCATGTTCCGGCAAGAAATGCAACCACTGACACTAACGGAAGATTCCACATTTTCTTAATATCTTTCCCGCAACGATAACCAAGGATCGCAGAATAAACCGGATTTACGATGAAGAAAAGCATCATGCACAGTGCCATTCCGGAACACTCAGAGGCGAGGCGAGCGACGGTAAAAGGTAATGCGAGCATCACAACAAAAGTTGCTGTCAACCAAGTTATTATAGTTCTTTTAATCTCCATCGGCATGATACTTATTTTAGAATGTCGGAAAGACTCGATTCACAAAACATTGTCGGGGTAAACTCAACAATCTGATAATCTGCGATACCATTGATGCTGAACGGGTCTTGCGCGATAATGGAATCCACTGCCGCACGAGTGCTTGCCTTTATCATTATCACACCACCAATGCGGGGATTCTGCGGACCTGATGCGATGAAATCGCCGTCGGCATAGTGTTTGGCAAGATAGTCGCGATGTGCCTGAAGAAAGCGGCCAACCTCTTCAAGCGGTTTCTTATATGTAAGAATTGCGATAAACATACCTGATTAGTTTTTCCAGCGTTTGAGATGCGGGAAGAACTGGCGCATCTGCTCCTTCATCTGCTCAACCGTAAGATTCTGACCTGATTGGCGGTTTATCTCGTCGGTAAACTGGGCGCAGTGGTCGATCATCTGCTCCATTGTCATATCCTGCGCGAACTTGCCGTCCTTGTAGCAGTAGATGCAGTAATCTTCGTTGGGTGCACCATCGGCATTCGTGCCGAGGATTTCGTTCGAGAGCGGCATTCCGCAGCTCTGACAAAATTTCATTTCCATTGTCATTTTATTTTTTGCCCATTAGTCAACAGAGCAGGTTTCTAAACGCAGAAGCGCAGACTACCGATGCCACATTCCAAGTCGAAGGTCGTAGGAAACCTAAATGCACGAATGTAGTATAGCAGCCCACACTATATGCGTGAGAACCACTATGCTATCCTTGTGCAGTGTCTTGAATTTCCTACGTTCTCGACTTACAAGAGAGCATAACGCTTCTTATCAATATGTCTGGACGGAAAGTCTCTATCCTAATACAAAAATAAGTAAAAAGAGTAATTATTCAATAAAATTCAGAGCGAAAAATCATGTGCTGTTTTCGTCTGTTGAGTTTTGTGAAATAATCTCTCTAACTTTGTTTTGTAGTTCTCTATCAAGAATAAATTACGGCTAAACAAAACAGAAGATCGGTTAACAGATCGTTAACACACTAATAGGCAATAACGCCGCAACTCGCTGACCAGCAAAAGAAAAGAGGATTGATTTCTCAATCCTCCTGTTTTTGAGCGGAAAACGAGACTCGAACTCGCGACCCCAACCTTGGCAAGGTTGTGCTCTACCAACTGAGCTATTTCCGCAGTATATTCGTTTGCGACGGTGGGATATCCGATCCGATTGCGAGTGCAAAGATATATCAAATTTTTCATTATCCAAATTTTTCGATCATATTTTTCATGAAAATAAAATCGTAATTCGATTAAATGGGGTATTGTCAGATTGTTGCGTGCGGTTGTGGGGTAGCGGTCGATTTCCGTATCATCGGATGGGAATTATACCGTATACGGCGAATGTTGGCGATAGAAACACGGATTGCGGTGCAGCCGATTCGGAGGTGTTATAAAACGGGGAGCGGTATTACCGCTCCCCGTGAACTACTCTTCGGTGATTGCGATCGAGAGTATCAGATCGCCCGGACGTATGTCGTCTATGACTTCCAAACCCTCTGTCACGCAACCGAAGCATGTGTGCACTCCGTCCAGATGTTGCGTGTTGCGACGGTTGTGGCAAATGAAGAACTGCGATCCGCCCGTATCCTTGCCGCGGTGAGCCATCGACAGCACGCCGCGATCGTGGTACTGACGTTCGGCGCCGGTTTCGCATTTTATGGTGTAACCGGGGCCTCCCGTACCGTCGCCTTTGGGACATCCGCCTTGTATGACGAAGTCGGGAATGACGCGGTGGAATGTCAATCCGTCGTAAAAGCGGCTCTCGGCCAATTTGATGAAGTTCGCTACGGCGATGGGCGTCTCCTTTTCATAGAGTTCGGCCTTCATGTCGCCTTTTTCCGTTGAGATGATTGCGTATTTCATATTTCCAAGCATTTGTTGTGGTTTGCATAATCTTCGTATGCGAGTATAAACGACAGCAGATCGCGCAGATTCCCGTGGCGATCTTTGTCGGCCATGTGCAGCATACCCTCCTCGACGAATCCCAATCGCAACAACAAGTTGCGGGAACGGTCGTTGTCGGGATAACACGTGGCCGTGACGGCCGTCATCCGCAATGTACGGAAAGCGTGATCGAGTGCGGCCGTGGCAGCCTCGCACATGAATCCGCAGCCCCAATACTGTCGGTCGAGCCAGTAACCTATCATACGCAATCCCGTGTTCTCGCGTTTGGGATCGGGTATGAGTCCTACGGTGCCTATGAACATTCCGCTCTCGCGCAGTTCTATCGCCCATGTGGTCTCTTTGTC
>CAUDHE010000082.1 GCA_958449275.1 uncultured Alistipes sp. | reverse complement strand
CCCGTGGCATAATATTTTATATTCGAATAGTGAGTCGTGATTACGCCGTAACATCCCCTCTCCAGCAGGCGTTCGAGAATCGATTCGGCTATCGCGCCGCCGATCACGGGCTCGGTGCCCGAACCGAACTCGTCGATCAGAACCAGCGTACGCGGCGAGGCCGCCTGCAACATGTGCTTCATGTTCAGCAGATGCGACGAATAGGTCGAAAGATCGTTATCCATCGACTGCTCGTCGCCTATGTCGATGCAGATGCTCTCGAATACGGGCAATTCGCTGTTCTCGCCCGCCGTGACGGGAAATCCGCACTGGAACATATACTGCACTATTCCCGCCGTCTTGAGGCACACCGACTTTCCGCCCGCATTGGGACCCGAAATGACCAATATGTGCCTCTCTCTGTCGAGCTGCATATCGAGCGGCACCAACTCTTTCTTTTCGCGGCGCAACGTCTGCGCAAGCAGAGGATGGAACGCACGGCGCAACACCAGACGATCGTCGGTCGAGACGATGGGTTTGCCTGCGCCGTTGTCCAAAGCCCAACGCGCTTTTGCCCGCACGGCATCCATCTCGGCGAGATAGTCGCCCGCAGCGGCTATGGGCTCGGCATCGGGACGCAGCGAATCGGTGAACTCGGTAAGCAGACGCACGATCTCGCGCCGTTCGGCATACTCCAGCTCGCGAAGCGCATTGTTAAGCTCCACCACCTCGACGGGTTCTATGTAGAATGTCTTGCCCGTAGCCGATTCGTCGTGTATGAATCCGTTGAGTTTGCGTTTGTTGCCCGCCGACACGGGAATCACGGCGCGGCCGTCGCGAAACGATATCATGGCATCGGCATCCACTATGCCCGCGCGCTTGGCGTTGCCGAGCACCTGCTGCAACCGTTTGGCCACCTGACCTTCATGGTCGCGGATGGCGCGGCGTATGGCAAGCAGTTCGGGCGAAGCACCGTCGCGCACCTGCCCCTCGTCGTCGATGAGCTGGTTGATGCGGCGTATCACGTCGGGAAACACGCACACCCGCTCGCTGCGCCGGCGCAGACGCGGATAACGCCCCTCGGGTCGGCCGAGCAGGAAACCCACCATATTGCCCACCGCGGTCAGCGCGCGGCGCAGCACGGCGACTTCGGCCGCATCGAGGAAAGTCCCCTCTACGCCGATCTTCTCGACTATGCCCTCTGTATCGGGAAACTCGTCGCGCGGGGCGTCGGAGTCGAGCATTATCAACACGCGCATTTCGTCCGCCGTATCCTGACGACGCTCGATCTCGGCGCGCGAGACGGAAAAACGCTCCGCCTCGATGAGTCGTTTGGAGGCCTGCATGCCGCACAAATCGACTACCTGTTCACGAAGCCGATCGAAACCGATCTTCTGCTCGAAGTTAGCGGGATATATCATAAATATAATTTCTAATCAATTATCGGCCGGACACGGTTGCGAATTAGGAATCGGACCGCGGTCGGCCGCCGAGGAAAAACCATCGGCAATTTTTCAGACGTCACTCGGCTTTTGCGGCGGCCTTGGCTTCACGTTTGGCCTCCTTTTTAGCCTCCTTCTCGGCCGCCTTGCGAACCTTGCGCGAAGGGTCGTTGCCGAATACCGAGAAATGAACGTAACGTTTGGGATTCTCTTTCAAATCGGCCAGCAGCGCCGACAGATTCTCGGTCGCCGAAGCGAGGTTGTCGTACAGCTCGGGGTCTTTGAGCAATCGTCCCATGCTGCCCGACTCGTCGTGCGCCGAGGCCAGCACGGCATTCAGATTGTCGACCGCACCTTCGACAGAACCGACCAGATCGGCCTCGGCGAGTTCGGTCGAGAAACGACTCATGTTGTTCATTATGGTATCGATCTTGTCGGCGTTGTCGCCCAGACTCTTAGAAAAACGGCTCAGCGACGAGAGCGCGATCTCCATGTGCTCTTTCTCCTTGGACAACATGTCGTTAACGTTGCCAGTCAGACCGTCGACATTGGACACTATGCTGTTTATGTTGGCCGTATTCTCGGTCAACAGCACGTTTATGCCGTCGAGCGCGGCGGTAAGTCCGTCGGCGACCGCGGCTATCTTGTTTTTGAAGAACTCGAGTTCGGTACTCGCCATGTCGAAAAGATCGGTACCCGCCAGGGAAGCTATGACGCCGTGGTCGGGAATGGTCTCGGACGAAACACCCATTACGATCTCGATGGCCTTGCCGCCCATCACGCCGTTGCTGAATATCTTCGCTTTCGAGTCGACGGGAATGCGGTAACGCTTGTCGACCGACAGTTCCAACCGAACGCCCCGCGACATGTCCTCGTCGAGATCCACTCGCGTGACCGAACCGACCTTAACGCCGCAGATCATGACGTGCGAGGCGGTCTGTATGCCGCCCACCTGCTCGTAATAGGCGTAATATTTGTCGGTGTTGCCGAAAATCTCGGCACCTTTGAGAAATTTCGCCGCAGCCCACGCCGCCAACAGCACGGCCACCGCGAACAAACCTATTTTCACTTCTCGTTTCATATCGTTTTTACTTTAACATATCACCGTTGCAAATCCTGATCCGACGGCCGTTACATCGGCGGCCGCAGATCGCGTACACGATTACTAACCATACCGCAACCCTGCTATTTGACTATGCGGTCGCCCTCGTAGCGCACGACGAAAGCATCCTTGAAACTGCGACGCACCTCAGGCAGATGGCGATTCGCCTCGGCCGCCGAGGAGTACTCGCCGTAGCAGTACTTATATTTCAGCACTCCGCCGCCCGACAGACGGCGAACCTTGCCGCGATAGCTCTTGAACTGGCTGTCGGTCGTCTTGACCGCCTTGTCCGAAGCCAGCAACTGTATGGTATACCCCCGTTCCCGTGTCGCGGAAGCGGTCGGCTCGACGGACTTGGCCGGTTCCGCACGCTTCGCGGCGGGTTTCGCGCTCTCGACCGTCTGTTCCGAAGCGGATGCGGGCTCTTCCGACTCGACGGCGGGCACCGAATCGGACGAAACGGAACCCGAAAGTTTGTCGATATAACCGACATACTCCTTCACCGCATCGCACAATATGCGCGCATAATGCGCCTGCCCCTTCTCCGAATTCATGAAAGCCAGCTCCTTCGGATTGGTCATGAAACCCAGCTCGGTAAGCACGCTCGGCATGTCGGTGGCATAAAGCACCTTGAGCAACTGCCGATTGACTCTGCGGGCATTGCGGCCGCCTTTGGCGTAGTGCGACTGCATTATGCGGGCCATCATCTCGCTGTACTCGCCATAGGTGAATTGCAGATTCTGAATGTAGGCGCGCACCATAGCCGCCGTATTTTCGTCCGACATATCGATCAATTCGTCCTTGTTATTGTTGTACAAGGCGCTCTCGTTGTAACGGGTCTCCTTCTCGCTCTCGCCCATTATGATGGTCTCGGCGCCCTGAACCGAGGGCTTGCCCGGGGCAGCATTGGCGTGTATGGAAATAAAAAAATCGCCGCCCGCCTTGTTGGCCGTATTGGCACGGGCCGTCAAGTCGTCGTTAAGAGTTTTGCCCAAAGCGGTGTCGGTCTTGCGGGTGTAGACGATCTTCACATGAGGCAGCTCCTTCTCCAACAACGCACCCAACTTCAGGGCCACGCCCAGATTGATATCCTTCTCCTTCACGCCGCCGTACACCGCACCCGGAAACGCCTTGCCGCCGTGACCCGCATCGATGACAATAACCCGCACTCCCGAATCGTTATCATCGCGTGCGAACGACGTCGCCGCAAAAACGGAAACAACAGTCAAAACAAACAACAGACGGAGAACTGTACGTTTCATATAAAAACAGCCGGTAATTATCGGTTATACACAAAAAAACGCTATATTTGTCGGTTAAAAATCACGATCGGAATCCTCATGCGGGAATACCCCGATCGGTTTTGCCGACTTGTCGGCAAAGGTACGAAAAATTATTGTGATTTTGGGTAAATTCAGAGCTAAATATCTTCTTTCCGCCACCGTCGCGGCATTGCTCGCACAGATCGTTTTCGGACCTGCGATCCCCGCGCGTGCCCTGCCCGGCGTAACGGCGACCTCGGCTGCCGCGATGCAGGACACGACCGATCGCAACGACCGCCGCGCGGCGCGACGCAATGCACGGGCCGACCGTCTGCGGGCTGAGCGAACCGACTCGACACCCGCAACCCGTCCCGATTCGATCCCCTCGGACTCGACGGCCGAATCTCGGAGCGACACGGTCCGCCGCAACAAACAAGGGCTCGACAACATCATCACGGGACGGGCCACCGATTCGCTCTACTACGATCTGCGCAGCAAGATGGTCTACCTCTACGAGAAAGGCGAAGTGTCGTACGACGACATGACGCTGAAGGCCGACTTCATGAACATCGATCTCGACAGCAAAAACGTATACGCGCACGGCAAAGCCGACACCGTAGACGGCACGCCCGTGGTGACCCGACCCGAGTTCACTCAGGACGCCACAACGCTCAACATGGACACCATAACCTACAACATCGAGAGCCAGCGCGCCAAGATCAAGAACATAGCCACCCAACAGGGCGACGGATGGCTCGTGGGCCAGAACGTTAAGAAGATGCAGGACAACACGATCAACATTGCGGGCGGCATGTACACCACATGCGACCAGACCGATCATCCGCACTTCTATTACAGCGCATCGAAGATAAAGGTCATCCCGGGCAAGAAAGCCATAATGGGTCCGGGCCATTTGGTCATAGAGGACGTAGACATACCGTTCCTCGGACTGCCCGAGGCATTTTTCCCGCTCAATTCGGGGCCTAAATCGGGAATCCTGATGCCCTCGTACGGCGAGGAGGCGCGCCGAGGATTCTTCATGCGCGGACTCGGCTACTACTTCACGCTCGGCGAACACATGGACCTTACCCTTACGGGAGGCATCTACACCCTCGGATCGTGGGAGGTGAACGCCACATCGCGCTACATAAAACGCTACAAATATTCGGGCAACTTCAATTTCGACTTCACCAGCGTACGATCGGGCGACAAGGGCGATCCCGACTTCGTGAAGCAGAACACCTACAAACTGCAATGGACCCACGCTCAGGATACGAAGGCCAATCCCGGATCGACCTTTTCGGCATCGGTGAACCTCTCGTCGAGCGGTTACAGCAAATATTCGGCGACCAACCTCACCGACATGCTCGCCACGCAGACCAACTCGTCGATATCGTACTCGAAAAACTGGGCGGGTACCCCCTTCTCGCTGTCGATGAACATGGCAGTGTCGCAGAACTCGCAGACGCAGGCCATAGCAGTCACGCTGCCCAACATATCGTTCAACGTGTCGAAATTCTTCCCGTTCAAACGCTCGGTGAAACTGGGCAAGGATCGATGGTACGAAAAAATATCGATGAGCTATGCGGGCAAGATAACCAACTCGGTGAACGCTTCGGAAAAGAACATCTTCTCGCGCGAGACGCTCGACAACATGCGCAACGGTGTGCAGCACAGTATACCCGTGCAGGCGACGTTCAGCCTGTTCAACTATCTCAACATCACGCCGTCGGTCAACTACACCGAACGATGGTACTTCAAGAAAACCGAAAGAGAGTGGAATCCCGCCGCCAACAAGGTGGAGACGCTCGACCCCGAATACGGATTCTACCGTCTGTACAACTACAACACGGCTCTATCGTTCTCGACCAACATCTACGGCATGTGGCAGGTGAGGGAGAAATACAAGAATTTCAAGTTGCAGGCCATAAGGCACACCATATCGCCGTCGATAAGTTTCTCGTACGCCCCCGACTTCAGCAATCAGAAATACGGCTACTACCGTACCGTGCAGAGCGACTCGACGGGCCGCACCGCCATCTATTCGCCTTTCGACAACAACGCCTACGGCGTGCCTACCTCGGGCCGCAGCATGGCGCTGTCGTTCTCGCTGTCGCAAAGCCTCGAAATAAAGGTGCTGAGCAAACGCGACACATCGGGCATGAAGAAGATATCGATCATCGACGATTTCAACATAAGCGGATCGTACAACTTCCTCGCCGACTCGATGAAGCTGTCGACCATAGCGCTCGCCCTGCGAACCAAGCTCACGGGCAAACTGGGACTCAATCTGCGCGCCACGCTCGACCCCTACGAGGTGTCGCCCGAGGGCGTGCGTTACGACCGTCTCACATGGCGGCGCGGAAACCTCGGACGAATAGTCAGCACGGGATGGAGCTTCGGATATTCATTCAAATCGCGAGCCTCGTCGGCCCCCGCCATAAACGACATCAACACCGTGCCGCCCGAATACGCCAACCCGTTCTACGACCCGTACGGCACGATGGATCCGGTACTCAGGCGACAATACATGTCGCAAGCCTATTACGATTTTTCGCTGCCGTGGAACGTGGGATTAAACTACGCCGTGAACTATTCGATAAGTTACGTCAACAACGGCACCACGGGATATCGGCGCAACGTGACGCAGACGGTGGGATTCAACGGCAGCATAACATTCTCGCCCAAAATGGCCGCCACGATCTCGGGCGGTTACGACATATCGAAGAACAAACTGACAACATCGTCGATAAGCATCACGCGCGACCTGCATTGCTGGCAGATGTCGTTCTCGTGGATACCGTTCGGCTACTACCGCAGCTGGAGTTTCCACATAGGAGTGAAGGCAGCCTCGCTGCAAGATCTGAAATACGACAAGAGCCAGTCGATGTACGACAAATATTATTAATAAAACAATTATGTATACCCGAATGAAGACAACCATGCGCCGCATGGCGGTGATCACGATGGCCGTACTGTCGTTGTCGGCTATGGCCGCGCCCGAAGCCGAGGCGAAAAAGACGCTGCGCATATTGGCCGTGGGCAACAGCTTCTCCGACGACGCCATGGAGTATCTGCCCGCATTGTTGAAAGACACGGGTGTCGACAACGTGGAGCTGGCGCGTCTCTACGTCGGCGGATGCACGCTCGAACAGCATCTGCGATTCCACGTCGAGGGAAAATCGCCATACGAATTCTACCGCTCCGCCGCAGGCGAGAACCGATGGGTGAAATCGAAAGACAAAGTCTCGCTGCGCGACGCGTTGTCGCTCGGCAAGTGGGACATAATCACCTTGCAGCAGGCATCGGGATACTCGGGCCGCTACGAGAGCTATCAACCGAGTCTCGACGCCCTGATCGGGATTATCAAAGCCGCTCAGCCCGATGCGAAGCTGGCATGGCACATGACGTGGGCCTATTCGACCGACAGTACGCACGGACAGTTCGCCGATTACGGGTGCGACCAGCGGCGGATGTACGAGGCGATATGTTCCGCCGTGCGCGACATGACACGGCACACTTCGGCATTCTCGACCGTTATTCCCTCGGGGACGGTGATACAGTCGCTGCGCCTGTCGGAAATCAACAATTCGCCTGCCGATCTGACGCGCGACGGTTATCACATGGACTACGGAGCCGGACGATATGCGCTGGCCTGCGTATGGTACGAGACTCTCGTAAGACCGTTCGTCCGCAAATCGGCGCGGGGCAACACGCTGCGCATAACCGACGGCAACGTGCAAGTAGACGACCGCACGGCGGCATTCTGCGAAAAAGCGGCACGCAAGGCCGCGAGACGGAATTTCACGCCCCAACGCATAGAGCGCCGCGGCAAATAATCCAAACACACGACATACATGGCAGGATTCCTTCAGGTAGAGAACATAAGCAAATCCTACGGCGACAAGACGCTGTTCCGCAACATAGGGTTCAACATAAACGAAGGCGACAAGATAGCTCTAATCGCTCCCAACGGAACGGGCAAAAGTTCGTTGCTGAAGATATTGGCGGGAGCGGATTCGTCCGACCGCGGCGGCGAGGTGAAGTTCATGCGCAACATAAAGGTGGCTTTTCTCGACCAGAACACCGCGTTCGATCCCGACAAAACCGTTTTCGACGAGGTGTATTCGGGACTGGGCGCCACGTACGACATCATACGCGATTACGAACGCGCGACAGCCTCCGAAGATCAACGGCGTATCGAACGCGCGATGGCGGCGATGGACGCCGCCGACGCATGGAACACCGAACAGAAGATAAAGCAGGTGCTCTCGTCGCTCAAGCTGACGCGTCTCGACCAGCGCATGGGCAATCTGTCGGGCGGCGAAGCCAAGCGGGTGGCCTTGGCACTCATGCTGCTGCAGGAGGCCGACTTCCTTGTCATGGACGAGCCGACGAACCACCTCGACATAGATGTGATAGAGTTTTTGGAGGATTACCTCGGAAAATCGCGATGCACGCTGCTCATGGTAACGCACGACCGCTACTTTCTCGACCGGGTGTGCAACACCATATTCGAACTCGACCGCGGCGAACTGTTCGTGTATCGCGGAAACTACCGAACGTTTCTCGAAAAACGCGAGGAGCGTTACGCCAACATGCAGGCCGACATCGACAAGTCGCGCAACCTGCTGCGCCGCGAACTGGAATGGATGCGAAGCACCCCGCAGGCACGCACGGGAAAAGCGCGCTATCGCATAAACGCATTCTACGACCTGAAAGATCGGGCGGCGGTTTCGCTCGAACGCAAGAACGTTACAATAGACGTGGGCACGTCGCGCCTCGGCGGCAAGATAATCGACTGCGAGGATGTGTCGCTGCGATTCGGCCGGCGGTGCATGCTCGACCGTTTCTCGTACAAATTCTCGCGTTACGAGCGAGTGGGCATAGTGGGTAAGAACGGTGCGGGCAAGAGCACGTTTCTAAATCTGATGACGGGCGATCTGCTGCCCGAATCGGGCACGGTCGAGCGCGGCGAGACGCTACGCATAGGCTACTACCGCCAACGCGGCATGGATTTCAAGGCGGGGCAGACCGTGTTCGACGTGGTGCACGACATAGCGGAGACGGCGGAGACCGCCGACGGACATTCGGTGTCGGTCACAACGATGCTCAACCGATTCCTCTTTCCGCCCGAGACGCACTCCAAGCGGGTGGAGATCCTCAGCGGCGGAGAACAGCGCAGGCTCTATCTGCTGACGGTGCTCATGCGCAATCCCAATTTCCTGATCCTCGACGAGCCGACAAACGACCTGGATATTCTGACGCTTAACGTATTGGAAGAATATCTGCGTGCATTCAAAGGCTGCCTGCTCATAGTGTCGCACGACCGCCATTTCCTCGACAAGACGGTCGACCATCTTTTCATTTTCCGCGAAGGCGGCGAGGTAAAGGACTTCGTGGGCCGTTACAGCGAATATCGCGAATATATAAAGGAAGCGGAGGCCGAAGAGTCGCGCGCGGCAAAGGCCGCGGCCAAAAACAGTCCGAAAAGCGGCGCGCAGCAACGCGGTACGGCCAAGTCGACGCGCCGAAAACTCACCTACAAGGAGACTCGCGAACTGGAGGCGCTGGAGACCGAAATACCGCAACTGGAGTCGGAGAAGGCAGAACTCGAATCGCGACTCTCGTCGGGGACGATGTCGCACGAGGAGCTGACCGCGGCATCGGCCCGCATAGGAGAACTGCTGGAGATCATCGGGGAGAAAGAGATGCGATGGCTGGAACTGAGCGAGGTCTGAAAGCCTGCGGCACGGCCTCCGAGAATCACGCAAACACTCAAAAAACAAAGAAACATGCAGTTTCGCACCGTAATAGGCATAAAACCGTTCGACAGAAAAATCGACCATTCGTCGCGCATTCTGTCGCTCGGCTCCTGCTTCGCCGACAACATCGCACGATGTATGCGACGCGCCAAATTCGCTATAGAGGCTTCGCCGACGGGCATACTCTTCAATCCCGAATCGATAGCGCGTACAATAGAGCGTCTCGCCGACGCCGACATTCCGACTCGCGACGAGGTGCGGTACGACGGCAAACGGTATTTCGGCTACGATTTCCACTCCGCATTCTCCAACGCCGATCGCGAACGTACGCTCGATGCCATGCGCGAGGCAGTGCGGCGCGGCAGCGACGCCCTGCGTGAAGCGGATACGGTTATAATCACATTCGGTACCGCATGGATCTACCGACTGCGCGAGAACGGCACCGTAGTGGCGAACTGCCATAAACAGCCGCAATCGCTTTTCGACCGCGAGATACTTGCGGCAGACAGAATCGTCAGACGCTACGAAGATCTTATCGAAGGTCCTCTCGCCGGCAAGCACGTGGTATTCACCATAAGCCCTGTCCGCCACTTGAGCGACGGAGCGGAATGCAACTCGCTGAGCAAAGCCGTATTGCGAGTCGCCATAGGGAAACTGACGGAAAAGCGCCCCGAAGTCGATTACTTTCCCTCGTTCGAGATAGTGAACGACGAGCTGCGCGACTACCGTTTCTATGCCG
>CAUDHE010000081.1 GCA_958449275.1 uncultured Alistipes sp. | reverse complement strand
CGTCCAGCGCACGGGAGCGGTGAGCTGGGCTATGAGGTTAGCCTTGATCTTCTCGGGATCGGTCTGCGGCTGCGCATCCACGTTCTGGTAGATGGGACATACGGGAGTGTGGAACTCCACCTCCGCGATGGCCTGCTCCAACTCGGCGCGGGCATCCTCCATCAGGGGCGAGTGGAACGCTCCGCCCACGGGCAGACGCAGAGCGCGACGCGCCCCTGCCTCCTTCAGACGAGCGCAAGCGGCATCGACGGCCTCGTCGGCACCCGAAATCACCAACTGACCGGGGCAATTGTAGTTGGCAGCCACGACCACTCCGTCTATGTCGGCGCAAGCCTGCTCGACCACCGCGTCGTCCAGACCCAAAATGGCCGCCATGCCGCCCGGGCGGTTCTCGCAGCACTTCTGCATGGCCATGGCACGTTTAGCCACCAAACGCAAACCGTCCTCGAACGATACGGCGCCCGAAACCACGAGGGCCGAGAACTCGCCGAGCGAGTGTCCCGCCACGGCGTCGGGCTTCACGCCCAGCACCTCGGCCAAAATCACCGAGTGGAGGAATACGGCGGGCTGCGTCACCTTGGTCTGCTTCAATTCGTCGGCCGTACCGCCGAACATGATGTCCGTGATGCGGAATCCGAGGATCTCGTCGGCCTTCTCGAAAAGCGCCTTGGCCGAAGCGTTGTTTTCGTATAGATCTTTTCCCATGCCCGAGAACTGGGCTCCCTGACCCGGGAATACATAAGCGTGTTTCATAATTCGATACGATTTAATTTTCGGCAAAGTTAAAACCTATCTCGCTATTTTGCAAATATCGGACGCCCGACACCTGTCCCGCGTCGTCCGCGGTTCGCCGCGGGGTCGGCAAAGACGGTTTTCGCCGATATCGCTTGCATTTCAAAAATTTATTCGCTATCTTGGGTCCATATTACCTTAAACTAAAACCATTCATCATGAAAAGACTCTTCATATCGTTCGCGGCGATTCTGTTCGCATGTCTCGCCGCAGAGGCCCAGCAGGCTCTGTGGAGCCGAGCCAACACAGTGTCGCCGCAGATCAATGACGACGGCAGCGTCACTTTCCGCCTCGCCGCCCCCGAAGCCGACAAGGTTGCCGTAGCGGGCGACTTCACCGATCGGGACGGCAACGACATCGGCTTCGGCGAGATGACCCGCGGCGAGAACGGCGTGTGGGAGTTCACCACGCCGCCCCTGCGCTCGGAACTTTACAGCTACACCTTCGTCGTCGACGGCGTGAGGATGTGCGACCCGTCGAACGTATACATCAATCGCGACGTGGCGTCGGTGATGAACATATTCATCGTCGACGGCGACCGCGGCGATCTCTACAAAGTGAACGACGTGCCCCACGGCAGCGTGAAACGTTGCTGGTACGACAGCCCCACGCTGGGCGCCCGACGCCGCATGACCGTCTACACCCCCGCGGGCTACGAGGAGGGCAAGGAGAAATATCCCGTCCTTTATCTGCTGCACGGCGCGGGCGGCGACGAGGAAGCGTGGATGACGCTGGGACGCACGTCGCAAATCATGGACAACCTCATAGCCAAAGGGCTGTGCCGTCCGATGATAGTGGTGATGACCAACGGCAACCCGTGGCAGCAGGCAGCACCCGGCGAGTCGGCGGCAAGCATGGCTCAGCCCGCCATGATATTCGACCTCGCGCAGAAATCGTTCGAAGAGGCCTTCGGCGACGTAACGGCCTACGTGGAACGCAACTATCGCACCATCCGCAAGAAAGAGGCGCGCGCCGTGGCAGGGCTGTCGATGGGCGGCGGACACTCGTTCAACATATCGCGCATGTACCCCGACAAGTTCGACTACGTGGGCCTCTTTTCGGCTGCCGTGCGAAACGTGGAGGACGCCAAGGTAGCGGAGAGCCTCAAGACGCAGCGCGACAAGGGATTCAAACTCTACTGGATCGCATGCGGAAACACCGATTTCCTCTATAAGGCCAACAAAGACTACATGAAATATCTCGATTCGATCGATTTCCCTTATGTCTATCGCGAGAGCGACGGCGGCCACATCTGGCGCAACTGGCGCATCTACCTGACGGAGTTCGCGCCCATGTTGTTCGTAAAATGATCTTTGCGATATACATGCCGTCACTTCGTTTGGCGGAACGGAGATTAATGGTTATTTTCGCAAAATAATGAACCATATTCCGCGAAAATGAGAAAACTACCGTTCATATCCATATCGGCCGTCCTGCTTCTGGCGGCATTCGCCGCGACGGGATGCGGCGGCTCTGAGAATACGTACGTCAATCCGCTCACGACGGCCGAGGGCGACACGTTGCGCATAGCCGATCCGTTCGTGTACGAACACGACGGCATCTATTACCTGACGGGTACCACGGGAGGCGACGGATTCGACTTCTACACCTCGTCCGACCTGGTGACGTGGAGCCGCGGCGGCACGCTCTACAAACGGCCTGCCGACCACTTCGGTACCGACTGTTTCTGGGCGCCCGAGGTGAAGTACTACCGCGGACGCTTCTACATGACATACAGTTGCGCCGACCCCGTACGCGGCATTCTGCTCACGTGCCTGGCGGCGAGCGACACTCCCGACGGCCCGTTCCGCGACCTTTACACGCCGTGGTTCGCACCCGAATACTCGGCCATCGACTGTCACATATTCGTCGATGACGACGAGCGGACGACGCCTTATCTCTACTACTCGTGCAACGGTCATCGCGACGGCTATGCTTTCGGCGAGATCCGCGCCGTGCGGCTGAAAGAGGATCTGTCGGGTTTCGACGGCGAGCCGATCCTCATATCGCAGGCCTCGCAGCCGTGGGAACTCGTCCGCAGCGACGTGAACCGCTGCAACGAAGGCCCCTTCGTCTTCAAAAGCGGCGACACCTATTATATGACCTACTCGGCCAACGACACGGGATACGAATTCTACGGCGTCGGGGTATCGACGGCCGCGTCGCCTCTGGGACCGTGGACCAAGGCCGACGACAATCCGCTTATGACGACCGACATCGCAGCCGGAATCTCGTCGCCCGGGCACAATTCGATAATCGATTCGCCCGACGGCAGCGAGAAATTCATCGTCTACCACCGCCACGCCGATCCGCACGGCGAACGTCCGTCGTGGGACAGAGTGACGTGTATCGACCGCATTTATGTCGACGACGCGGGCCGTCTGCGCATCGTGGGGCCGACAAGCACTCCGCAGCCGTACCCCAAGCGGTAACGTTTCGTTTTCTCCGAAAAAGATGTTATCTTTGTGTAATTTTCTAATCTAAACGAACTACGCAATGTACAGAGAAGATAACCGCACGGTGGTCACGCTCGACGCCGGCGGAACCAATTTCGTATTCGGCGCCATGCGCGCCAACAAATTCATAGTGGACCCCATAACCTTGCCGTCGAACGCCGACGACCTCGATCGTTGCCTGGCCACGATGGTGGAGGGCTTCGAACGAGTGATCGCGCAGCTCGACGCCGAGCCCGCGGCCATAAGTTTCGCCTTTCCGGGTCCCGCCGACTATCCCAACGGCATCATAGGCGGCCATCTGCCCAACTTCCCGTCGTTCCGCGACGGAGTGGCGCTGGGTCCCTTCCTCAAGGACAAGTTCGGCATCCCCGTATACATAAACAACGACGCCGACCTATATGCCTACGGCGAGGCGCTGGCGGGCGCGCTGCCCGAGCTTAACGACCGACTGGCCGCCGCAGGCAGCAGCAAACGATGCCGCAACCTGCTGGGCTACACCTTCGGTACGGGATTCGGGTTCGGATTCGTCACCGACGGCGAACTGCACGTTGGCGACAACTCGTGCGTGGAGACTTTCTGCCTGAAGCACAAATACATGCCCGACGTGATGGTAGAGGACGGCGTGGCCGTACGTGCCGTCAAACGGGTATATGCCGAGCAGTCGGGCATCGACGATCCCTCGCTGGAGCCCAAAGATATCTTCGACATAGCCGAAGGCAAGCGCGAAGGCGACCGCGAGGCCGCGCAAAAAGCATTCGAGTCGATGGGTACCGTGGCGGGCGACGCAATGGCCACGGCGGTGACGCTGATCGACGGAGTGATCGTAATCGGCGGCGGCATCACCGCGGCGGCGAAATATATCATGCCGTCGCTGCTGCGCGAATTGCGCTCGCAAATACGCTCGCTCGACGGCGGAACGCTCAACCGCGTGCAGATGAAAGTCTACGATTTGGACAACGAGGCGCAATTCGCCGAGTTCGCCCGCGGCGAGTCGCGGAGCATAAAGGTCTACGGATCGGATCGCGAGGTGACCTACGATCCGCAGAAACGCGTGGGCGTCATGATCTCGAAGATCGGGGCCAGCACGGCCATATCGCTGGGCGCATATGCTTTCGCCCTGAACGAGATCGACAAACACCGGACAAAATAACAAAATTCGACATCGCACGGCGATATCGGCAGTCCGCCGCGCTTGGTGGCGCGGACTGTAAAACCTTACGACATAACCTGCCATCACAATGAAACGCACACTGTTTCTTTTAACGTTCACGCTCGTGCTGACTGCGGCCGCAGCGCAGAACCTCACCGTCGGATCATACAACATCCGCAACGACAATTCGAGCGACACCCATAAGGGCGACGGCTGGGCACAACGCTGCCCCGTGATCTGCGAACTGGTGCAATGGGTCGACTACGACATCTTCGGCGCGCAGGAGGTGAAGAAGAACCAGCTCGACGACATGCTCGCCCGACTGACCGACTACGACCACGTGGGCGCGGGCCGCGACGACGGCAAGCACGGCGGCGAGCACGAACCCATATTTTACAAACGCTCCCGTTTCGAACTGCTCGAATCGGGCGACTTTTGGATCTCGCAGACTCCCGATGTCGCGGGATCGAAAGGTTGGGACGCCGCACTGCCGCGCGTGTGCAGCTATGCGCGTTTCCGCGACAGACAGACCAAACGGAAATTCTGGTATTTCAATCTTCACATGGACCACATAGGCGTCGAGGCGCGCCGCGAAGGTGCGAAACTCATCGTGGCCAAGGTGCGCGAGATGTGCGGGAAAGAACCCGTCATAATAACGGGCGACTACAACGTCGACCAAACCAACGAAATATACGGAATCTTCGCCTCGTCGGGCATACTGAAGGATTCGTTCGAGGCTGCCGAGAAAAAGTTCGCTCGCAACGGCACGTTCAACAGCTTCAAACCCGACTATCACACCGAGAGCCGCATCGACCACATTTTCCTGTCGCCGAGCTTCGAGGTGGGCAACTACGCCGTGCTGACCGACAGCTACTGGACTCCGAGCGAGGAGGATTCCGCCGAACTGAAAGGCGACGCCGCTCCGCAGGAGATCAGTTTCCGCCGCTACGTGCGCCGATGCCCGTCGGACCACTATCCCGTGGCGGCACGCATCCGCTTCGGCAAGCGGTAACGGGCGGAGCTTTTACGCAAAACGACTTAAACTGCAAATATTAATCTATGATGAAAAGACTATCGGTATTATTACTGGCAACTTTGGCCGCTTCGGCAGCGTACGCTCAGACCTTCACCGAGTGGCACGACGCCGAGGTTAACCAAATCAACCGCGCGCCCATGCACGCGACCTACAAAATCTTCGACACGGCCGATGCCGCCGCGGGCAAATATTGCGACAAGGAGAATCCCTATCGCATATCGCTCAACGGCACATGGCGTTTCAACTGGGTGGAGAACGCCGACCAGCGTCCGACCGACTTCTATCGCGCCGACTACAACGATGCCGCATGGGCTCCGATGGAGGTTCCCGCCATGTGGGAGCTGAACGGCTACGGCGATCCCATCTACGTGAACGTGGGTTACGCATGGCGCAACAACTTCCGCAACGACCCGCCCAACGTACCCGTAGAACAGAACCACGTGGGATCGTATCGCCGCACGGTGAACATTCCCGCCGACTGGTCGGGCCGCGAGATATTCCTCAACATCGGCGCGGCGGTGTCGAATGTATACGTGTGGGTCAACGGCAAGTTCGTCGGCTACTCGGAGGACAGCCACCTCGGCACGTCGTTCGACATCACCAAATTCGTCAAGACGGGCGAAAACCTCATCGCCTTGCAGATCTTCCGCTGGTGCGACGGCTCGTATCTCGAGGATCAGGACCTGTGGCGTCTGAGCGGCATTTCGCGCGACGTCGACCTGACGGCGCGTCCCAAGGCCCGCCTGCTCGACATGAAAGCCACCCCCGTACTCGATACCGAATACAAAGATGCCGTTCTCGATCTGGACATGGATTTCACGGCAGCCGTCAAGAGCGCCGACGTGAAACTGCTCGACAAGCAGGGAACGGTAGTGGCCGAAGGTACGGCCGCACCCAAAAACGGCAAAGCCCATTTGACTCTGGAAGTTAAGGATCCTGCCAAATGGACGGCCGAGACTCCCGAGCTCTATAAACTGACGGTGGCCGTGAACGACGGCCGCGGCGTGACGGAGGCCATCGCGCAACGCGTCGGATTCCGCACGTCGGAGATCCGCGACGGACAGCTTCTGGTGAACGGCAAACCCGTCCTGATAAAGGGCGCCAACCGCCACGAGGTCGATCCGCAGAAGGGATTCGTAATGTCGCGCGAGCGCATGATCCAAGATATCCGCCTCATGAAGGAGTTCAACATCAACGCCGTGCGCACCTGCCACTACCCCGATACTCCCGAATGGTACGACCTCTGCGACGAATACGGAATCTACGTTTTGGACGAGGGTAACATCGAATCGCACGGAATGGGTTACGGCGAGCAGACGCTGGCCAAAAACCCCATCTTCGCCAAGGCTCATCTGGAACGCGACAGCCGCATGGTGCTGCGCGACAAGAACCACCCGTCGATCATCATTTGGAGCATGGGCAACGAGGCGGGCATGGGTCCCAATTTCGAGGCCTGCTACCGCTGGATACGCGACTACGACCCCTCGCGTCCGATACATTACGAACAGGCCATGCACACCGAGTTCTCGGACATCATGTGCCCCATGTACGCCGACTACAACTGGTGCGAAAACTACCTTAAGAACTCTCCCTCGAAACCTCTCATCCAGTGCGAGTACGCCCATGCGATGGGTAATTCGCTCGGCGGATTCAAAGAGTACTGGGATCTGATCCGCAAGTACGACCGTTATCAGGGCGGTTTCATTTGGGACTTCGTCGATCAGGGCTTCACCCGCTACGAGAAAGACGGCAAGGTATCGTTCACCTACGGCGGCGATTACAACAACTACGACGCCACCGACAATTCATTCAACTGCAACGGGTTCATAGCTCCCGACCGCACGCCCCAGGCGCAGGCTTACGAAGTACGCCGCCAGTACCAGTCGATCTGGACGACACCCGTGGATCTCGCTGCCGCCAAGGTGGAGGTATACAACGAGAACTTCTTCACCACGCTCGCCCCCTATGCGCTGGAGTGGGAGCTGGTCCAGAACGGCAAGGTAACCAAAGCGGGCCGCATGGAGAATTTGGACGTCGCGCCGCAGCAGCGCAAAGTGATCGAACTGGGCTACACGGCCGCCGACATCTGCCCCGCCGCCGACGAAGTGTTGGTCAACGTACGTTACGTGCTGAAAGAGAAACAGCCTCTGCTCGACATCGGCTATGCCGTGGCCGAGAATCAGATGATCCTGCGCGACTACGACACCGCCAAGGCGTTCGCCATGAAAGAGTCTCCGCGTCCCATCACCGTCACCAAATTCGAGAAATGCACCGAGGTCGAGGGTTACGACTGGCGCATATCGTTCGACCGCGAGGGCTTCATCAACGAGATGGTCTACGGACAAATGTCGCTCATGGCCGAGGGTTCGTCGCTGCGTCCCAACTTCTGGCGCGCACCGACCGAGAACGACCTCGGAGCACGCCTTCAGGATCGTTTCGCCGCATGGCGCAACCCCCGCATGAATCTCCGCAACTTCGACGCCAAGGTCGAGAACGGCGTGGCGACGGTTAAGGCCGACTACGATCTGCCTCAGGTGAAAGCCGCCATGACCATCACCTACACTATCAACGGCGAAGGCCAAATCAAGGTCTCGCAGGCCATGACCACCGACAAGGAGGCCAAGGTGTCGGGCATGTTCCGCTTCGGCATGCGCATGGAGCTGCCCGCGCGTTTCAACATGCTGGAGTACTACGGCCGCGGCGGCGTGGAGAACTACTCGGACCGCAAGAGTTGCGCCAATATCGGCATCTACAACGAGACGGTAGCCGAACAGTACAACGAGCGTTACGTGCGTCCTCAGGAATCGGGCACCCGTTCCGACCTGCGCTATTTCAATGTCGTCGACACGGCGGGCGCGGGCCTCGGCATCGTGGCCGAAAACGCCTTCTCGGCTTCAGCCATCCCCTACTCTATCGAGTCGATGGATGTGTCGGTCGGCGCGCCGCAGCGTCACTCGGGCGACCTGAAGGCCGACGGCAAGACCTACCTCTGCTTCGATCTGGTTCAGCAGGGGCTTGGCTGCATCACCTCGTGGGGTCACACACCTCTGCCGCAGTACATGGTCGACTACAAAGACTACACCTTCAATTTCATCATCTCGCCCATCCGATAATCGGACGGCGACGAATACGTTGCGGGCGGCTCGGTTCATCGGGCCGCCCGCAGTGTTTTCGTGAAAGCGGCGCCGCAAAAAATCGTCGTCGCGACGGCCGTCGTAACGAAATAAATGGTAACTTTACATCCTCGAAATCACGTATCGCAACTATGAACATAAAACTTCGACTCATCGTCATGAACTTCCTGCAATTCGCAGTATGGGGTTCATATCTCACCTCCATGGGTTCCTATCTCGCCGATGCGGGCATGGCCTCGCATATCGGCATGTTCTACGCCATGCAGGGAATCGTATCGATATTCATGCCCGCCGTCATAGGCATCATCGCCGATCGCTGGGTACAGGCCCAGCGCCTGCTCGGCATATGCCACGCTTTGGCCGCCATCTTAATGGGCTGCGTCTGGCTCTACGCCTCAAATGCGGGCGACGGCGTCATGTTCGCACCGCTCTTCACGCTCTATTCGCTCAGCGTGGCGTTCTACATGCCTACCGTGGCGCTCTCCTACTCGGTCGCCTACTCTGTTTTGGAGCGCAACGGACTCGATCCCGTGAAAGCGTTCCCGCCCGTACGCGTATGGGGGACAATAGGATTCATATGCTCAATGCTGCTGTGCGACTTCTCGGGATTCCAGATGACAAGCATGCAATTCCTGCAATGCGCGGTGCTGGGACTGATACTCGCCCTCTACGCTCTTACGCTGCCCGCATGTGCCGTAAATGCTTCGTCGGATAAGAAAAGTATGATCGATGCGCTGGGGCTGAGGGCTTTCACTCTCTTCAAAGACAGCCGCATGGCGATGTTCTTCCTATTCTCGATATTGCTGGGCGTGTCGTTGCAGATAACCAACGGCTTCGCCAATCCGTTCATATCGTCCTACCGCGACGTACCCGAATTCGCTTCGACATTCGGAGCCAACCATGCCAATGCACTCATTTCGCTGTCGCAGATCTCCGAAACACTCTGCATACTGCTCATACCGTTCTGCCTCAAGCGGTTCGGAATCAAACGCGTGATGCTCATCGCCATGCTGTCGTGGGTGCTGCGCTTCGGACTTTTCGGACTGGGCAACCCCGGCGGAGGTGTGTGGATGTTCGTACTGTCGATGATCGTCTACGGCGTGGCGTTCGACTTCTTCAACATATCGGGATCGCTATTCGTAAACGAGCAGACCGACGTCGCCATCCGATCTTCGGCACAGGGACTGTTCATGATAATGACCAACGGAATAGGCGCCACCATCGGCACTTTGGGTGCCCAAGCTGTCGTCAACAGACTGGTATACAACGGCGCGGAAGGTTCGGCCATGATTGCGGGCTGGCAAAGCGCATGGCTCGTCTTCGCGGCTTATGCTCTCGCGGTAGCCGTATTGTTCGCCCTCTTCTTCCGCTACGATCATACTCCCGCAACAAAAAAATAACTTCGCAAATCGGGTTCTCCGCCGCCCCACGACCATCAGCGTCATTCCATTATTTGCATTCGGGCCGCGGCCTGCGGAGACGCAACGATACGAATGCCGTTGCGGGCCTCCGCGGGGCGAGGCTGCGGCCCGCGCAACTCGCAGAGTCGCAATACGACCGTAGGCGAACAACAATCCCGAAAACCGACCGCTCAGTCTCGACGAACCATAAAATATACAGAGGTTCGATCGTACTCTACTCACGCCCGTCCCTCGTTACGATCATGCCGCCCATGTCGGGCCATGCGTTGTAAAAACATTCGATGTAATTGCGCTCCTCGACAGTACACCCCACCATGAGCTTCATCTCGGCGTCGCGCTTGTCCAAATCCACGGTGCATATTACGGCATCGAGCTTTCTCGAGGGATCGCTTCCGAGCCACACATCCACGCCTTCGCCGTCGGCCGAAGTGGTACAG
>CAUDHE010000080.1 GCA_958449275.1 uncultured Alistipes sp. | reverse complement strand
CCTCCGAGGCTCGGTACTATGGCGTCGGGACGCTCGTAACGCACGATTTTGGCTACGTACTCCAGTGTGAGCGGCTCCATGTACACTTTGTCGGCTATGTCGGTGTCGGTCATGATCGTGGCGGGATTCGAGTTCACGAGGATCACTTCGTAACCCTCCTCCTTCAGTGCCAGACACGCCTGCGTGCCCGCGTAATCGAATTCGGCGGCCTGACCTATGACGATCGGACCCGATCCGATCACCATCACTTTCTTTATATCGGTTCTCTTAGGCATTTTGATACTCCTCCATCATTTTAATGAATTTATCGAAAAGATATGCGCTGTCCTGCGGACCCGGGGCGCTTTCGGGGTGGTATTGCACCGAGAATACCTTGTCCTCCGCGCACTCCACGCCCTCTATGGTGCCGTCCAGCAGATTCACGTGCGTGGGACGCAGACGCGTGCTCTCCACCGAGGCGCTGTCCACGGCGAAGTTGTGGTTTTGGCTGGTTATCTCTATGCGGCCCGTGTCGAGGTTCTTAACGGGGTGGTTGCCGCCGCGGTGGCCGAACTTCATCTTGAACGTGCGCGCTCCGTAGGCCAGCGATATGAGCTGGTGGCCCAGGCATATGCCGAAGAGGGGAATACGACCGCGCACCTCCTTTATGAGCTCCACCACCTCGGGAACGTTCTCGGGGTCGCCGGGGCCGTTCGACAGGAATATGCCGTCGGGGTTGAACGCCATTATCTCGGCGAGCGAAGTGTTGTAGGGTACCACCGTGACGTTGCAGCCTTTGGCGTTGAGCTGACGTATGATGTTGTATTTTATTCCGCAATCCACCGCCACTATGTCGTATTTGTGGTTGGGCGTACGCGAGAACCAGCGTTTGCGGCTGCTTACCTGCTTCACCTGATCCGATTGCAGCGGAGTGGACAATATCATCTCCATTGCTTTCTCGTGCGTGGTGCCTATGTTCACTATGGCCGCGCGTTGGCATCCCTCGTCGCGGATTATGCGGGTAATCATGCGCGTGTCCACGCCGCCTATGCAGGGTATGCCCTGCTCGTCGAGCACCTCCGAGAATGTCTTGGTGTAACGGAAGTTGCTGGGGTTCTCGTTGCATTCGCGCACCACCATGCCGCCTATCGAGGGGAATTTGGTCTCGAAATCCTCGTCCGTGATTCCGTAGTTGCCGATCAGGGGATAGGTCATCACCACGATTTGCCCCGTGTACGACGGGTCGGAGAGTATCTCCTGGTATCCCACCATCGACGTGTTGAAAACTAGCTCGCAGACACGCTCGACGTCGGCTCCGTAGCCGTAGCCGAAAAATTCGCGGCCGTTCTCAAGGACTAATTTTTTTGTAAATGGTTTCATTCGTCTGTGTTATGATTTATTTTTCTTTTAATTTCAAACTCGGCAAATATTTCGACATTGCGGAGCAATGTTGGCAGTTCGCCGCCGCCCCACGCGGCGGACTGCTGCTCGCCTTAGGCTCGCGCACTCCTGCCGCCGACGGCGAACAGCGGAGCAAAGCCTAAAACATTACTCTCTTTCATACACTATTCGGCCGTTCGACATAGTGAGTACGCAGTCGCCGCGCAGCCTCCAGCCCTCGAACGGCGTGCTGCGGCCCTTCGAGCGGAATGCCGCGGGATCTACGGTGAACTCCCGCTCGTTGTCGAATACCGCTATGTCGGCCGTCGCACCTTCGGTCAGCCCTCCGCCGAGCGCGAATATGCGGCGCGGCGCTTCCGACATCAGATCGATCATCTTTTCGGGCGTTATCAGGCCCGTCGATACCAACTTGGTGTATATTACGGCGAACGAGGTCTCCAGTCCTACGACTCCCATCGCGCTGCCCGCCAGTCCGCGCGACTTCTCTTCGGCGGTATGCGGAGCGTGGTCGGTGGCTATGACGTCTATGGTGCCGTCCTGCACACCCTCCAACAAGGCGTCGCGGTCGGCGGCCGAGCGTATGGGAGGATTCATCTTGAAACGCCCCTCCTCTTTCAGATCCGCGTCGCACATGGTGAGGTAGTGCGGTCCCGTTTCGCATGTTATGCGCACTCCGCCGCGCTTCGCTTCGCGAATGAGCGCCACGCTCTCTTTGGTCGATATGTGGCACACGTGGTAGCGGCAACCCGTGGCTGCCGCCAGCTCTATGTCGCGCTCTATCTGCCGCCACTCGCTCTCCGAGCATATGCCCTTGTGACCGTGCAGTGCGGCGTATTCGCCGTCGTGGATATAACCTCCGCGCAACAGATCGTTCACTTCGCAGTGGGCCGCTATGATGCAGCCGTGCGCGGCTGCTTCGGCCATTGCGTCACGCATCATGGCGTCGCTCTGCACGCCGCTGCCGTCGTCGGAGAATCCCGCTACGTAGGGTTTCAACTCGGCGAAATCGACTAAGCGTTCTCCTTTTCGGCCGAGGGTGATGGTGGCGTAGGGCAACACTTTCACCTTTGCGTCGCGCGCTATGATGTCGGTCTCGCGTCGCAGATTTTCGAGCGAGTCGGGCGCGGGATCGAGATTGGGCATGGCGCACACTGTGGTGAATCCTCCGCGTGCCGCGGCCGCCGTACCGGTGGCTATGGTCTCTTTGGCGGCGAACCCGGGTTCGCGCAGATGTACGTGCAGGTCGACCAGGCCGCTCGTTATCATGCGTCCCGTACAGTCTATAGCCACGTCGCCGTCGCCGACCTTTATGTCGCTTGCAATGCTTTCGATGACTCCTCCGCGCACCGCTATGTCGGCCTTAGCCGATCCGTTGCCGCGCACTGCCGTTCCGCCTTTGAGAATTATCCGCTCCATGTCGTCACACAAAAAGAGCGACCGAAAGTCGCCCTATATTAACAATAATAAACAGTTATAACGTCTTGTTGAAACCCGAGATTGAAAATCGAAAAACAAGCTCCCCCGTGATCGATCGCATAGCGCTTCGACGGCTTCGGAGATATTTGATTTCGTTTTCTCATTTCGGTATATTTCGTCCGCAAAGGTACGAAAAGCTGAGCGCAAAAGCAAATTTATTTGCATTTTGCCCGCCGCGGCGCATCAGAATACGATTCTCGCGCCCAACTGCATGTGCCAGCGCGATAACAGATCGTCGGGCGTGAGTTCGGCGTTGGTGAAACGGTATACGGGTACGCCGTTTTCCACGGCTGTTATGTTCACGGGCTGCATGCACCATCCCGACACATTGTAATACGCTCCCCAATGGCGGCAGAGCATGTTGCCGAAGTTCATGATGTCGAGCGATATTTCGATCTTGCGACGGCTCTTCGCACCGAAATAGAACCCGTGGGCCAGATGCAGGTCGATGGTATGTTCGGTCGGAGCCTGCATGGCGTTGCGTTCGGCGAACGAGCCGCGGCGTCCGCGCAGATAGCTGCTCGATTCGATATAGTCGTTCCATTTGCTCCGCGACGTGTCGTCGACGAAGCGCATGCGGTCCATCTCCTCCTCGGTGGGTATGTACATGAGCGTCGATCCGTAGGCTCCGTCGCCGTTGAAATCGACCGATTCGCCGAAGCACACCGAATAGTGCTGTCCCGAGGTCATCTGGTAGACTACGCTCGCGCTTATGTCGAACATCTTGGCGTAACGTTTGTTGTAGGCGGCCGCGACGGTGAACTTGTGCGGCACGTCGTAGATCGACAGTGCGAGCGGCTGATCGTTCAGATCGAGGGCGTACGTGCGTATCCAGTTGGTCGACGACGAAGTGGAGGGCACGTCGCATACCGAGTAGGAGTGTCCGAATATGTAGGACGCCGATACGGCGAGTCCGAACGGGAAGGTTTTCGACAGACTGCCCGAGAGCGAGTAGGAGTATCCGCGCGAGGTGTTGTCCAGATAATAGACGGCCGAATATCCCGATGCGATCGTGCGGAACGACGGCACGGCTCCCGTCGCTGCATCCGTGCCCGATTGCGGCACGGCATATATCGCGTCGCCCGTTCTCTCCACTGCGAGGTTACCGAATACGGCGTTGCGGATGGTCTTGGTGTAGAGCGCCTCCGCGCGTGCCGACCAGCCGTTGTCGGTCTCGTATCCCGCCATTGCGTTGGCCTTGAAATTCTGCGGGTAGCGGAACCTGCGGTTCATGGCGTTGAGGGTGAACGTGGTGTTCGAGAGCGTAGTGGGCGACGGCGTGGGGGTGAACGGAGCTGCTGTCTCGACGACGGAGCCGTTCTGCACGGGAGCGGTCAGCCGTACCCCCTTTTGCTCCACGCCCGTGTTGGAGTAGTTGTTCACCACCCACACGAAGGGTACGTGGCCCGTGAATATTCCCGCGCCGCCTTCGACGGTAAGACTTCCCCGTTCGAAGTCGCGTCGCCACGACAGACCTATGCGCGGCGAAAGCAGAAGCTGTTTTTCGGGAACATCGCCTATGCGGACACCTCTGTTTTGGGCTATGTCGCTCGAATTGAACGCTTCGTTGGGAGTGGGGGTGTTGAATATGAGCGGCAGGGTGGCGCGCAGTCCGTAAGTGAGTTGCAGGTTGCGGCCCAATGCCCAGCGGTCCTGAGCGTAGAGGCTCAGCTCGGCCGCGCGGAATCGGGGTCCCCAGGTCGTGGTGCCCGTAACCGCCGGATCGGTATAGTTGTATTCGTAGACGGCCGCCATGTCGTTTTCGAAATCGGCCACCGAGTTGTAGGTGTAGGTGCCGTAGTGGTTGGCCAGATAGATGTTGTGGATGTTGTAGAATTCGTGGTGCATTCCCACCGTTATCGAGTGCGCGCCGCGATCGGCTATCAGGTCGTCGGTGAAGGTGACCACATTCTGCGTCAGGGCATTCGTGCCTGCGTAACGATCGGTGCCGATATAGGTCGTGACGCCTCGTGTTGTACCCGTATTGCGTATTATTACGCTCGGCATGCCGCCCACGTCGGGTTTACGGCCGTCGCCTACGTGCGAGTAACCTATTCGCAGTGAGTTGTGCAGGCGGTCGGAGATGCGCGATTCGAGTTTGGCGGCCAAGTAGTGCGCCGTGCTGTAATTGGCATATCCCGAACCGTTGAAAGTAAACGAGGTGAGCGAGTTCCCGTACTCCTCGGCCCGCGCGTCGAGATAGCTGTAACTGAGCGACAGATGGTTGCGATTGTCGATGTTCCAGTCGATACGCGCCAGAAGCGAACCCGAGCGCTGCTTCACCTCACGGCGGCCGTAACCGCCGCCGTCGAATCCCGTAAGTTCCTTGTAACGTGCCGATATGCGGTCGAGTTCGGACTGCGACAATGCGACGCCCTCGTATCCGACGTAATACGATGACGGCGAGGCTTCGGTATTGTATTCGCCGCTCAGAAACAGGAACAGTTTGTTCTTGACGATGGGACCGCCCAGCGTCACGCCATGGATGCGGGTCGACTGGTCGCCGAGTTTCTCGCGCCGTTCGACATCGCGCCCTGCGGTGGTGCCGTAGAAATCCTGATTGTTGTAATATGTGTAGGCGCTTCCGCGAAATTCGTTGGTTCCCGATTTGGTGACGGCGTTTATGACTCCTCCCGCGAAGCCGCTTACGCGTACGTCGTACGAAGCGGCCGCAACTTCGATCTGCGAAACGGCGTCGAGCGAAACGGGGTTGGCGTTCGACAGACCGCCGTTGGTACCCGACGACGAGAGTCCGTACATGTCGTTGTTCGCCATGCCGTTAATCATAAAGGTGTTGTAACGGTTGTTCACGCCGCCGTAAGATATGCCGCCGTTTTTGGTGGCTACGGCCTGAGGCATAAGCCGCACGATGTCGTAGAGCGAACGCGAAACGGTGGGCATCTGCGCGATGGCCTTTTCGTCGTAGACGTTCATTACGCCGCCGTCGCTCGTGTTGCGGGTCTCGACAACCACTTCGGCAAGGCGGTTGTTCTGGTTGAGGACGATGTTTTCCGTACGGGTTTCGCCCACTCGGAGGAGCATGCCGCTTTTGACGTAATCGTCGCAGCCGACGTAGCTCGCTTCGAGCACATAACCGTCGTCGGGTTTTATGCCGTGTATGGCGAAGCGTCCTTGGCTGTCGGCGGTGACGCCGTACGACGTTCCGGTTACGGGATGGGACAGAACGACTGTCGCCCCTACCAGGATTTCATTTGAAGAGTTGGTGACCGCACCGCGCAGAGAAGCGGTGGTGACCTGAGCCATGACCTCACAGCCCAGCATTGTCAATAACAGACAAGCGAGTTTTTTCATCGAATATTTTTTAGGGCGTCTATTTAAGACGCAAGTTGCACATGCGATCATTCACTGTTGCGGAAAACCGTTTTCGTGACGATCGGCGCAAATATAGGCAAAATTATCATACGGTGTACTTCGGATCCTGCAATTTTAATGTTTTGTCGGTTGACGATTCTTGTCGGTTGCCGATCGGTCGCTGTCCGCCGACGGCAGCGGGAGTACGTTGACAGTCTGTCGCGGGGTGGCGGCGTCGAATCGCGACATCGCGGCGCAATGTCTGAATATTTGTGATTTTTGCTATTTTTGCAGACAAATTTACGCATTATGATGGAGGCGATAGCACAATTTTTCGTCGACTGGGGCTATGTCGGTCTTTTTCTGTCGGCTTTGGTGGCGGGCAGCATCCTGCCGTTCAGTTCCGAGGCCGTTCTCGCCGTGCTTGTCGGCATGGGGGCCGATCCCGTCATATGCCTCGTATCGGCTTCGGTCGGCAATACTTTGGGCGGCCTGCTTTGCTATTGGCTCGGGTATTTGGGCGACATGGCGACCATCGAGCGATGGTTGAAGATCGACGGTGCCAAGATTGCCAAAGTCGATGGTTTCGTGCGCAAGCGCGGTGCGTGGATGGGAGTCTTCGGCGTGTTGCCGTGGATCGGCGAGGTCATAATCGTGCTTTTGGGGCTTATGCGCTGCAATGTCTGTATCACCGCAGCCACCATGTTCGTCGGCAAGTTCGTGCGTTATGTTCTTCTTCTGCTGGCCATGCAGGGCGTGACGTCGTTGCTGTAAGTCTCTCCGCGGTGACTTTTATATATTTAAGGTGTCCTGCCCGTTTTTACCTCGTTTTCGGTATTTTTATCGGTCGTAAAGTCGTTTTGGTGCAAAGTTTGAATATTGTCTGACCGAATAACAGGCAATCTTCGAACTATGAGAAAATTACTACTTCTGTTGCTGGGATTCACAGCATTTATCGGAAAAATCGATGCGCAGGTGGTCGGCGTCAAAACCAACTTGCTCTACTGGGCATCGGCATCGCCCAACTTGGGCATTGAGTTCGGTTTGGGTCGTCAGACGACCCTCGATATCTCGGCGGGATTCAATCCCTTCACATTCTCTGACAACCGCAAGTGGAAACACTGGCTCGTTCAGCCCGAGTTCCGCTGGTGGACATGCGAGCGTTTCAACGGTCATTTTCTGGGCGTGCACATGATCGGCGGTCAATTCAACGTGGGCAATGTTTCGTTCTTCCCGTTCAGCATGTGGGATTCGTTGAAAGATTATCGTTACAAGGGACATGCGCTCGGCGGCGGCGTAGCATACGGTTACGACTGGGTGCTGGGCAAGCACTGGAATTTCGAATTTGAAGCCGGAGTGGGATATGCCCATGCCTGGTACGATCAATACGATTGCGCCAAGTGCAGCGAACGCATCGGATCGGGCGGCAAGAATTACTGGGGAGTCACCAAACTGGCCGTATCACTCGTGTATCTATTTTAAAACCATTTGATTATGAAATACATCGTAAAATATATGTTCGCCGTTTGCGCTTTGCTGTCGGTCGCCGGAGCGTCGATGGCGCAGACCGCCGTCACGACTAACGGCGTGGGAGTGAACGGTATCGGGATGGAACGATCGGGCGGACGTCTCAACGTGAGTATGACGCTCGACATGAGCAATCTGAAGGTGCGCTCCAACAGATCGTTGCGCATTACGCCCGTCGTGACCGACGGAAACGAGATGGTGCAACTGCCTTCGATAATGATCGACGGCAGTCGCCGCGAGATACAGCACGAGCGTATGCTCGACGGCGATTTGTCGACTTCGACGCTTTATGTGCGCCGTTACAATCGCAAGCAGCAGAGCATGCAGTATGATTACAACGTCAACTTCGAGCCTTGGATGAACAACTCTCGGCTCGTGTTGCGCGAGGAGTGGTGCAGTTGTCACGACGAGGCTTTGAGCGAGGAGTTCGTTACCGTCGCCGCACTCGAGCAGCCTGCGCCCCGTCGCGTGAATACCGCGCCGCGCATGGCTTATGCCACTCCGCCCGTCGACGCTTCGGCGTCGCGCCGACAGCAGACCGCTGCCGTCTATTTCCCCGTCAATAAGAGCGAGATCAATCCGTCGTTCATGGACAACACGCAGGGATTGGACAATCTGCGCAAGATCTTCGCCGACGGTAAGGGTGTCAACGCGGTGCGCCTGACGGGTTATGCTTCGCCCGAGGGTCCCTATGCTTTCAACGAATCGCTCGCAGCCAAGCGTGCCGAAGCCGTCAAGCAGTATCTTAAGGATAACAATCTGGGTACGGGCGTGAACGTCACGACCGATTCGTCTCCCGCCAACTGGGATGCCGTTAAACAGTTGCTGACCGAGACCTGCATCAACGATTATCGCAAGATCATAGCCATCATCGACGACCCCTCGATCAAACCCGCCGACAAGAATGCGGAGATCCGCCGTCGTCACCCCGTGGAGTACAACTTCATGCTTAGTACATGGTATCCGCGTCTGCGTGTGACCGACATTGTGGTCGACGCTCCCGCGCGCCGTCCGAGTGTCGACGAGGCCAAGCGCATTATGCGCGACGATCCCTCGCAGCTCAGTCTGGCCGACATCTACATGATCGCCCTTACTTACGAGAAGGGCAGCAAGGAGTGGAACGACATAATAATCGTTGCCGTCGACACCTATCCTCAGTCGCCCGAGGCGCGCGTGAATGCGGCCAACGTATCTATGGCCAACGGCAATTATGCCAAGGCTGCGGCTTATCTGCAAGGCGTTCCGTCGACTATGCCCGAGGCGATGAACTCGCGAGGTATTCTCGCCATGTCGCAAGGCAATTACGACGAGGCCATGAGTCTGTTCCGACAGGCTCAGCAGGCAGGCGTGAGCGAAGCTGCCTACAACATATCGCTGTTGCGCGAATTGATGCAGTTGAGTAAATAATAGTCTTCTTTTCGTTCTCCCTCCGCCCGATCTGTTGCGGAGGGAGATTTTTTGTATTGATATTATTAAAGTAACCGATTATGAAAACTGTGATTACGAGCCGTATTCCGATAATATTTTTTGTGTGCCTTGCCTCGCTTGCTTTGACGGCGTGCGTCGACGAAAACGACGGTGAATGCAACGTCCGCGACTATTCGGATGTGCGTCGTGTCGACATGCCTGCCGACTATGCCTCCGATTCCGATCTCGGTTCCGAAGGCCGCGACGAGTAAGAACGAAAAATGCGGTTCGAAATACGTCATTACATTATTTGCATTCGGGTCGCGGCCTGCGGAGAACGCAACGATGCGAATGCTGTTGCGGGCCTCCGCTGGGGCGAGGCTGCGGCCCGCGCAGTTCTGCGAACTGCAAATACATATTATATTATTTCCACCTTTTGTCACCCCAAAATAAAATAAATACGACTCGACAGAGTCGTGCGGGCCGCAGCCTCGGCGCGCGGAGGCCCGAACAATTGCGCCGCGGCGTTATCTTCGGCGGCTCGCATCGAAGATGCGCCCCCCCCGCAGCCGCCGAAGATAAGTTGTTTCTAATGGTACAACAAAAAATGCACGCAAATTGTTGTATGTTTCAATTATTCGTACTACTTTTGGGCAAGCGATCCGTCGAAATACGATGTGAATCGCGTTGCCGTTACGTAAACGTGAGAAATTTACAGTCTGCGGCAATAAGAGGATGTCCCCGTCGGATCGTAACCACGCTCCGATTGGTAGTGGTACATCATAAATTACTGCGCCATGACGGGCGTGGGCCTCTTGTATTATGAAGCCAGACGGGTATCTCACGACCTACGTAACATCGTAACGCAAGTGCGCGTTTGCGCAGGCTTATCCTCTAAGTCAGGTTCACGTTTCGTCTTTTTGTTTTTGCGGGTCGCATGGCTTAAAACGAAAAAGTTATGTTATCTTTGCAAAGAAGGACGGTTCCATAACCGTTGACATATTCTGAAGGTTAGGACAACCTTTATACTGAACAGTAAACTTCCGACTTGTTGTAGAAATATAACATTTACTTTAGAGTGGTATAAAAGATGTCTGAAACCCATGTTATGCCCCTACTTGATTGTGGGGGCCGACTTGGGCGTAAGGGCAAACTACACTCGCGGCTCGGAAGGCCAACTGTTCAAAGTTTGTACCTGCGCCCTTTTTCTGTTTTTCTATGGGCGTCAGAATCATAATCTTACAACTCAGCGCCCTATGATAATGCCTTGTGTCGACGCCGTCGACGAATACACTCGTCGGCAAATCTTCGATAAGTTTCACAACGATGCCG
>CAUDHE010000079.1 GCA_958449275.1 uncultured Alistipes sp. | reverse complement strand
CCGCCGTGAATCCCTCTACCGTTTCGGTGGTGTCGGCGAAGCGCTCGGTGCGGTAACGCAGTTCTATCCGTCGCGGTCTCGCCACCGAGCCGCGGACGCCCTCTATCGAGAGGCATCCCTCGGGTCCCGTCTCGACTTCGCCCGTCGCGGAGAGTATCTCGGGATTGATGTAGAATTCGAACGGCTCGCCCGCCTTGTCGAAACGTTGTACCGCCACCATACGGCGCAATATGCCTACTTGCGGAGCCGCTATTCCCACACCCTCGTTTTCGGGGTTGCGCACCGTGGCGAGCATGCGTCGGCGCAAAACGGCGAAGTCGTCGGATCCGACGGCCTTTTCGTCCAGCGGAGCCGATATGCGCCGCAAGGTGAGCGAATCGTTGCGGTCGGACGTTGTCAGTACCCGCATGATCTCGCTTCCGCCGCCGTTTATGATCCGTCGTTCGCCGTTGTCGAATCCTCCGCATGCTGCCGCGCCCGTCGCCACGCATGCGAGAAACGCAGTCTTTAAAGCCGTTTTCATTCTTTAGTGATTTTCGTTGCGATTTATTTTTTCAGTCGGAGCGTATCGCCCGCATCCTCGAGTTCGAATATACGTGCGCGTTCGGCACCCGACGGCGAGTTGGGTGCGTGTATCACCAGACGCAGCACGCCGTCGAATCCGGTGAATACCATGCCGTGGCCGCCGTTGCGGTTGAACAGCGGTTCGGGCTGCTGGCGCCACGGACCCGTGATGCGTCCCGTGGTCGATTCGGCTATGCCGATGGCGTATTCTCCGTTCATGAAGCTCGACCACAGCATCAGCAGCTTGCCCGTTCGGGTGCGGTAGAGGAAACATCCGTCGGTTACGTAGGTCTTGTTTTCGCCCTCGCCGCTGCCGGTCGACCACGGTGCGGCCGAGGCGCGGAACAGCGTCACGGGCTGTCCCGCGGGCGCCGACAGATCCTTTTTCAGCTCCACCAGCTTCATCGCTCCGTCGCCTATCTGCACCCATTCGTGGCAGTACACCATGTAAGGGCGACCGTTCTCGACCCACAGCGTGCCGTCGAGAGCCATTTCGTCCATCGGTGTGGCGGGCAGTTTGTCGCCGACGGGCAGGAACGGTCCTTCGGGGCGCTTGGCCTCGAATATCTGCGTCGCGCGCAGCGTGTAGGGCGGCATGTTTTTGTCGCGCTTCTTCCACTCGATGTCGCTGTTCAGTGTGGCGAAGAGGTAGTATTTCCCCTTGTGGTAATGTACTTCGGGTGCCCATACGCGTCCCGTGATCCAATTGTCGTCGGGTACGTCGAACACGCGCACGGGTCCGCTCCAGTTTTCGAGATCGTCGCTCGAGAACATTTCGACCGCGCCTTTGGGGTTGGGGCTGTCGTCGGAACCCGTCGAGCGGTACATGTAGTAGCGGCCGCTCCGCGGATCGGCCAGAATGTAGGGATCGCGGATGTAAATATCCTTCAGAGCAGCGGTTTTCGTCTGTGCCGAGGCGTCGAAGGCCGCGAGGCACATGGCGGCTATGATTGCGAGTCGTTTCATGGAAATATGTGTTTATCGGTTAATGTTCGGTCTCTCCGAGCAGCAGCCGTCCCAGCTCCTCCACCGAGGCGACCGTATGCGTCGCACCGTGGCTCTCCAGTTCGTAGCGGCTGCCGTAGCCGTAGAGCACACCGACGGAGTCTATGCCTGCGGTGCGCGCTCCGATGACGTCGTGTTTGCGGTCGCCTATCATGACGGTGTTCTCCCGCCCGATGCCGTTCTCGCGCATGACGTACTCTATTACGGCGGCTTTGTCGGGACGACGGTGGTCTGCCGTGTCTGAGCCTATGAATATGAACCGCCGTGCCAGATCGAAGTGCTTCAGCACCATCTGCGCTATGGGCGAGGGTTTCGAGGTCGCCACGAATAGTCTCATGCCCTTGGCGGCCAGACGATCCAGCAGCGTGTCGATGCCGTCGTACATCTTGTTTTCGTAGAGTCCCTTGACGTTGTAATATTCGCGGAAATATCCGCACGCCTCTCTCGCACGCTCCTCGGTGAATCCGTACATCTCGCGAAATGCGTCGGTCAGGGGCGGGCCGATGAATTCGGTAAGTGCCGATCGGTCGGGTACGTCGATGCCGCAGCGGCGCAAGGCTTGTTGCGCGGCGGCGGTTATTCCTTCTGCGGGATCGGTCATGGTGCCGTCGAGGTCCCACAACAGATTTTCATATATCTTCGGTACGTTCATTTTCAGAGGTCTCGGGAGCTGTGGGTTTGAAATATTCGATTATCCTTTTCGCGCGCGCTTCGCCTACCGTTTCCGCCAGCTCCTCGGCGGTCGCGGCGCGTACCTTGGCGACGGTTCGGAACCGTCGCAACAGAAGTGCGATGCTTTTGGCACCTATGCCTTCGATATTTTCAAGCTCGCTGTTGATGAAAGCGTTGCTGCGCTTCTGACGATGGAACGTTATGGCGAAACGATGTACTTCCTCCTGTATGTGCATAAGAAGATGGAAGACGGGCGAGGTGGGGCGTATGCCGACCAGCAGCGGCGGATAGCCGCAATAGAGTTCCGATGTGCGGTGACGGTCGTTTTTGGCAAGGCCGGCTATCGGTATGTCCAGTCCGAGTGCGGTTACCACTTCGTGAATCGCACCCATCTGTCCTTTGCCGCCATCGGCTATTATGAGGTCGGGCAGCTCGGCTCCCTCCTCTGTCAGACGCGAATAGCGGCGGTAGACGACCTCGCGCATCGAGGCATAGTCGTCGGGCCCCGTCACCGTTTTCACGTTGAAGTGGCGGTATTCCTTGCGCGAGGGCCTGCCGTCGCGGAACACCACGCACGAGGCCACGGGATTGGCTCCCTGCAGGTTCGAGTTGTCGAAACACTCTATATGGCGCGGTTGGCGGTCGAGGTGCAGCGCGAGTTGCAGAGCGTTCATCAGCCGTTCGGTATGTCGTTCGGGGTTCTTTATCTCGAGATTCTTCAGCTGCTCGGCGCGATAGATGCGCGCGCTCTTGAGCGAGAACTCCAGCAGATCGGCCTTTTCGCCTCGCTTGGGCACGGTGAAGGTTACTTTGTCGAACAGCAGCGTAGTCGATGGCAGGAACGGTACGATCACCTCGCTCGAGAGGTCGTGCGATATGTTCTCGACGATGTGCTGTATGGCTGCGGTGAGCATCTCGGGTCGCGAGGCGTCGATTCCCGTGGTGAGCTTCACGGTGTGCAGTGCGACGATGGAGCCGTGGCGCAGGCGTATGAAGTTGCAATAGGCCGCATCGTCGTCCTCGAGCAGCGAGAATATGTCGCAGTCGACGATCTTGGCGCTCACTATCACCGATCGGCTGCGGTAGTTTTCCAGTGCGTCGAGGCGTTGTTTGAAGCGTTGCGCCGCCTCGAACTTCAACTGTTCCGCGGCGGACTGCATGTTCTCCTCCAGATAGCGGCGCACGGGGCGCAGGTCGCCTTTCAGCACGTCTTTCGCCATTTCGGCCAGTTTGGCATACTCCTCCTCGCTCTGCGCGCCTACGCACGGACCTTTGCAGTTGCCCAGATGGTATTGCAAACACACGCCGTATCGGCCGCGCGCAATGGCTTGCGGCGAGAGGTTGAGTTTGCACGTGCGCAGCGGAATCACCTCGCGGATGAATTCCAGTATCGAACGCTGCATCGACACCGATCCGTAGGGACCGAAGTATTGCGAGCCGTCGTGCCGCACGATGCGTGTGGACTCCACTCGCGGGAAGTTTTCGCGGCGCAATACGATCCAAGGGTATGTTTTGTCGTCCTTGAGGAGTATGTTGTATCGCGGCTGGTGGGTCTTGATGAGCGAGTTTTCGAGCAGCAGAGCGTCCTGTTCGCTGTCGACCACTATGTGACGTATTTCGGCTATGTGCCTGACGAGGATCCTTACTTTGGCCGAATGGTCCTTGTTGCGGACGAAATACGACGACACGCGCTTGCGCAGCGATTTCGCTTTGCCGACATATATTATGGTGCCCGAACGGTCGAGGAACTGATAGACGCCCGGGGCGAGCGGCAACGCCGCCACCTGCTCTTTCAATTTCTCCTGCCTATTGTCCATGTCGCAAAAGTAGTTATTTATATGGTTATCCGCAAAGCCGAGCGGAAATTATGGCGGCCGCAGACTGCGGGGACCGCGTGAATGAGCGTATGCGAATGGCGGGCCTCCGCGGGGCGAGGCTGCGGCCCGCGCAGTTCTGCGAACTGCATTTTTACTCCCCGGCCGTCACCACTTCGTCCATGCGCCGGTCGTGGGGTTCGGCGGGCAGTTCGGGCAGCAGCTGGTGGCGGAAGCATACCCCGATACACCGCGCGCGGAATCCATCGCGGGCGATGTAGCGGTCGTAGTAACCCTTGCCGCGGCCGAGTCTCGCGCCGTCGCGGGTGAAAGCCATGCCCGGGACAATCATGAGGTCGATTATTTCGGGCGGGCAGGGTACGCCTCCCTGCGGCTCGTCGATGCCGAATGCTCCGCGAAGCATGGTTTCGGGATCGAAATCGTAGAATTCCATTTCGGGTTCGCCGTTCGGGCCGTCGGCGACACGAGGCAGCACTACGCGGCAGTCGAGAGTCCGCGCAAGGTGGCTTATGTCCACTTCGTCGGGCAGGGGCGCGAAGAGGGCCGTCACGGCGGGGTGTTCCTTCGCTGCGATGCGTCGCAGGCGTTCGGTTACTGTCCGCGATTGCCGCATACGCTCCTCGGCGTCGAGCGCGGCCGTGGCGCGGCGTACGATTGCTCTTATATCGCTCTTTTTCATCGTTCGGGGCAGGTCTTCGTTTTCTTGGTCCGATCCGTACGGCGCAGCACTGCGCCGCCGATACTCAAATTGTCCACAAATTGGGCCGAGAGTATTGTTATTGAGCAAACAATGATTATCTTTGCCGTAAATTTGAAAAACAATTTCACAAACAAAAATAAACAAAATTCTGTAAATTATGAGCTGTTTTTTATGCAATTCATCTCTCGGAAAGAAGCTGGTGATGAGCGTGACGGGCTGCTGTCTCGTTCTCTTCCTTCTTTTCCACATGTCAATGAACCTCACGGCCATCATCAGCCCCGAGGCTTATAACATGATCTGCGCATTCCTCGGCGCCAACTGGTATGCGCTGGCAGGTACCGCGGGTCTGGCCGCTCTGGTGGTGCTGCACTTCGTTTACGCTTTGGTGCTCACCGTCAACAACTATCGCGCTCGCGGCACGCAGCGTTATGCCGTTACGGCCAACGAGCCGGGTGTGGAGTGGGCCTCGAAGAACATGCTGGTGCTGGGCGTTATCGTGGTTGCGGGCCTGCTTCTCCACCTCTTCAACTTCTGGAGCAAGATGCAGCTCGTCGAGCTGATGGGAGCCGAAGGCTCGATGGTGGGCGGCTACCTCGTGTCGGCTCACGACGGCGCGATTTTGGTGGCTTACACTTTCTCGCAGTGGTATTACGTGGCGCTCTATCTGGTATGGCTGGCGGCTCTGTGGCTGCACCTCAATCACGGCATATGGTCGATGTTCCAGACCGTGGGCTGGGCCAATGATACTTGGTATCCGCGTCTGAAGTGCGCCGGCAAGATCTTCTCGACGCTGATCGTGCTAGGCTTCGCTGCCGTAGTGGTGGTTTACTTCGTATGCAGCCTGCGCGGTGTTTGCACGGCGGCGGCTTGCGGAGGAGCTTGCTGCGCGGGATTGTAATATCATGGTCTTTCACTCGAACAATTAAAAATCAACGGATATGGCTTTTAAGTTAGATTCAAAAATTCCCGCCGGCGAGTTGGCTCAGAAATGGAGCAACCACAAGGCGGCCATCAAGGTCGTAAGCCCCGCGAACAAACGCAAGCTCGACATAATAATAGTAGGTACGGGTCTGGGCGGCGCATCGGCTGCCGCTTCGCTCGGCGAGCTGGGTTACAACGTCAAGGTGTTCTGCATTCAGGATTCACCGCGTCGCGCCCACTCTATCGCGGCGCAGGGAGGTATCAACGCAGCGAAGAACTACCAGAACGATAACGATTCCGTATATCGTCTGTTCTACGACACCATCAAGGGCGGCGACTACCGTGCCCGCGAGGCAAACGTATATCGTCTGGCCGAGGTGTCGAATCTCATCATAGACCAGTGCGTGGCTCAGGGCGTGCCCTTCGCACGCGAGTACGGCGGCCTGCTGGCTAACCGTTCGTTCGGCGGCGCGCAGGTGTCGCGTACGTTCTATGCCCGCGGCCAGACCGGTCAGCAGCTCCTTTTGGGTGCATATGCGGCGCTTAACAAGGAGATCGCTGCGGGTTCGGTGAAGAGCTATCCGCGTCACGAGATGCTCGATGTGGTGATCGAGAACGGCGAGGCCCGCGGTATCATCGCGCGCAACCTCGTGACGGGCGAGATCGAGCGTCACGGAGCGCACGCCGTGGTTATCGCCACCGGCGGTTACGGCAACGTGTTCTTCCTCTCGACCAATGCAATGGCATCGAACGGATCGGCGGCATTCCAGTGCTACCGCAAGGGTGCGGGCTTCGCGAATCCCTGCTTCACGCAGATTCACCCCACTTGTATCCCCGTTCACGGCGACCAGCAGTCGAAACTGACCCTCATGTCGGAGTCGCTGCGTAACGACGGCCGTATATGGGTTCCCAAAAAGATCGAGGACGTGAAGGCTATCCGCGAGGGTAAGAAGCAGCCTTCGGATATCGCCGAGGCCGATCGCGACTACTATCTGGAGCGTCGCTATCCCGCATTCGGTAACCTCGTGCCGCGCGACGTGGCGTCGCGTGCGGCCAAGGAGCGTTGCGACGCGGGCTTCGGCGTGAACGAGACGGGCTTGGCCGTGTTCCTCGATTTCAAGACCGCCATCGAGCGTCTGGGCAAGGAGACCATCAAGCAGCGTTACGGCAACTTGTTCGACATGTACAAGGAGATCACCGACGTGGATCCTTACGAGCAGCCGATGCAGATATTCCCCGCCGTGCACTATACCATGGGCGGTATTTGGGTCGATTACAACCTCATGACCACCGTTCCGGGCCTTTACGCCATAGGCGAGGCCAACTTCTCGGATCACGGAGCCAACCGTTTGGGCGCTTCGGCCCTGATGCAGGGTTTGGCCGACGGTTACTTCGTTCTGCCTTATACCATAGGCGATTATCTGTCGCATAAGATTCAGGCTCCCAAGGTGAGCACCGACACCCCTGCGTTCGCCGAGGCGGAGAAGGCCGTGAAGGACAAGATTGCCAAACTGTTCTCGATCAAGGGTAAGCAGTCGGTGGACGACATTCACAAGCGTCTGGGCCACATCATGTGGGAGAATGTGGGCATGGCCCGTACCAAGGAGTCGCTGACGAAGGCCATCGGCGAGATTCAGGCCCTGCGCAAGGAGTTCTGGAGCGACGTGAAGGTGGTGGGTACCGCCGATTCGTTCAACGTGGAGCTGGAGAAGGCTTTGCGTCTGGCCGACTTCCTCGAACTGGGCGAACTGATGGCCCGCGACGCGCTGAACCGCGAGGAGTCGTGCGGCGGACACTTCCGTTCGGAGCATCAGACCGAGGAGGGCGAGGCCAAGCGCGACGACGAGAATTTCGTTTACGCGGCCGTTTGGGAGTACAAGGGTATGGACAACGAGCCCGAGCTGACCAAAGAGGCGCTGAACTTCGAGTTCGTACACCCCGCGCAGCGTAACTACAAGGACTAAGCATTTTTGACGTTGAACTTTAATATACAGATTGAACAATGAATTTTACATTAAAGATATGGCGTCAAAAGGACGCTAAATCGAAGGGCGCATTCGAGACCTATCGTGTCGAGAACATCTCGGCCGACACGTCGTTCCTCGAGATGCTCGACATACTGAACAACCAGCTCGTTCACGAGGGCAAGGAACCCGTGGCATTCGACCACGACTGCCGCGAGGGTATCTGCGGCATGTGCTCGCTGCATATCGACGGCCACGCCCACGGTCCCGAGCAGGCGGTTACCACCTGCCAGATCTACATGCGCAAGTTCAAGGACGGCCAGACCATCACCATCGAGCCGTGGCGTTCGGCCGCATTCCCCGTCATCAAGGACCTCGTGGTGAACCGAGGTGCTTACGATGAGATTCTTCAGGCGGGCGGATTCGTTTCGGTACGTACCAACTCGGTGCCCGACGGCAACGCCATTCCCATTCCCAAGGCCGATGCCGACGAGAGTATGGATGCCGCCGCTTGCGTGGGTTGCGGAGCTTGCGCCGCCACATGCAAGAACGGTTCGGCCATGCTGTTCGTGGCTGCCCGCGTGTCGTCGCTCGCCAAGCTGCCGCAGGGTCGCGTGGAGGGTGCGCGTCGCGCAAAGGCCATGGTGGCCAAGATGGACGAACTGGGATTCGGTAACTGCACCAATACGGGCGCATGTCAGGCCGAGTGTCCCAAGTCGATCTCTATAGCGCATATCGCTCGTCTGAACCGCGAGTTCCTCTCGGCCAAGCTGAAAGACTAAGCGATTGTATATGTCCCGTTAAAGGCCGCCCGTTTTTCGGACGGCCTTTTTTTGCGGTTTTTATGGTAGATGTTACGACATCGCGGTGCGATGTCGGCAGTTCGCCGCCGCCCCACGCGGCGGACTGCAACTCGCTTTACGCTCGCTTCGTCCTCCGCCGTCGGCGAACCGCTCGAAGGAGGTATGAACGGTTTGTTGCTTCGAGGCAGGCACCCTAAAACACCGCATGCGCCCCGTCGGGGGCGCATGCGCACAAATGCTTTGGTATTTAGGAAAAGTAGTGTCTTTAGTTATAACGTACAATACAGTTTCACGTCGTCGACGGTGATACGATCGCCGCTGAGTATCATCAGGCGTTCGACCACATTGCGCAATTCGCGGATATTGCCGCTCCACGGCATCGCCGAGAGCGCGTCCAAAGCCTGCTCGTCGACCTCCTTGCGTTCCATTCCGTGTTCCTCGGCGATCTTGTCCACGAAGTAGTTTACCAGTTGGGGAATGTCGCCCGACCGTTCGCGCAGGGGCGGCACCTTTATCAGGATCACTCCCAGACGGTGGTAGAGGTCCTCGCGGAAATTGCCGCGCGCGATCTCGGCGCGGATGTCCTTGTTGGTGGCCGCCACCACGCGCACGTCTACATTCACATCCTTGTCGCTGCCCACGCGGCTGATTTTGTTCTCCTGCAATGCGCGCAGCACTTTGGCCTGCGCCGACAGCGACATGTCGCCGATCTCGTCCATGAACAGAGTACCGCCGTTGGCTTGCTCGAATTTGCCTTTGCGCTGTTTCACGGCCGAGGTGAATGCACCTCGCTCGTGTCCGAAAAGTTCGCTCTCGATGAGTTCGGAGGGGATGGCCGCGCAGTTGACCTCCACGAACGGCGCTCCTGCGCGGGCGCTTTTTTCGTGGAGCCAACGGGCTACCAGTTCTTTTCCCGTGCCGTTCTCGCCCGTGATGAGAACGCGGGCGTCCGACGGCGCCACCTTGTCGATCAGGCGGCGTACATGCTCTATGGCCTCCGACGAGCCTATGATATGCTCGGCATCGCATCCCGCAGCTCGACGTCGTGTGCGTACCGACGGTGCGGCAGGTTCGGGTTTGGCATCTTCGTCGCGTTCGACTATGCGGCGCAGCGATCCTAACAGACGGTTCATGTCTACCGGAGCCGTGAGGTAGTCCTCCGCGCCGTTCTTGACGGCCGATACCGCGTCGTCGATGGTGCCCGACGGCGTGACTATAATAAAAGGTACGCCCAGCGACGGAAGCGCATCGCAATCGCCGCCTGCCAGTATGGCGTCGTAGCCGCGGCGCGCGCATACGCTCTCCGACACTTCGTCGCGTTCGGCGACCGTGGTGGCGAACCCCTCGAATTCGAGTCTTTCGCGGAGCGTATTTCGCATACTTTTTGATTGTTCCAGTATTAAAACTTTTGCCATATTTTGATTTTTGATATTTTTGCACTTACTTTGCAAAATCAAAGATAACCTCTTTATTCGGTGATTCCAATCTCGATCCCGTCACCTGCCTAAGAGGGAAAAGCTATCGATTAATCCGAAAATGGTTCATGCTTCGCGACCGAAAAAACACACGATACGACCGTGCGGAACACGGCGAACGGTGATTGCGGGCGGCCGAACCGAAAACATTTTATGAAAAAAAATTACAATTACACTCGTCGCAAACTCTATCTTCCGGAGTACGGCCGACATATTCACGAGATGGTGGATCGACTCCTTACCATCGAGAATCGCGAGGAGCGCAATCGCCAGGCCCGCGCCGTCATAGCCGTCATGGGCAACCTGAATCCCCTGCTTCGCGACACGGCCGATTTCACCCACAAACTGTGGGATCATCTGTTCATAATGTCTGATTTCAAGCTCGATGTGGATTCTCCCTACCCGCGTCCCGCGCGTCAGGATCTGATGGTTTCGCCCCACAAGATGGAGTATTCGCAGCGTCGCATAGCGTACAAGCATTACGGCAAATACGTGGCCATGATGTTGCAGGCCCTGCGTCGCGAAAAGGATCGCGATTCGCTCGATTCGGCCATCGACTCGCTGGCGCGTTACATGCGTTCGAAGAGTTTCGAATACAATCAGGAGCACCCCAACAACGAGGTGATCATAAAAGATATAAAGGCGATGTCCGAAGGTGGCATAGAACTCGATGAAGTTGCACTCAACAATCTCCGAAGCGACTATAAACAGCACCTTCCGGCACGTCCGCAGAAAGGGCCGCAAAGACCCATGCAAAAGACGGGCATGAAGAATCCCGCGCAGAAGAATCAATACGTCAATTCCAAGAACAGACCCAACGTCGCGATACGAAAAAACAATGCCGAGGGA
>CAUDHE010000078.1 GCA_958449275.1 uncultured Alistipes sp. | reverse complement strand
CTCCTCGCGTACGCCGCATATCTTGAAACGGAATTCGGGATCGATCTTCACGGGAGTGTGACCGTATTCGCCCTTCACCAGACCCACGAACTGCGAACTCTTGTTGGTGTACATGGGGCGTCCGGCCTTCTCGTCCATCGCGCAGTTCACGGCCTGTGCTCCCACGATCTGCGAGGTGGGGGTAACGAGGGGCGGCAAACCTGCCGAAAGACGTACCGACGGGATCAGTTCCATCGCGCGGGGAAGGATATCCTCCGACTTGAGCTGCTTGAGCTGAGCCACCATGTTGGAGTACATACCGCCCGGGATCTCGGCCTTCTGTACCAGCTCGTTGGGAGCGGGGAACCCGAAGTGGGCCTCGATCTTCTGGCTGGCGTCGAGCAGAGTGTCGAAATCGTCGGTCTGCGCGGCTTTCACGGCCTTGTCGAACAGAGCTTCAACCTCAGCAGGCAGCTTGTCGGTGAGCGGGTTGAACGGTTTGGGAGCGGGTTTCTCGGCTCCGAATACCGACATTTCGAGCTCCTTGCGGATGCTTATGAGCTGCTCGTTGATCTTGGCCACGGCCTCCATGTTGACACCCAGGTCGATGCCCATCTTCTTGCAGAAAACATACACCAATTCCAACGCGGGAGCGCCCGTGCCTTCGCTGAACCACCAGCAGTTGGTGTCCACCACGTCGACGCCTGCGGCGATGGCCGAGAACACCGATGCCAGACCGTAGCCCGGAGTACAGTGGGTGTGGAAATCGACGGGCACGTTCACATGCTGCTTGAAGAGCTTCACCAGCGCGCTGATACGCTTGGGGGGAATCAGACCCGACATGTCCTTGATGGTAATCATGTCGGCGCCCAAAGCCGCCATCTGTTTAGCCTTGTCGAGGAAATACTCGTCGGTGAATACGGGCTTCGGAGCTTTCTTGCCCATCAACTTCTGGAAGAACGAGGGCTGGGGGTATTTGGGATCGACCGTGTAACAAACCGCGCAATCGGCTATGCCGCCGTACTGCTTCACGTATTTTACGGTCGATTTCACGTTATCCACATCGTTCAAAGCGTCGAATATACGCATTATGCCGAGTCCGCTCTCGATGGCGTTGCGGCAGAAACCGTCGATGATCTCGTCGGTGTAGGGCGCATAGCCGAACAGGTTGCGACCGCGCGACAAGGCGGTGAGTTTCGAAATGTCGCCTATGGTTTCGTGGATGGTCTCCAGACGGGTCCACGGATTTTCACCGAGATAACGCATTACCGAGTCGGGCACAGCTCCGCCCCATACCTCCATTGCGTAGAATCCCGCATCCTTATAATATGGCAGACAACGGTTGATCTGCTCTTGCGTCATACGGGTAGCGAATGAAGACTGCTGACCGTCGCGCAATGTTAAATCCCTGATTTTGAGTGATTTAGCCATAGTGTAAGTATTAATGTAACAATTCTCGTTTCGAAAAAATATCCTAACCGTAATGGATGCAAAGGTATTAAACTTATTCGACACTGCAATTATTTTGTGGCGAATTGTTATATTTGCGGGGTAAAAAATTCTTTTTATGTCGCCTTTTTCGGTATTGTTGACATTGCTGGCTTATTTGGCATTGCTCTTTTCGGTGGCCTATGTTTCGGGGCGCGGAGTCGACAATGCGGGATTTTTCATCGGCAACCGTCGAACTTCGTGGTACATGGCCGCTTTGGCCATGATCGGAGCCGCCATGTCGGGCGTCACGTTCATCTCGGTGCCGGGGTCGGTGGCGGCGGACTCGTTCTCCTACATGCAGATGGTCGTCGGCTTTACTGTGGGGCAGCTGATAGTGGCTTTCGTACTGGTGCCCGTATTTTACCGTCGCGGTGTGGTGTCGCTCTACGAGTATCTCGACGGGCGTTTCGGCATCACATCGCATAAGACGGGGGCGTGGTGCTTTTTGGTATCGAAGATATCCGGGGCGTCGCTCAAAATATATGTCGTGTGCGCTGTCATGCAGGTGCTTGTGTTCGATTACTTCAACATGCCGTTCATCGTCAACATCCTCTTCACCATGCTCCTCGTGTGGCTCTATACCAAGTGGGGCGGGGTGCGGTCGCTCATACTTACCGATACGTTGCAGTCGCTGTGCCTCGTGGCGAGTATCGCCATTTGCATTTGGTTCATCTGCCGCGGGCTGGGATTCTCTGCCGCCGAATGTTACGATGCCGTGGCCGCTTCGGATTATTCGCGGATGTGGTTCTTCGACGATCCCTCGTCGGCGCGTTATTTCTGGAAGATGGCGGCGGGCGGAGCGTTGTGCCTGGTGGCAATGACGGGGCTCGATCAGGATATGATGCAGCGCAACATGAGTTGCCGCACGGTGCGCGATTCGCAGATCAACATCGTGCTTACGGCATTGTGTCAGATCGTGGTGATCCTCTTTTTCTTGGTTCTCGGTGCACTTCTTTACATCTACATCGACCGTGCGGGGTTGCCGTCGCCCGAAAAGGGCGATCAAGCGTTCGCCTTGGTGGCCGTTAACGGCGGTCTGCCCGCAATCGTGGGGGCAGTGTTCGTGGTGGGACTCATATCGTGCACCTATTCCGCGGCGGGGTCGGCGTTGACATCGCTCACCACGTCGTTTACGCTCGACATACTCGACGGTGCGGCGGGTTACGACGAAGAGCGTCTGGCGAGGTTGCGCAAGCGTATTCATTTGGTCATGGCGTTGGTCATGACTGTCGTTATAGTGGTGTTCGACCGCTTCGGCAACGACAGCGTGATAAACCTCGTTTTCCGTGTGGCGGGCTATACCTACGGTCCTATTTTGGGCATGTTCGTATTCGGCATGGCGTGCCGGCGGCGGATCCGCGAGCGTTACGTGCCTGCGATAGCCGTGCTGTCGCCGTTGTTGAGCTGGTGGCTCCGATGGTGGGCGGCCGATAGGTTCGGTTATCATATCGGCTTCGAACTTTTGGGATACAATGCATTGTTCACCGTATTCGGATTGTTTCTAATATCGTTCCGCGATGATGAAAAAGTTTCTTGACATATTGTTAGCCGTCGTTGCGCTCGCCGCGACGACGGCTCCCGCGTCGCTTCACGCACGCAATCTTACCTCGGCCGAGAGGCGCGAGATCGCCGATGTGCTGACGCGTATTGTAGGCCGCGAGATCCTCGGCGGCGCGGTGAAGATCGACCGCATGAACACCGCGGGCGACAAACTCGAAATCCATGCTTCGATAGGGTTGTCGTACTATCCTTTCCGCGAGGATAACGTGCGGGCCATGTACGACTCGGTGCGTTCGGCGCTGCCTGCGGAGTATGCGAAATACAAGCTGTCGCTCATAACCGACAACCGTCGTATCGAGGACCTTATTCCGCACTATTACCGCACCTCGTCGCAGGGCGGCGTGCGTTTCACCAATCAGTCGAAACATCCTTTGGTGCGCCGCGCGTCGTCGCAGAATACTCCGTCGGAGGGCCTTGCGGGGCGCCATATCGCCATGTGGCAGAGTCACGGCCGTTATTTCGATCAGGGTCAGAATATATGGCGCTGGCAGCGTTCGCGTCTGTGGGAGACGGTGGAGGATCTGTTCACGCAGAGTTTCGTGTTGCCCTATCTGGTGCCTATGCTGGAGAACGCGGGAGCCAACGTATTACTTCCGCGCGAGAGGGATACCCAGTTGAACGAGATAATAATAGATAACGACAAAGGCGTCGACGCCACCTCGTACGTCGAGACCGACGGAGCCGAAAAGTGGGGCGATGCGGGCGCGGGTTTTGCCCATAGAAAAGATGTTTACGTCACGGGCGAGAACCCGTTCCGCGACGGCACCGCCCGTTCGGTGAAGAGCGTCGTCGGCGGCAGTGAAAGCCGTGCCGAGTGGCGTGCCGCGATTCCCGAGGACGGTGAATATGCCGTGTACGTGTCGTATGCGAGCTTCGGGCCCGACAGTTCCGACAGTGCGGTTTACACGGTGCATCACCGAGGCGGCGAGACCCGTTTCGCGGTGAACCAGACGATGGGCGGCGGCATGTGGGTCTATCTCGGCAGTTTCGACTTTGCGGCGGGGGAGGAGCGTACGCTGGTGACGCTCACCAACGCAGGCGGCGAGGCGGGGCGTACGGTGTCGGCCGACGGCGTGAAGATCGGCGGCGGTTACGGTAACATAGCGCGCGAGGTGTCGCCTGCGTTACGGCGTGACGATATCGATTACGAAGCCGTCACGAGCGAATATCCGCGTTTCTGCGAGGGGGCGCGCTACTGGCTTCAGTGGTCGGGTTTCGCCGAGGACGTCTACACGCCCAAGGAGAACAAGGATGATTATAAGGACGACTACATGTCGCGCGCCCATTGGGTCAACGCGCTTGCGGGCGGCTCGGAGCGTCGGCCCAAGGAGGCGGGCAAGCGGATCCCCGTCGATATGGCTTTGGCTTTCCACTCCGACGCGGGCGTGCGTCTGAACGACGACATAATCGGAACCCTCGGAATTTTCTATACCAAGGATAAGGGCGGTCGTTTCGAAGGCGGTGCCGACCGTTATCTTTCGCGCGAGCTGACCGACATAGTGATGACTCAGATGGTGGAGGATATCCGCTCTGCCTATGAGCCGAACTGGAGCCGCCGCGGAATGTGGAACCGCTCATATTACGAGGCGCGTGTGCCGTGCGTGCCCACCATGTTGCTGGAGTCGCTTTCGCACCAGAATTTCGCCGACATGCGTTACGGCAACGACCCGCGGTTCAAGTTTCTGGTAAGCCGAGCCATCTATAAAGGCATATTGCGATATCTTTCGAGCCAGTATAATCGCCCCTATACCGTGCAGCCGCTCCCTGTCGACGGTTTCAGCGTCGAGTTCGCCGAAGCAGGTTCGGCTGATGTGACCTTGCGCTGGCAGGCGGTGGAGGATCCGTTGGAACTCTCGGCCGATCCCGACTATTATGTGGTCTACACGCGTGTGGACGACGGCGGTTTCGATAACGGCCGACGCGTGGACGGCACGTCGGTGCGCATGCGGCAGGAGACGGGACGTACTTACAGTTATCGTGTAACGGCCGTCAACAAGGGCGGCGAGAGTTTTCCGAGCGAGACTCTGTCGTCGTACAAAGCCTCTAACGAACGGGGACGCGTGCTGGTGGTGAACGGGTTCGACCGCGTGAGCGCACCGCTTAACATTCAGGGCGATTCCGTTGCGGGATTCTACAACTATTACGATTCGGGCGTGGCATACGTGAAAGACATATCTTTCATCGGCGAGCAGCGTAATTTCGATCGTCGTCTGTCGCGTTCGGAGAACGACAACGACGCCCTCGGATCGTGCTACAGCGATTACGAAACCGAAGTCATAGCCGGCAACACGTTCGACTATCCCGTGGTGCACGGCCGATCGATCGCGGCGGCGGGATTCTCCTATTGCTCGTCGAGCGCCAAGGCCGTGGAGCGCGGAACCGTTAGGATGGGTGACTATGCCATTGTCGATCTCATTCTCGGCAAACAGCGCTCGTGTCCCGTGGGTCGCGGCTCGGCGGGATATGAATTCGAGGCTTTCCCCGACGAGTTGCAGCAGGCGATAGCGGAATACACTCGCGGCGGAGGCTCCATATTCGTTTCGGGCTGTCACGTGGGATGCGATCTGTGGAAAGCCCCCGAGGCCGATTCGCAAGATCGGGAGTTCGCACGCAGGGTACTGCATTTCTCCTATAACGGCAGCATGGCCACGCGTCGCGGCTTGGCACGGGTGGCGGCTTCGCCCATGCGTATGGCGCGTGCCGACGTGAGATTCAATCGCGAGCCGTGTCGCGAATGTTATGCCGTCGAGTCTCCCGGGTGCATCACTCCGTTCGGTCGCGATGCCCACATAGCCATGCGTTACGTGACGAACAACCAGTCGGCGGCCGTATGTTACAACGGCTCCGATTATCGCAGTCTGGTGATGGCTTTTCCGTTCGAGACCATTCTCGACGGAGGCGAGCGCGATATGCTCATGCGCGGCATATTGGATTTTTTGAGTGAAAGGAAGAGATAGATATCTTCGGCGGCTCGCACCTTCGGTGCCCTTTCCCGGTCGCCGAGGATAATATTAACGTAATATGTACAGATACTAAAATATCGACATTATGTCATTGGAACAGACTATCTCCAAGGAGATCATGGCGGCCATGAAGGCCAAGGATGCGGTGCGTCTGAGCGCATTGCGCAACATCAAGAAGTATATTATCGAAGCCAAGACCGCGAGTGCGGGAGTCGAGGAGTTGGCCGACGCCGACGTGGTGAAGATCGTGTCGAAACTTGCTAAGCAGGGAACAGATTCGGCTGCCATATACACGCAGCAGAATCGCGCCGATCTGGCCGAGGAGGAGATGGCCCAGGTGAGGGTTATGCAGGAGTTCTTGCCACGTCCGTTGACGCCCGAGGAGCTTACCGAGGCGGTGAAGGATGTTATCGCCGAGGTCGGCGCCGTGTCGATGAAAGACATGGGCAAGGTGATGGGCGCGGCATCGAAAAAACTCGCAGGCAAGGCCGACGGCAAGGATATATCGGCCAAGGTGCGCGAATTGCTGGCGTAAGAGGCCGATACAGTATGCTTTCGTCACATGTTTTGAAAACCGTCTCCATGCCTATGGGCATGGTCGCGGGTGCGTTGTTATGTCGTGAAATCGAGTGGTTGGACAACGCGATGAGTCACATGCTTACGCCCTCGTTCATCTTTTCGATGCTCTTTTTCACATTCTGTCGTGTCGATGCGCGGAGGATCCGACTGTCGTGGTTGCACATTTGGTTGTTGCTGTTTCAATCGGCGGGGTGCATTGCTGTGTATTATCTGCTGGCGCCTTTCGACGTCGTGGTAGCGCAAGGTGCCATGATCTGTATCCTCGCTCCCGTGGCTATGGCTGCCGTCGTCATAGGCGGAATGCTTGGCGCGAATATCGAGACTATGGCTGCATACAGCCTGTTGTGTAACGTCGCGGTGGCTTTCGGCACGCCGTTCGTGCTGCACGCTTTCGGGAACGGAGAGTGTACCGTGTGGCAGATATTGCAAAAGGTCGCGCCGTTGCTTGTCGCGCCGTTTGCGGCAGGGCAGTTGTGTCGAGCATTTTTGCCGCGGGTGAGCGGCTGGATCTCCGACCACAGCCGAATATCGTTCTATATATGGTTGCTGTCGCTTACGGTTATCATAGGCCGCACCACATGTTTTTTGCTCGATCACGCCGAAGCCGACCGCATGGTAGAACTGTCTTTGGCGGGCGCGTCGCTCATTATCTGCCTGCTGCAATTCGGTATCGGCCGCAGCATCGGCCGTCGTTACGGCGATACTGTTGCGGGGGGCCAGTCTCTCGGGCAGAAAAACACGGTGTTGGCGGTGTGGATGTCGCAGTCGTTCCTCGACCCCATATCCTCCGTCGCCCCGACTGCATACATTGTCTGGCAGAACTTCGTTAACTCCTATCAAATCTATAAAAAGGATAGAGAAACGATGAAAAATCAAATATAAATCACTAAATTATAGATATTTATATTTGATAGCTGGATTTTTTGTTGTTTTTGCGATTTCCCAGGTAAAGCCCATAATTGCCCGATATTTGTTACTATTTTGTTACTCTAAAATGCTGCGGTAACAAAACAAATTCGCTATATTTGCCGTTGGAGCAACAAACGGGAACGGTATGGCGAAGCAGAAACTGACAGTCAAATTGAAGGAGCCGGTGCGAATCCGGTTCAAGCAATTGTCTAACGGGAACCAATCCATCTATTTGGACTACTATACGGGTGACGTAATCCGTAAGGAAAATTATGTCGGCGGCAAACGGAAATACGAGTTTCTGAAATTATATCTTATCCCCGAACGGACGCGGGAGGACAAGGCGAAGAACGAGGCGACGCTCGCCCTTGCCAAAGCGATTCAGAGCAGGCGGATCGTCGAGGTGCAGAACGACGCGCACGGATTCCAGAACACGAACAAGTCCCGAGTGAACCTGCTCGACTATCTGGAAAATATCGGGAAGCAGTCCGCCGAGCAGGGCAGCCGGAACTATGCCCGAACGGTGCTCAATACCGTCCGTGCATTGAAGCTGTTTCGCGGCGACTATATCGCTTTCCGGGATGTCGATAAGGAGTTTCTCTCGGAGTTCACCGATTTCCTGCGGCAGATGCCGAAAGCCTGCAAATACGGTGTATTGAAAGCCGGAGGGCGGTTGAGCAGCAATTCGGTCGTGTCCTATTATGGTACTTTGAGAACGGCAATCAACCGTGCCTACAAAGAGGGAATCATTACCGTCAATCCGACCAAAGAGTTCGATTTCGCAAGTAAAGTGAGACAGGAGCCGAGCCGCCGAATTGAAGACGTTGATAAATACCGAATGCCGGCACGAGATCGTCAAGCGGGCTTTTCTGTTCAGTTGTCTGTGCGGGCTGCGCGTCAGCGACATTCGCAAATTGAGGTGGTGCGACTTGCAACGGAGCGGCGGGCGTGTCCGTATCGAAATCACGATGCAGAAGACCAAAGAACCGCTTTACCTGCCGATTTCCGACGAAGCGTTGAAATGGCTGCCGGAACGCAGCGAAGCAGGAGACAGCGATTTTATCTTTCCGCTGACGCACGAGGGAACGGTGAATGACACGCTGCAACACTGGGCGAAAGTCGCCGGAATAACCAAACACATCTCGTTTCACGTCGCCCGTCATACCCATGCCACGATGATGCTGACTTTGGGCGCCGATTTATATACCGTCAGCAAATTGCTCGGGCACAAGAATATCGCCACGACGCAGATTTACGCCAAAATTGTGGACAAGAAGAAAGAGGAGGCCATCGGGTTGATTCCGAATCTGACCGAATGAAACAAAGGTCAGACGTGCGGACGCTGATTCGCACGTTTTTCTTTTTCAACCGTTTTTCGTATTTCTGACTTCGTCTTAGATACTCCCGCTCGGCAAAATACAAACTTCGTTTGCTTTTGCTCTCGCTTATTCGTATCTTCGTCTAAAACAAGTCGGATTTATGGAAGGCATGGAGTTGAAACCGCAGTTCGACGAGCTGCAAAAGATATTCGATCGTTGCATCAAACACGCTTGCCGGGTATTCGAGGAGCGTATTGCAACCAAAACCGCCCGGCTCGATCCCGGGCAGAGACAAGAGCAGGAACGGCTGGAGTATAACCGGATTGCCGACGAGCTGGCCGAGCTGTATTTGCACCACTCCGTATTGTCCGACCTGCGGTTCTGCTACTCCGAACCGGCGTTTCTTTGGGAGGGCGGATTCTTCGAGGCGCTGCATGCCGATGAAAAGAGAAAGTACCTCGCATTCTCCGTGCCCTCGTTCGACTACTCCCGATACGAGCGGGATAACACGACCTATGATGTCGAACTTCCTTATTTTTCTGCTGTCGTAAACGTCGTTGTCCGAGAGCGTTATGCAGCTTACTTGCGGCAAAGGGAAATATCCTTGTCTGAATCTGCTCCGAAGTCAGCTATTGCCGCACCGCCTATTGCAGAAACGGAGAATCCGTTCGATTCGATACTGACCGACGAGCAGATCGCTTACCTCGCTGCGGCCGTCAACGACGTCAAAATGTTCAACGTATCGCTGTCGGCAGACGAGTTGAAAGCTATTTTCGCCTGCAAGCCCGAAGCGATCGTGCGGTCGAACAACAATCGCCTCGTCGCGTTCTTTTTCTCGGGATTGAGCATTCGCGGGCTGATAACCCCCAACTGGCAGTCTGTCATCGCCAATCATAAACTCTTCCTCTCGAAAGATACATCCCGTGATAAATACATCAATCAAAGCGACTTATCTACGGCGACCAACTACATCCGCGACGTCGGCGTAGAGGGAAAATATGCAACCCTTGAAAAGTACCTCATACAAGTGAAAAGACTTTGAGAACGGGTTGAGACCTCAAAGATAGGTCAATCTGCTATCAAGCTTATCCTCAATATATTTGCCCCTGTAACGGTTACAAGACACGGAGGGCATGCACTCCATTTGTTTTATTCAAAATCCATCGAATTATGGAGAAAAGTATTGAGATGCGAGTCGCAGAACTCGAAAAGCAGGTGTTTCACACCAAAAACGTGTTGAGCTTCGATGAGGCCAGCCGTTTTCTGAACCTCTCGAAAAGCTACCTCTACAAACTAACGTCGGGCAATCTGATTCCGCATTACAAGCCGCAGGGCAAGATGCTCTATTTCGAGCGCGCGGAGCTGGAGGCATGGTTGCGTCGCAATCCCGTCAAGACGCAGGTGCAGATCGAAGCCGAAGCACAGCAATATGTGCTCGGCCGCTCCTCGAAAAAGAAGTAGCGATGAATGCGCAGTGTGATTCGGTTCCGGTTTCTTCATGGCGTTCGGCCCGTCTGTTCGTTACGGACGAGTTCGCGGCTCCGCCCGTGATTCTGCGGGTCGATGATTCGGTCGTCGGGACATTGGGGAATTTCAGCGCCTCTACCGGCAAGGCGAAGAGCAAGAAGACGTTCAACGTCTGCGCGATCGTGGCGGCAGCCCTAACGTGCGGCACAGTGTTGAACTATTCGGCATCTTTGCCGCCGGAGAGGCGGCGCATCCTCTATGTCGATACGGAGCAGAGTCGCTTCCACTGCAAGCGGGTGTTGTGCCGGATTCTGCGGCTGGCGGGATTACCGACCGATGCGCATCCGCCGTTGTTGGAGTTCCTGTGCCTGCGCGGCTATGCCACCAAAGAGCGGTTGCGGAAGATCGAGGAGGCGATTTACGACCTTGACGACCTCGGATTGGTCGTTATCGACGGCATCCGCGATCTGGCGCACGACATCAACAGCCCGGGCGAGGCGACCGACCTCATCACGAAGCTGATGCAGTGGACGGACGAGCGGCGCATCCACATCC
>CAUDHE010000077.1 GCA_958449275.1 uncultured Alistipes sp. | reverse complement strand
CTCCGGTGTCGGCAGATCGGTGTTGAAGCCGGAGGTCGGCTGCTCGTCTTTCGTGTCCGGGGCGAATATCAGCCACATGCACCCGACGAAGGCGAGGAAGAACAGCGGGAAGATTACCATCTTCTTGCGCGTCTGTATCTGCTGCGGCGTGAGCTCCTTTCGCTCCTCGTCCGTCGGCTGCTTATTCTGTTTCTCGTTTGTCGTCATAATTGAAATCGTTTGATTGTTTTTACACTGTCCGTTGCAGTCGGCTCCCGTTGCAGCTCCGCAGGCTCGATATGCCGAATCCGCATCGCATCGTCCGCACCCTGTCCGAACCGGCAGACGGACGAAACGGTAAAGTAGAGCGACAGTATGGTGAAGAGCGCGAGCATCGTGAGCACGACGATTAACCGACTTGCGGGGGACAACGCCCCGCACATGCGCCGCAGGAAACACTCCACATGTTCCGACAGGGCGCCGAATCTCTTGCGTACCATAACCTCACCTTGTCAAAGTCCGCAAATCCTTGTTTTCGAGAATCTCGAAACGCTCCATGATGAACCCCTGAGGGTTGTTGTCCGAGCGCACCGAGTTGATAAGGTCGCAGCGCGTTACGAGGCTCCGCTCGGTAATATTGCTTTCGCGGACGATCAGCTGTCGTGCGTAGGTCGTTGCACGATAGGGGTAACGCTCGAAGTCGCACACCACGGAATCGACCTCGATACGCTGGTTGATGTTGCCCGACACGATGCGGTTGTAATAGCCCTTTTCCTGCATATCCTGAAAATAGGCGAACGCGCTTCTGTCGACCAGAAACAACGCCCGCTTGATGTTGCTCTCGATGGCCGCACGGTCGGGCGAGAGGGTGAAGAACAACTCGTGGAAACGCTTGATATGCTCCCGCGCTTCTACGGGACGGTTCTGGCTCAGATCCTGCGACAGAGCCAACATGAGCGACTTGCCCTCGTCCAGCACGTAGATCTTCTGCCGCTGCGCCTCGGCGAAACGATAGCTCTTGACGATGCTGAACACCGCGACTGCCGCACACAGGCAGAGAAAGACGATGCCGAACGTCCGAATCTGCCGAAAACTGCTTTCGATGTTTTTTAATGACTTGAATTCCATTGTTTGAGTGTTTATGAATGATTGTTATCCGCGTGTGGCCAGATTCTGCCCGGCGGGTGCTCCGCCGCCACTGTCGGAAGAGGTGCTGCCGCCGCTGCGGTGGAACGTCCGGCCGATGGCGTTGCCCGCGATGCCGCCGGCCACACCCGTCGCGAACGAGCCGGCTTTGTTGATGCCGCCCATTGCGCCGCTCGCACCTCCGCCCGACTGGATTACCCACTCGGCGACGGTCGGAATCGAGAAATAGCCGATAATGCCGATGATAAGGAAGACGATATAGATGCCTCCGCCCTCTTCGGGGATATAGGCGGGGTCTTGCAGTGCGGCGATGTCCGCTTCGAGCATCAGGGTCTGTATCTTCGCCAGCACGGCGGAAAACAGGTCGGCGATCGGAAGCCACAAGTAGACGCTGATGTAACGGGCTATCCAACTCGTGAGCGTAGCGTGGAACCCGTCGTACACGGAGAGGGCGAACGACAGCGGCCCCAGAATCGAGAGCACGACCAGAAAGAATGTTCTCAGCGTGTCGATCGTAAGACCCGCGGCATTGAACAGCAGCTCGAAAAAGTCGCGCACCAATTGCCGAAACCACATCTTCACGTCGTGCCACGTTCTCTCGCCCCACATGCTGACGATCTCGCCCAAGTCCGTGATGCCGAGCTCGGAGAGCTGCTGGTCGTAGGCCTCGTCGTCCACCAGCCACGCCTTGCCCTCGCGCACCCGTGCTTCGTATTCCAGATCGTCTTTCTGCTGTTGGTATGCCCGCAAATCCATCGTCTGCCCCTGCAAGATGGAGTGCGTGCCTTGCACCACGGGCGACATGACAGCGTTGATTGTCCCCAATACGACGGTCGGGAAGAACATGATGCACAAACCAATGGCAAACGGCCGCAGGAGCGGGAACACGTCGATCGGTTCGGCATTGGCGAGGGCTTTCCACACGCGGTAGGCGACGTAGAACAACGCCCCCAAACCGGCTACGCCTTTCGCCACGCCGATCATATCGCCGCACATGGGCATCATCTCCACATAGAGATTCCGCAACACCTGATGCAGATTGTCGAAATTCATTGCTAACGGCATCATGGCTACCAGTATCTTTCGTTGGGACTGCCGTACAGAGCCAGCACGCGGCTCGCATCGCCCTTGTCGCGGCTGCGGATATAGGAGACGGAGATCGTCTTGCGCGTAAAGTAGCGTGTCAGATTCCGATACCCCAGCATTCTGTTGTAGACCTGATCTATGATTTCCATGCGCTCCTTGTCCGAGAGCGAAAGGCCGTTGCCGCCCGTAACTACCGTTTTGAGTTCCGCGACCAGTGCGCCGCCCTCCTCCAACAGCCGTGCGTAGCCCGCGGAGATAGCGGCCAGCTCGTCCACCGTGAAGTTCGGGTCGCAGACCATCTTGTTGAAGCCCGACACGTAGATGTCCGTGATTTCGCTGACCATCTCGATCGTCAGTTTCACCTTGCGGGCATCCTTGACGAGATTATTCACCGATTTCAGCGCATCGTAATAGGCTTTACTCTGCTGGTAGATTTTTACACTTTCCTGTAACGACTTGACCATATTGGTCGCCGTGGTCGAACTTTGAATCGCGCTCTTGATGTTCTGAACGAGATTCGACGGGTCGATGACCGTCCACTGCGCGTGCGCCTGATACGTGAAGCCCCAAAGGCACAGACACACCATCATTATCCATCGTTTCATATGATTCGTTTTTTAACGGGTTAATACTCGGACTGTTCGTCCGTTCTGTAATAGTTGCCGTAGACGGAGAGCCGGAGCACGTCCCGCTCGGCATCGTAGGCTATTCCGACAAAGCCGTAGAGGTCGAAATACCGGATGCCGCCCCAATATTTCCTGATGGGAAGCACGAAGCGTGTCCTGCTGTCGTAGGCCAGCTCCAGACGATACCCGCCGCCCTTGCGGGTGCTGTTGCGGTATATTCTTACGCCCGGCGCTCCCTCGCGGCTCTCCCACGTGCCGACAATATCGCACAGCCGAAAGTCGAGCTGTGCCGCCATAGGGTCTCCGATATATCTGCTATACATGGCCTGCCTCCCTTTCTTAACTGTTGCGTTCGGCAAGCTGCTTGATCGCCAGCTCGATGTCCCCGCCCAGTTGTTCGGTCAGACGCTGCACCTCGACTTTTTCCGTCTCTTCGGTCGTGTAAGCGAGATACTCCGAGCGGCTGACTTCCGTAGCGTAGACAGCGCTTTGCATACCTCCCAGGCCGATCCACACCTCCTTGTACTTGCGTGCAGGGTCGTTCGACTGGTTGATGGAAAGTATCTGCGACTTCTCCTTGTCCGTCAGTCCGAGCAGCGACTGTATCGCATCGAAGCGGTTCATGAACTTGCGTTGGTCGAGCAGAATCTTACAGTCCGAATTGTTGATGATCGCCTCCTTGACCACCGGGCTGGAGATGATGTCCTCGACCTCCTGCGTAACCACGATTGCCTCGCCGAAATACTTGCGCACGGTCTTGTACATGTATTTCAGGTACTCGGCCATATTGGCCGACGACAGCGCTTTCCACGCCTCCTCGACGATGAGCTGCTTGCGCACGCCTTTCAAACGGCGCATCTTATTGATGAACGCTTCCATGATGATGATCGTAACCACCGGAAACAGCTCTTTGTTCTCCTTGATGGAATCCACCTCGAAGACCACGAAGCGTTTGTTCAGCAGGTCGATGTTGGCTTTCGAGTTCAGCAGGAAGTCGTACCGCCCGCCCCGGTAATATTGACGCAGGGTGATGAGCATGTTGTCGATGTTGAAGTCGTCGCGGCTGACCTTGATGTCGCGCTCCTCCAACTCGCGGCGGTAGTCGTCGCGCATGTACTCGTAGAAGGTGTCGAAGCACGGAACGATCGTGCGGTCGCTGCGTATTCGCCCGATATAGGCATTAACGGCACTGCCCAGCTCGCCCGATTCGGTCTTGGAAACCTTGTCGTCCTCGGTCTTCCAAAGCGTCAGAAGCAGCGTCTTGATACTGTCCTTCTTCTCCACGTCGTACACGTAGTCGTCGGTGTAGAACGGATTGAAACTGATCGGGTGCTCCTCGGTATAAGTGAAGTAGATGCCGTCCTCGCCTTTGGTCTTGCGGCGCACCAACTCGCACAGACCCTGATAGGAGTTGCCCGTATCGACCAGCACGACGTGCGTGCCCTGCTCCCAATACTGCCGCACGAGGTGGTTCATGAAAAACGACTTGCCCGAACCGCTCGGCCCCAACACGAACTTGTTGCGGTTGGTGATGACGCCCCGTTTCATCGGCTCGTCCGAGATGTCCAGATGCAACGGTTTCCCGCTGATGCGATCGCACATCTTGATGCCGAACGGACTGGGAGAGGATTTGTAGTTGGTCTCCTCCGTAAAGAAACACAGCGCCGGCTCGACGAACGTATAGAACGATTCTTCGGCCGGAAAGTCGCCCGCATTGCCCGGCATGCCCGCCCAGTAGAGCGTCGCGGCATCTACCGTGTTGTGGCGCGGCCGGCACTCCATGAGCGCGAGCTGACTGCCCACGTCGTTGCGGATACGCCGCAGCTCTTCCGCATCGTCCGACCACGCCATGACGTTGAAGTGCCCACGGATGGAGAGCAGCCCGAACGAATGCGCTTCGTTCAAATAGCGGTCGATCCACTCCTTGTTGATCTGGTTCGAGCGCGAATAGCGGGACAGCGACTGCATGTTGCGCGCCCGTTTCTCGAACATTTGCAGGTTCGCGTCGCTGCTCTCCAAAAACAGATACTGGTTATAGATATGATCGCAGGAGAGCAGCAGCCCAACCGGTGCGGCGAACGACAGCAGGCAGTCCGAACGGTCGGTGGAGAGGCGTTCGTAACGCATGTCAGTACCTACACGCCCCGGCAGATCCTCCGTGTCGGAGAGCGTATGCAGGCATACACGCTTGTTGCCAACACGCAACGTTTCGGCTCCCAAGTCGACATCCTGCAACGAGGTCGTGTCGGAAAGCGACAGCGTGAAATACTTCTCCAACAGCCCCGGCTGCTCCTTCGTGCCCGTGATTTCATCGCCCGACAGGCGGGTGATGGAGATGAAGCCCGAATCGTTCAGGATACGCTCGAACTGATCCACGGCTTCCAGAAACTTCGTCGTCGATTCCCGATCGACCTCTTTGGGAATGATGTTGCCCCGGCAGAGGGTCGAGAAGTTCGACTGCATCCGCATCCGCTCTTTGGTCGTCTTCGTGAGGAAGAGGAAACACGAATGATTCAGATACGGACGTTCGTTGAAATGCCGCTCGAACGAACGGGAAAGAAAACTCATCTGCGCGTCGCCGGTCTGCGGGCGGTACTGCTCGCGAATGAACCAGTCCTGCTTGTGGACGATGCTGTATTCGGGCAAGACCTTGACGGCTTTACACCATGCGGCGTGGATCGCCTCGTACTCGGCGGAGGTTACGGTGAACAGTTCCGGAAGATCGACCCGGTAAGCGACCGTTATGTCCGCGTCCTTGCTGACGATGCAACCGTTCTCCACCGCCAAAAGCGGAAACTTGCTCTCGATCGTGGCGGCTTTCAGTATGTTTCTCATGCTTGCGCCTCCTTTCTTTTTGCGGGAAACAGTCGGCGCGGAGCCTTGCGGTTGATAAGGTAGTGCGGGTGCTGACGCTTGGCCAACAGCTTCATCAGTCCGTGCTCGTCGTAGCGGGCATTCAGACGGAACGTCAGCCACACCAACGCGGAGGCTGCCGCGACGCCGAAGCCGATGCACACCCATTGATCGACGCCCGCCATGTAGAAGATGACGAACAGAACGAACACGGCGAGCAGCCCTCCGGCGAAGATGAAGAGGTATTGCGCTTTCAGCCCCTTGAACTCCACGCTCTGCCCGATTCCCTTGTTGATTCCGTATTCCATAATTTTCAGGCTGACGGATTACAGGAAGAACGAGCGCAGAATCGTTGCGGCGACGATCAGGAAGATACACGCCCCGAACCACGAAGCCGCAGTCTTCGAGGTGTCGGGGTCGCCGGAGCTGAACTTGTTGTAGACTTTGATGCCGCCGATCAGACCCACGACGGCGCCGATGGCGTAGATGAGTTTCGTGCCGGGATCGAAGTAGCTCGTTACCATATTGGTGGCATCGTTGATACCGGCCAATCCGTTTCCCTGTGCGAAAGCGGAGGAGACGGCGGCAAGAAACAGGGCCGCCGAGGAAAGAATCTTCTTTTTTGTCATAATGCGATGATCTTTTAATTACGGTGCGGGGATGATGGCCCCGCACCGGGTTAAACTTGTCTTGTTCGGATTTTTCAGTGGCTGTCGGTGTTATGCCGCTATCCGTAATCCCGTTCTTTCATGTCGTTCTGCTTTTTTCGGTTACACATAATCGCGGACGTCGAATCCCTCGGGAACGACACCCTGCGGAGAGGGGCTTTCCGCAGCCTTTGCGGTCATTCGCCGATGGAATGCCGAGAGATAGGTGTCGATCAGGTTCTTTACCCTGTCGTTCCCGTCGGGACAGCCTGAAACGATCGCCTCGAACATGTCGGTCTCTTTCAAGCCCAGAAGGAGACGTCCCGTCTCTTCCTTCTGCTCATCTGTAATAGGTGGATCGTGCACCACATGGCGGTAGACTTCGCCCATCTGCTCGAAACTGACCCCTTGTGCGAGCGAGCGCCCCAGAAGGGGCAGCTCTTCGGTATCGTCCTCGTCGTCCGGCTCCTCCGCTTCCGTATCCGGGAAAGATTCTTCGTAAAGCGGATAGTAGATGTCCAGCGGCTCGTTCTGCTCGCCTGTGGGGACCTCGCCGAATACCTCGTCCAAGTCTTCCGGCGGTATCTGCCGGGGGTGTTCGGGTGCACTTGCAGGAGCAAATATATCCTCTTTTTCGATACCTTTTTCGGTTTGCGCCGCTACGGCCGCTTGTGGCAGCGAGCGGCGTCGGTCGAGGACAAAACGGCTTTTGCCGATGATCTCCTTGCGGCGCGACGCAGCGCCCGAAACGGGCGGGTGGCGATTGCTGCGTCGGCTCTCCCGAAAGAGATACCATACCGTCCAGAGTGCGTAGCCGACGGCACAGACCGTCAGCAACCATAAAATGCAGGTCGTAGTCATGGATGTCATCAGAAAATGTCGTCGTTACGCTTTTTATACAACTCGGAGATCTCCTCCTGATAAGCGGCGAAATGATGTTCCAGCACGTTGTCGAGGTAGCTGTACAGCGACACTTCGTTTTTGCCGATTACCTGCACGATGCGCGTAATGCGCTCATGGAACTCCCTGCGGATATAAACCGTCTTGCCGCTGCGCGTATTGGACGGCGCATTGCGGATAAAGAGCGTTTCGTAATCCTGACCTCTCCCTTTTCGACGGCGCGCATCCTCTCTCGGAGCAGCCGAAACGGGACTTTCGTCCGACGAAGCGTCTGCATCTTCCGCTTTATCGGCCGCATACGGATGTAACGGACGATTCCGGCCTTTGGCTTGGCTGATGATGAAAGAGGCGTCCAGTCCGTCGCCGATTTCTTTCTTGTTCATGGCGGCTTATTTTAACAGTCCGATCAGTTCGTCCACCAATTTGTCGAGGTTGCTGCCACGTACCAGCGAACGGTCGGCGGGAAACAGCGTGGAGCGGAACACAGCCCGCCGGTTGGTGCTTTGCTCGCGACGGAAGCGTTTGGTGTCGGGCAGAAAGGTTGTCAGAGCCGTGAGGTGCAGGTCTCTCATCACGGCCTCATACACCTCATACAACTCCGTCTTCTCGCGGCCGTCCACCATGTTCCACAACAGATACAACCCCTTGATTTGCGACTGCGCACTACGCATGATATGATCCCTGACAACGACGGCATAGTTGAGCGTACTCTCCATGACGACCCTATCGGCGCATATCGGAGCTACGATATAATCCATCTGCGCCAGCGTGTGGACCAAATCTTCATTGTTGATCGTGCCGGGAAGGTCGAAGAACACATAATCGAAATCTCCCTGCGGAAGCAGATACTCGGCATCGGCCAACGCCTCTTTGGTATTGCTTTCTACGACCGGATAGGCTTTCTTCTCCAAGCGAGTGAACTGCTCGTAGGCCATGCGTTTGTAGTGCTCATCTTCGAGCGCCATCTTTAAGTCGCGGTCGCGCATCTCGACGATGGAGTGCTGCGGATAGTCGCAGTCGATGACCGCGACATCGAATCCTTTTACGTAATGCAGGTAAGAAGCCACCAATACCGTGAGCGTCGTTTTGCCTGCACCGCCTTTCTGCGTGGAGAAGGCGACGAATTTCGTTTTTCCTTTCATTGTTGCTGTGTTTTAATTATACAATCGGTTAATTGTGTGTGCATGGTTTTGTTTGCGCAGATGTCTGTATGCGTAATCGGTTTTCTGCGCACCAGTGCATGTACGCTGTCAGGCACATGCGTTGGTGCTCTGGTACGCACGTACATAAGTGCGTGTCCGATTACCCGATTCCTTATCTGCATAAAAATCTGTTTGCACAGGCAGGCAAATAGCCATTTATTCATCTGCGTACTCCGGCATTCAACTATCCATATCCGCACGCAGACACATGTGCATATAGCTGTTTGCGCTTGTTTGTACCCGCAAAGAAAGCCCTTATCTGGCCCGATTATCCGCCTGCTTTTCGCTATGGTCGCTTGTGGCGTCGAAGTGGCTTTGTGTGGCGCAATCGACTATTATACAATGAATTGAATCGGCCGGTATCTTTGTCGCCGTAACGATTCCGACGTGAATGGAAGCCGCCTTGCCCGTTTTTACGGCGGCCGGTTCAATGTTCCGACCGCAGACGGTCGGAATGTATTTGCAAAGGGCAAATAGCAAGCTGTGTTTTCCGTTACCCGAAACTATTTCCGTAACGGAAAACAGCTTGCCCGCAAGGGGGATGAAAGCACCTCCGAAGTCGGTGCTTTTCGACAGGCGGCTCCGCCACGAACGAATCGCAATTTTCAATAACCGGCGAGGCGATGGCCTCACCTCGAAAATTTCGATTATGGAGAAAAACAGACCGACCCGCAAGGGTCGAGGGGGACGCCCCGCAAAAACGGATACCGCTTCGCATTGCGTCATGGTACGATTCAACGATACGGAACACGCCCGATTTCTGACGATGTACGAGCAATCGGGACTGCTGTCGAAAGCGGCTTTTATCAAAGCACGGGTCTTCGGAGACGTGTTCCGCGTGATAAAAACCGACCGCGGAACGTTGGAATATGTCGCCAAACTGACGCAACTGCACGCCCAATTCAGAGCCGTGGGAACGAATTACAACCAAGTCGTAAAGCTGTTGCACTCCCATTTCTCGGAGCGGAAAGCGCTTGCCATGCTCTACAAATTGGAGAATGCGACCAAAGAATTGGCGGCTGTCGGGCAACAAATCATTGCACTTTCGGAAGAGTTCAAGGAGCGATGGTAGCCAAAATCACCACAGGGAAAGACGTCTACGGGGCACTTGCCTACAACCAGCAGAAGGTCGATCGGGGAAAGGGCAAGGTACTTCTGACGCATATTCTGCGGGAACCGGCCGACGGGAGGTTCGACGTTGCGACGACGGCGGAAGACCTGCTACGCTGGATGCCCTCGCACTACCGCACCGAGAAACCCGTCGTACACATCTCGCTCAACCCCGACCCCGAAGATCGTCTGACGGCCGAACAGCTTTCCGAAATCGCCGAGAAATATATGGAGCGCATGGGCTGGGGCGAACAACCGTATATCGTGTTCGAGCATACCGACATCAACCGCCGGCATATTCACATCGTGTCGGTGCAGGTCGGACAGGACGGCCGCAAGGTCAAAGACGGCAGGCGCAACGAACGGAGCGTCGCCGTTACCGAAGAGCTGGAACGTGAGTACGGATTGCATCCGGCCAAAGAGCGCAAGCGGACGGAGGATTGGAGGCTCACGGCGGTCGACAGCACGAAAGGCGACCTGAAACGTCAAATCGGTGCGGTCGTAAAACCGGTCGCCGCCATGTATCGGTTCCAGACGCTCGGCGAGTTCCGAGCCTTACTCTCTCAATACAACATCGGCGTGGAGGAGGTGCGCGGCGAACGTGGCGGCATACCGTATCGGGGATTGCTTTACACGGTCTTGGACAAAGACGGCAGTAAGGCTGTCGCTGCTCCGCTCAAATCGTCCGTATTCGGAAAGAGGGTCGGATTCGAGGAGTTGGAGTGTTACATGGCACGTTGTGCGGAACGGTTCGGAAAAGGCAGCGAACGGAAGCAATTTCGGCGCAAAATCGAGGACGCATTGAACGAAGCGACGTCGGAGCAGACTTTACGCGAACGCCTGCGAACCCGCCGCATCGACCTTTTTCTGCGTCGCAACGATACGGGACGAATCGTCGGCGTTACGTTCATCGACCACGAAACCCGGTACGTTGTAAACGGTTCGCGTCTGGGAAAGGCCTACTCCGCCAATGCGTTCGAGCAGCGGTTCGGCAATCGGCAAAGTTCCAATACGGATATGCAGTCGAGAAAGCGGGAGCCGTCGAACGAGCGGCCCGACATGCGCAACTCCCGAAACACACGAGGGCGAAAACTCTGAAACAAAATTATTCATCATAAAATTTACTGTTATGCAACAAGAAGACGACCTTCGGGGTCTGGCGAAAGTCATGGATTTCATGCGGGCGTTGAGCATCCTGTTCGTGGTAATCAACGTCTATTGGTTCTGTTACGGACAAATCGTGGAATGGGGACTGAATATCAGCGTGGTCGACAGAATCCTGCTGAACTTCAACCGCACGGCCGGATTGTTCGGCAACATCCTTTGGACGAAACTGTTCGCCGTCGTATTTCTGGCACTCTCGTGTCTGGGAACGAAAGGCGTAAAGGAGGAGAAAATTACACGGCGACGAATCATCGCGACGCTCTCGGTGGGCGGTG
>CAUDHE010000076.1 GCA_958449275.1 uncultured Alistipes sp. | reverse complement strand
CAGAGCCCGGGCCATCTCGGCGGTGTTCTGGAAATGGACGTTGTCGTCGGCCGTACCGTGCATGATGAGCAGACGCGTGCGGTCGCTCAGGCGGTCGGCGAAGTTGATGGGCGAATTGTCGTCGTAGCCCTTGGGATTATCCTGCGGCAGATCGTTGTATATCTCGGTGTAGATGGTGTCGTAGTAACGCCACGAGGTGACGGGAGCCACCGCTATGGCCATCTTGAAGAGTCCGTCGCCCTTCAGCGCGCACCCCAATGCCATGAAGCCGCCGTACGACCAGCCGTAGATACCTATGCGGTCGGGATCGACATAGGGCTGCGAGGCCATGTAACGCGCGAACGAGATCTGATCCTCGACCTCCAAGGCTCCCAAATTGCCGTAGGTCTGCTTCTTGAAACGCTCGCCCATGAATCCCGTGCCGCGGCCGTCGCAGCATACGACGATATAGCCGTTACCGACCAGCACGTTTTCCCAGTCGAACGAAAGGCGGTCGGCCACCGACTGCGACCCGGGACCCGAGTACTGCGTGAGCAGGACGGGGTATTTCTTCGCGGGATCGAAATCGGTCGGCTTGACAATGTAGGCGTTGAGGCTGTCGCCGCGCTCGCTGACGAAGGTGAAGAACTCGCGGCGCGGCAGGCTTTTCATCCGCTCGGTAAGCTCGCCGCTCTCGGCCAGCGTGCGGATCAGCCGTCCGTCGCCGCTGCGCAGCTCCACCGTATTGCCCTCGGCAGCCGACGAGAAGGTAGAAATGTAGTACTTCATCCCCTTGCTGGGAGCTATCGAGCAGGTGCCGTCGCGGTCGGTGAGACGGCGCTTGCGTTTGCCCTTGAAATCGATCGCGTAGAGGTCGCGACGGATAGGCGAACGCTCGGTCGAGATGTAATAGACCGTGTCGTCGGTCACCTCGACCACCGAGGTCACCTGCCACTCGCCCGAGGTCACGGGGCGCAGCAGCCCCTTCGTCGCGGAATGGAGGTAGATGTGGTTCCAGCCCGTGGCCGTCTCGTTCATCACCAGAAAACGATCGCCGTCGATGAACCTGACCGTGCTGCGGTCGGGTCGCTCGACATAAGTGGGCGACGTCTCGTCGTAGATGACTTTTTGCGTGCCATCCTTGCGACAAAGCACCACCTCGAAATGGTTCTGCCTGCGGTTGACGCGGTAAAAATAAAGCTCGCCGTCGGGCGTCCAGTCGATAAGGGGGATATATTGGTCGGTCTCGGCGCCCGTATCGACCCGTTTTTTCGCGCCGCTCGCGATGTCGTACAGCCACAACTCCACTTTCGAGTTGGGATCGCCCGCCTTGGGATATTTGAACGAATAGGGTTCGTTGTAGAGTTTGCGATCGAAACGCATCATTTGGAATGTGGGCACCTCGCTCTCGTCGAAACGCAGGTAGGCCAGCCGCTCGGAGTCGGGCGAGAAGGCATAAGCCTTGGTGAAGCCGTACTCCTCCTCGTAGACCCAGTCGGCGGTACCGTTTATAACCTTGTTCCATTCGCCGTCGTCGGTCACGGCGCGGGCCTGTCCGCCTATGGGGCCGACGTAAAGATCGTTGTCGCGGGCATAGGCTACCAAGCGGGAATCGGGCGAGATGGTCACGTCGCGCACGTTCTTCAGCGACGCCACGTGCTCGCCGCCCACGCGAACGATGTCGTAATCGGCATAGAACGAATGACGGTAGACGGGACGCGAATTGGCGCTGAGCAGCAGCAGGTCCTCGTCGGGCGAGAACGAATAGCCGCCGAACGTGCCCGTGTAGAGCGTGTCCTGCGCCGCAGGATCGGCGTAGCTCTGTCTTATGATCGAGTTGCCGCGGCGCACGGTGTAGTGTTCGCCGTCGCGCATCGACTGCAATCCGTAAACGCCGCGGTTGAGCGAGCTTATCTCCCGCAATTCGTCATAGGTGCGTTGTGAAAATGCGTTCGCGCCCGTCAGTGTGAGCGCGGCCGCGAGGGTCAGTCTGAGTATCATTGTGAGGTTTTTCAATTTATCGTTATGCGGTTATCATTCGATGTGCCGTATCGGAGCGTAGCGACCGAAGTCCCCTCCGAGGAGGGGATTTTGGGGAGGGTCAAACTTGCAGACGCGGCCTGTGGTCGCGGGTAGACGACCGCCGGATTTAGTTTTGAGACTCCGAAGTATAGGTAGTACATTGAAATATATAGTTGCCAGCCATTAAATGTCGTCGACGTTGAAATCATACCCGAGACGTTTGCCCGTGGTGAATTTCGAGTTGTCCATCTTGGTGTTGAACTGGTCGACCGTCACGCGTTTGTTGCACTCGTAGGGAGGCACCAGCAGATCGAAATTTATGGCGTAGTTCATTGCGGTCTCCATGATGGCGATCAGTGTCTCGCGCGTTATTCTGTCGCGGCCGAAACTGTCGGGACGCGACGCGGTCTGACGCTTGCCCTCGACGAAGAAACAGCGTTCGCGGTTGATGAAGATGCGGCCTATGAGATAGCCCTCGTCGGCGTTGCGGTTGAATTTGAACGAGTCGGAGAGGAAGTTGTAGATGTCGATCACTCCGCAATAGGAGTTGGCGCGGTCGCCGAGCACGTAATCGTTTTGCCATATGACGTGGTCGGAATCGAACTCGAACACGTCGGTGTGCATGCGGAATATGAGCAGGTCGCTGGCGATCTGCAACTGCGCCTCGAATTTGCCGCGGTCGCGGTACTCGATGCGCACGCGTTTGTCCAGCTTGCCGTCCAGCTCGTCGTCCATCTCCGAGGCTATTTCGAAAAGCACCTCCTTCAGTTCGTTGAATACCGCGAAGGTGTTGTCGAAAACGCGCTGCTTGAGCGTCGATTTGCTTATCAGGGCGGCGAGAATCTTCTCGCGCAAGGGTGAATTGTCCATATGCAGGTTATTTCGGTTGATTCGTTTCGTGAAGTGGTTATTTCAGCTTGATCGTTTGTCCCGCGGCGAGCTGCGCATCGGGACGCAGACGGTTGAGTCGGGCGAGTTTGCGCATGCGGATGCCGTACTCCTGCGAGAGCGAGAAGAGTGTTTCGCCCTCGCGCACGGTGTGCCGTTGCGTGTTGCCCTGCCACTTGTTCTGCTTGCGTTCGATGTAGATCATCTCGCCCTGCACGGGATCGACCGTGCCACGCGGATCGGCCTCGTTGTATTTGCGCAGCGTGCGTTCCGAGACGCCGAAAGTGCGGGCTATGCGGGCGAAAGTGTCGCCTTCGCGGGCCACGATGTAGTGCGTGAGGTTGTTGACATATACGCCGAAACCTTCGTACGTGCGTTCGACGACGCGGTAGTCGTTGGGGTCGATCCTGGCCTCCGCTACGGCGGGGACTTCCACGCTGCTGCGGTCGGCGAAGCCGTCTTGTATGGCCTGCTCGGCGCGCAAACGCGAACCGTACAGCGCGGCTCCGTTATCCTCGTCGAGCAGATACAGTTCGTACTCCTCGATGATGCGCGTCAGGCGCTGCGCATAGTCGGGCGCGGTGGCATAGCCCGCAGCCTTCAGGCCGCGCGCCCAGCTGCGGTAGTCGTTCGAAGAGTATGCGAACAGCGAGTCGTAGCGCGGCTGCTGGTCGAGAAAATCGGCGTGGTCCTGGTACGACTCCTCCACCGAGCCGTATTTGCGGAAACACTCGCCCTTGGCATCGTCGTCGTGATAGACGCGCTCGCCCGTCCAGTTCTTCTTGCACTTGATGCCGAAATGGTTGTTGGAGCTCTTGGCCAGCGTGCTGTTGCCGCTGTCCGATTCGAGTATTCCCTGGGCCAGCGTGATGCTGGCGGGGATGCCGTAGCGCTCCATGTGGTCGATGGCTATGTTCTTGTATCGTTCGATGTACTCCTCCTTGCTCTGGCGCGCGCGATTGGTCTGAGCCGATGCGCCCGCCGAGAAGAACACGACGGCCAAAAGCGCTGCGTATGTTGCTTTTTTAGAAAAAATCATTATCTTTGTATTTATCAACAAAGGCAAAGATAGATTATTTTGCATAAATAACCAATAAACTGCTGCGATATATGTTTACCGAAAATGCCAATGCGATTTTCAATCGGGCGATAGATGATTATCACCGTCACGACGATGTGGACCACGTTTTCGAGACGCCTTTTGCGGCGGGATCTCTCGATGCGCTGCTCTACGAGAAGAATATGGTCGACACCGTGCAATGGCACCTCGAAGATATAATCCGCGACCCGAACATCGATCCCGTCGAAGCGCTCGCGCTCAAGCGCCGCATCGACCGTTCGAATCAGGTGCGCACCGACATGGTGGAGTACATCGACTCCTACCTGCTCGACAAATACAAGGAGGTAACGCCATGCGCCGACGCCCGTCTGAATACCGAGACTCCCGCATGGGCTATCGACCGTCTGTCGATCCTCGCCCTGAAGATCTACCATATGCGTCGTGAGACGCTGCGCGACGATGTGGACGAAGCGCACCGCGACGCCTGCCGCAGGAAACTCGATACGCTGCTCACCCAGCAGGTCGACCTCTCGACGGCCATCGAGGAGCTGTTGGAGGATATAGAAGCGGGCCGCAAGTACATGAAGACATACAAACAGATGAAGATGTACAACGACCCCGCGCTTAACCCCGTACTCTATGGAAACAAACAGTAAGGAGAAGAAGAACCGAAAACTGCCGCGCCACGTGGCGGCCATACGTCTCTCGGCTATGGGCGACGTGGTGATGCTGGCCCACACGCTGCGGGCTTTCAAGTCGGCATATCCCGAAGTGAAGGTCACCGTGGTCACGCGCGAGCGGTTCCGCTCGTTCTTCGACGGCATCGACGTCGGATTCATATTCGTCGACACCAAGGAACGCCACCGCGGATTGGCGGGACTGTGGCAGCTCTACCGCGACATAGGCCGCACGGACGTGGACGCCATAGCCGACATGCACGGCGTGCTGCGCTCGCTGGTGGTGCGCAATCTGTTCCTCGCGAGCGGCTACAAGTGCGCCAAGATCAACAAAGGCAAGGTCGAAAAGTGGTTCCGCGTGGGATACAACAGCCGCAACACCGTGCCGTTGAAACACACCGTGGTGCGTTACTGCGACGTGCTGCGCCGCTTGGGATTCGAGTTCGACAACCCCGCGCCTGCGGTGAAGATCGCGCGCCCCAATCCAATGGGCGAAAAGCGGGGGGGGGAGGTCTGGGTCGGCTTCGCGCCCTTCTCGGCGCACGACGGCAAGACCTATCCCGAAGATATGCGCATCGATGCGGTGCGGATGATGAGCGAACGTTACGACCGCGTGTTCATACACGGCGGAGGAGGCACCGAGGCGGAGTTCGCTGCCGAAATGGAGCGTACCTATCCCAACGTCACGGCCCTCAACGGCAAGGTCGATTTGGCCGGCGAGCTGAATCTCATGTCGAATCTCGACTGCCTGGTGTCGATGGATTCGCTGGCCATGCACATGGCCTCTTTGGTGGCCACGCCCGTGGTTTCGGTGTGGGGCGCGACGCATCCCGCACTGGGATTCCTCGGTTACGGATGTTCGCCCGAGGGGGTGCTGCAGGCCGACATGCCGTGCCGCCCGTGTTCGGTCTACGGAGAATTGAAATGCAGCAACGGCGACTACCGTTGTCTGCGCGCCGTAACGCCGCGGATGATCGTCGACAAGGCCGACGAAATGATCGGCGGAGCGAAACAGACGCGCGACGGAGAAAAACGGAACGGGGTTTGAGACAGAGCGAATACCGCAATCGTATTCAAGTCCGAATCGGGCTTGCGTTAAAAAAATTATGGCAATGAAACGTTTCTTATTTATTGCGCTGACGGCATTGTCGCTGGCGTTCGTATGCGCGGCTTGTTGCGCGTGCCGCAAAGGCAAGAACAACAAGCCCCTGACAGGCACCGAATGGCATTTGGTGCGCATGATGTCGGGCGATCTGTCGATCGAACCCGACCAATTCGTCTTCTCGTTCGGCAAGGACGGCAATTTCTCGGGCACGGGTGCATGCAACCGCATGATGGGCAGCTACACCGCCACCGAAAAGGGCGGCATGACCTTCGGCGAGATGGCCTCGACCCGAATGATGTGCCCCGACATAGAGTTGGAATCGAAGTTCGCCGAGATACTCGGTGCGACCACGCATTACGAGATCGACGGCGATATGCTGATGCTGCTCTGCAACGGCGAGGTGCGGGCGGTGCTGAAAGCCGTGGGAACTGTCGAGGAGAAGAAGTAGTCTCGAAATTCCGAAATACCCGAAAAGAATCGTTGTCGGCAATATCCGACAACGACTCTTTTTGTTTATCCATATAAAATGTCGGATTGTTTTTTACGCAATTCCGATATACTTATTATGGTGTGGGAGTAGGAGGCGGCGGTTCGGGCGACCGATGAATTTCAATGCCGCATTCGCCTTGACCCGATCCGGTCAGGCAGAATCCCGTCCCCGAATATCCGATGAGTACACCCTCGGTATCAGCGCACCATGCCCATGCGAATTTATGATAATCGGATTTATTGATATCTCCTGCAACAGATGTTATTCGGGTATTTTTCAGGCCTCCCCGTAGTACGGCACATATGTCGATATATTGTCGTAGGTGATGCCGTCTTGCGTCTCGTCGGCCAAAGCCTTCGTATGGTAGGTTTGACCGCGGTACGACCACTCCAGTTCGATAACTTCCGTCACCCCGACTTTGATATCCGCCGTGACATCGTTTCGGGCAGCGGAACCTGCATCAGCCCTCACTTTTCGGAAATCGCCCCAAGTCACGATATCGTAAAGTTTGTAATCGGCGCTTTGCGCAAACACCGTGTAGGCGTCATCGGCGAATAATTCGTCTATGAGCATCTCCTTCTCCGACTCCGACCCGACCTTGCCGAGGTTTTTATATGCGACCAATGTCAATTGATCGTAACCCTCGGGGGCGGCGAGCGATTGTGCATGCCGCAATTGCGCTTCCCATTTCGGTAATTCCGAATTCGGCGGTCTCTGCTGATCGCTCGAATCCGAACAGGCGATCAGACAAACCAATGCGAGCACACCTGTCATAAAGTGTTTTCCCGCAACAATAAAGTTCTTTTTCATGGTTTGATTTTTTAATTGTTAATAAAATATATACATCGTACGGATGTTCTTTCCCTCGTTTTCGGATATCGTCGTTCGAAAAACGTTTGAACGACGCTTGCGAATTTACTCATTGATTATATCCGATCGCAATATATATTAAAAAATACAATATACATGCTAATATTGTTGCATATTTTTATTTCATATGAAAATATTGCAAAATACGCATTCAAACTGTCGACGATATTAAAAATAACCGCTGCCGAATAAATCGACAGCGGTTATTTTTTGAAAAAATCGTACTCCGATCCTCAGTCGCGCTCGCAAATGAGATCGAACATATCTCTGAGGGTTATGTTGCCCACGATGTCGCACACCAGCCTCTTGCCGTCCTTGACGATGAAGATCAGAAACTCGGTCTGCTTATCCTTGTAAGGCGCCGAATAGATGTAAACCGACTGCTCGTCGACGTTCAGGAACGACATGCGTTCGTAGGGCGCCTTGTCGGCCACGGCACGGAAACGATCGAAGAGATCGGAATCGCCTGACGACAGAAACTTTATCTGCCGTATCATGTCGATGCGGTTGACCAAGTGGTTTTTATTCTTGCTCTTTTGGGGCATGATGCTGCGCAGCGTCCGTCCCGAGAACTCGGCCGTCTCTATCGCGGCGGCCGCCTCCTTGTCCTCCTCCGCGGCACGGTTCGCGAATGTCTCTATCGCGGCGGCATAGAGTCTCATGAAGTCGGGCGTCTGGGCCCGAACCGTCAGACACGCTGCCGAAGCGATTACGAATACGATTATCCTTTTCATAAGCGTGCGAATTGTTACCAACCTATTCCCACGGTCCAGACACGCATTTCGGGGCCGCGTCCCGATTTGAAGAGGCAAGTGGGCGTGTAATTGCCGTAAATCGAGAAGTTGCGGAACGAGAGGCGTCCCGTCACACCCGCCTGAATGAACTCGACGGGGAAATTGTGCTCCTTGTCTTTCGAGCCGCCGCGATACTTGACCTTGGTGTGCGAATTCATTACCATGTCGACGAAACCGCCCACCGAGAAGGCGAACTTATAGGGATTGCCGAACGACACCTCGACGGGGATGTGCAATGCGGCGGTCGTGAATTTGCTCTTTTTCACGCGCCCCTCGAGTTGCAGCGGAACGACCAGCCCGTCGGCCTCGGTGAGCGACATGGAGTTGCGCAGACGAAAGTTGTTGGCCCGTATGCCGATGGCGACGGCGACACCCAGATTGCGTGCGCCGTTGAACGCCGAGGCTTGCAGAAGATTGATCGTGAACTGCGTCGATTTCCATTCGCGCACGTCGAAAAATTCGCCGTACGGCATGCCGTCGTATGCGCCGTAGCCGACAGCCGAGGGAATGTTCCATCCCAGCTCCAGCATGGGAATGCTCGATCGGACGTTGCGGCCAACCGAGAGACACCTCGACCGATACGATATCAACGGATTGGCCGACACGCTCTTTTCCGTTCGGGTGGCGGTGCCGAACCCGATTCCGTTGGCGTCGAGTTTCATCGTCTGCGCCGACGATCCGTGTACGGCTGCGACAAGCAGAACATAGAATAGGATAGAGATGCGTTTCATATTTTTCGTTTTTGTCATGTTGCGTATCAATCGAGCGCGAGTACCAACCCGTCGATGGCCTCGACGGCAGGCCGCATGTCGTCGGCCAAATCGGAAAACATTCGTTCGGAGTAGTGCCGCGCCTCGGCCGACGAGGTGACGGGCATGCCGTTGACGTATCCGTAAACGGCAGGACGCTGCATGAGCAGTGCAGCCGCGATTATCGCTGCGGCCGAAAGTGCTGTCGCCGTAGCCATGCGCAGGGGCGAAACGGCTGTACGCACGGTGATCCGCACGCTCTCGCGGCGGAGACGTCGGGCATCGCGCATCATGGCTGCCGCGGCGAGCAAGGCGGGCGACATCGCCGTCAGACGTGAGGGCGGGAGCATGTCGAGCACGCGGGCCAGTTCGGCCTCCTCGGCCGAAGAGGTCTCCGCCGCGAGATAGCGTTCGGCGAGTATTTCCAAGCGGTTACAATCCATGATTCATTATTTTAGTCAGTTCCTCTTTTATTTTGTTTCGTGCCCGCGAGCAGGCCATCCTCGCCGCAGCTTCCGAAATTCCCGTAACGGCAGCTATGCGGTCGAACTCCATACCCTCGACATTGCGCAAGTGCATGATTTCGCGCTGCCTCGGCGGCAGCGCCTCCGTCAGCCGACGCACCGTGTCGGTCAGATCGTCAGCCTCGATGCCGCATTCGCAGCGAGCCTCGGCGGCACGGTCGAGTTCCGTCATCAGTCTGTCGCGCTCACGACGGCGAAAACGGTCGAGACAGATGTTGCGCATGCTGACCATCACCAGCGACGGAAATCGGTCGCGCCCGATCAGCAGGCGGCGACGCCACAACTTCTCGTAGAGATCCTGCGCGGCATCCTCGGCAGCATGACGGTCGCGGAGCAGGCTCAAGGCGTATCGGAACGCCGAGTCCTTGATCTTCAGAAACTCCGTGTTGAAATCTTCACTCTTCATTTTGTCGGTATGGCCGCCGCATGCGACGCGAATTCACAAGTAATACGTTCGAAACCGACAAATATAACATCGGCCGCGCGATTTTTCGCGAAATATTTTCGGGAATCGACGCGGTCCGAAAGCGGCACGGCACTCCGCATAAACATTATTTTTAATCTTTTGCTATGACGATTCCCGTGAAAGGAGTATATTTGTACGATTATTCACTACCGGTTTCTATGCGATATATCGATACCATTACGGAGCATTACGGATGGCAGGGCGCAGCTTTGGCCGCGATTATCCTCATTCTGTTCGGCATACAGTCATACTATCATATTTTCGTCTACGGCCGCATCGTACGCTTCCGCAATTCGCGCAGAAAAAAACGTCTCGACGCCGAACCGCCCGTGTCGGTCGTCATACCCATGTTCTCCGAGGATTACGACTATCTGGACGAGCGGCTGCCGCTGATATTCGCGCAGGAGTATGCCGCGCCTTTCGAGGTGGTGATAGTTTACATAGGCTCCGACAGCGATTTTTACGAGGAGCTGACGCGATCGAGGCTCATGCACCCCAACCTCACCGTCACAAAAATAGAGTACAATCCGCGATTCCCCATCTCGGTGAAGATGGCTCTGAACGTGGGCATAAAGTCGGCCCGTCACGAACATATCCTCACGACCACGACCGATGCCGCGCCCGTCGCCGACCAATGGCTGGCCATGATGGGAAAGGCATTCATGCGGGGCGACATAGCGTTGGGGTATGCAGGCGTGGAGCTTGCCGCGGGGCTGACCAACTACATAATGCGCATGTCGCAACTGCAATGCTCGGTATACTGGCTCGCGCAAGCCGTCGCACGCAATGCCTATCGCGGCACGCGGCACAATCTGGGATTCACCAAAAGCCTCTATTTCGGATCGAAAGGCTTTACGCATCTCAATATGAACATCGGCGAGGACGACCTGTTCATACAGAAAATAGCCACCTCGAAGAACGTCAGCGTGGCACTCACGCCCAAAGCCGCCGTGAGTCGCCGCACGTGGGGCGGGCTGAAATGGTGGATCGGACGGCTGCGCCATTACGGATCGGCCTACGCGTTCTATCCCGCAGGCGTGCGCAACGCCGTAGAGTGGGAGCTGGGGAGTCAGTCGCTCTTTTTCGTCACCGTGGCGACGGCCGTGGCTGTCATGCCCGCGGAATTCAAGGCGGCGGCGACGCTTTTGTTGCTCGCACGCTACGCCATAGTGACGACGAGGATAAAATCGATAGCCGAGCGCGCGGGCGAAAAGAGCGTCGTCATGCGATACTTCATATTCGATCTGCTGAACCCGCTCATCATGTTGTGCGTGCGGATCGCGCTGCTGCGCAAGGATAAGAGCGTATGGAGATAGCCGATTACATAATCGCCGACGACCGTCGGCTGGTGGAGCTTACGCTCGGGGGCGATCATGCGGCGTTCGAATATCTGTTCAACCGCTACGGCGATGCCATTCGCCGACTGTTTCTGCAACGCTCCACCTCGCCCGAGGATACCGACGATCTGTTGCAGGAGACCTTCATAA
>CAUDHE010000075.1 GCA_958449275.1 uncultured Alistipes sp. | reverse complement strand
CTCAGTTGGTAGAGCACGACACTCTTAATGTTGGGGTCCAGGGTTCGAGCCCCTGAGGGGGTACGAAGCGAGAATCGGAAGGTTCTCGCTTTTTTATTGTCCGCAGCCACAGCAATATTATCGTCCGAAAACATACGCCCCCCCACACACACCATTGCAGCAACCCGACAAAAAAACAATTGCATCCGAATTACCGAGACGGACCGACAGAAGCCTAACACCTTCCGCCTCACTCTCCGAGATCATTAACAACGCACAAAATCATGGCGTAAAAGTAAAACTACGACGCCCCGTAAGCGAACGACATTCGAAACCGCATCGACACAAAACAAAAAAAAAGCGGACAACTCTTTCGAATTGTCCGCCGTGGTAGCGGGAGGAGGACTCGAACCTCCGACCTTCGGGTTATGAGCCCGACGAGCTGCCAACTGCTCCATCCCGCGATGTATCGTAATATGGACTTCGCAAGTCCGATATATCGGGTTAAGTGTTGCAAAGGTAGGCAAAAAATCGAATAATGCAAAATTAAACGCAACTTTTTTTCACCATATATTACAACAGCCTGAAATACATCGCAATAAAATTATCTTTTATTTCAGGTTACCTGCCACTATTTCCGACAGATCGACCACTCTTTTCGTCGACGCGCGCGCGATCGCCTTCTTACACAGAGGACACGCCGTCACTACCGCAGCGGCTCCCGTAGCGTCCAATTCCCGTGCCACACCCTGCGCTATGGTGAGTTGCTGCGCGTCGTTTATCACGGTATTGGCCACCGACGAACCGCAGCAAAGCGCGTTTTCGCGCGTGTGGTCGGGTTCCGCCAGCACGCCAACCGCCTCGATCACGGCACGCGGTTGGTCGTAAATACCGCTTCCGCGTCCCAATTCGCACGGATCGTGATACGTAAACTTCCGCTCGGACGAATACCCCACCCGCAGACGCCCCTGACGCATCAGGCGCAATATATATTCCGAATGGTGCAACACCTCCATACCCTCCAGATCGTACTCCTCGCGGAACACCCGCAGACATATGGGACACGAGGTGACCAGAGTCGATATTCCGTGTCGGCGGAAAAGCTCCTTGTTGTAATCGACCATCTTGCGGGCCGAATCGACCTCGCCCGAGAGCTTCAGAGGTCGCCCGCAACATACGCCGCCGTCCTTGTCGGCCCACCACACATCCTCGCGCGCCGCATCGAATATACGTCGCATGGCGTCGAGCGTATTGGGGGTCAGCAAAGTCATACATCCCGCGAAGTATCCCACGCGCCCTTCGCCCTCCGAGCGGTCCAGACCGCGGAGATAATTGTAACGTCCTTCGTTGGGAATATTGCGCATGGTCGTACGCGAATTCAGACGCAACGTGTTGAGATTTATGCCTACGGGACACACCTGCTCGCAACGGCCGCACATGAGGCAATTGTTGGCTACCTTTTGCTGCAACATGTTGTAACGGCGGTCGCGAAGGAAATAAACCGACTGCACCTCGTTCATCCCCAACTCGCTTTGCAACTGGCACGGGTCGATACAGATACCGCAGCGCGAGCAGGCCTCCACCTCGAAATTGTCGTACGATTTCTCGTGCGCCTCGGGACGCAGTTTGTAACGACGCAGGAATATGAGAGGTATCTCGGTGAATATGTGCATGTAACGCGAGAAAGGCATGGCCACGAAGAAGACTCCGAGGGCACACGAATAGAACCACCACACAGGCTCGTACAGCGCATGCAACACCTGCGGTCCCAATGCCTTGTCGAGCAGCGCGCCCAATCCTCCCGTAAGGAAACTTCCGCCGCCGTATATACCGCATGTCACGCTTTCGGCCACGAGTCGGGCGGGGAAAACGAACCATAGAGCCGACAGCGCGATACGGTCGAACAACACGTGCTTGGTGGTACGTTTCATACCCAGCGCACGCGACCTCACGCGTTTGAACCAAGCCAAAGCCACGCCCGAGAGGACGAAAAGCAACAGCAGGTCCATCACGAAATCGAAAACGGGTTTGTGCTCCCCTATCCCGTTCAGCGGCGCGAAATACTTGAAAAAGACATGGCCCTGCAACGGCACCCATCGGAATCCGAGATAGGCTACGGTCTCGATCCACCCGACGACGATAAGCAGGAACCATCCGAAAGCGAGGCTCATGTGCATGTAACCGAGCACGGGATTCACACGGAATATGCGGCGATGCAACAGCGATTCGCGGAACACTTCCCACACGGCAGCTATCGTCCGCGAAGTAGGCAATCCCTTGATTACAGATATCTTATCGTTTTTGGGCAGTCTATGGAACCATGTCGCGTACTTCAATACGACCACCGCGAACATTACCGCGGCGCCCGCAATGAAAGGTATGCAGAAATCGGCGAAAAAAGTCATATCAGAAATCTCCGAGTTTACGTTTTATCAACATTACCACTCCGCGCGTGTTTATTCCGCGGGGACACAGCAGACGGCACTTGCCGCAGAGCATGCACTTGTTCATCTCCTCATATGCACCCTGATATTCGCCGCGGCGCACCAGCGTATGCACCTTGCGGAAATTGAACTCCGTCAGGTTGCCCGCCGTACAGGTGGCGGTGCAGGTGCCGCATCCGATGCAGGTCTGCAATTCGGGCATCTCGAGCAATATCTCGTTGCTTTTGCGCAGATTGTTGCGGTCGATATCTATTATTCGCGGCTTGCTTATCGAATATCCGAAATTTATCATCGCTGCAAATCGGTTTTATGCGTTTCGCCGAGCCACTCCAATGCTGCGCGTGCAGCCGCCGTGCCCTCGTTGAGCGATTCGCCCACGCTCTTGGGCGCGGTCACCGCTCCGGCATAGAATATTCCCTCCGTGCCGCTCTCCACGTTGCCGAGGAACGAATCGCGCGGCTGCATGAATCCGCTCGACTGGCGCGCAAGGCCGCCCTCCTCCAGCGAAACGTTCATGTCGTCGGCTTTCATGCCGATCAGAAGCACCAGCATGTCCACGCCGATCTTCAGCGGACGTCCCGTCAGCGTATCCTCGGCCTTGATCTGCAAACGATCGTCGATAGTGGGACTCACCTCCGAAATACGGCCGCGCACGAAATGGATATTATATTTCTGCTGCGCTTCGCGATACATCTCCTCGTAACCCGGGCCGAACATTCGTATGTCCATGTAGAAATTGAACACGTCGGCCGACGGGAACAGCTTTTTAAGCTCTATGGCCTGCTTCACGCCCGTCACGCAGCACACTTTCGAACAGTGACGCTGACACACCTTCTCGTCGCGCGAACCCACGCAGTGCAGGACGGCTATGCGTCGAGGCACGCCGCCGTTCTTCAACTTCACCGCACCGTCGTTGAACATGCGCTCCAAATCGGCCGAGGTAATCACGTTGTCGTAGATGCCGTAACCGTACTCCTCTTTCACTCGCGCATCGAACAGAGTGAACCCCGTGGCGATCACCACGGCGTCGCAAGCCAGCTCCTCGCCCGAATTCGTCGTCACCTTGCGAGGCGTTACGGACGCTACCTCGCAGTCGGTCTTTACGGTTATGTTCTCCTCGAGGGACACTTTGCGCCTCAACGCACTCAGCACCTCGTCGGCAGGGGTGAACGATGGGAAGAGCTTGTGCCAATTGCGGAGTTTGCCACCCGTGTCGCCCTCTTTCTCGACGAGAGTCACCGCCGCACCTCCGCGCGCCGCCTCCGCGGCGCATTGCATTCCGGCGATTCCGCCGCCTACTACTATAATATGTTTCATATCTACCGTTTGATCTTGTAAAGCGTATCCCGCGAACAACTGTTTACTATCGCCCGCTCGGGCTTGCCTATGTACTTTCCGTTGCGCCCCAGATATTTGGCCGACGGATCGTACTCAACGCCCATTTTATCCAACAGCGGCTCGACATCCACTTGGTGCATCTGCATTCCCAGCTCCCACGGGTCGTAACCCAGCACCAGACCCGCCATCTCCTCGTAGGTGAGCACGGGGATGCCGCAACCGTTCTGACCGTAGGTCTGTCCCTCCATTTCGGCTATGGTATACTGCCACTTGTCGAGGAACATAGCGCACCCGGGGCAGTTGCACACTATGAAATCGGGCTTGTAGGGAGCCATGCTCTCCAGCTTCTTGTGCGAATTGGCCACCGAATAGCCTCGGTTCGCCTGCACCAAATAGTTGCGGAATCCGAATCCGCAGCAGTGACGTCGCTCGGGATAGTCGACTATCTGTCCGCCCCACGACTCCACCATACCGGCCAGCACGTATGGAAACTCCGATCCGCCGATTCCCGATTTGGGGAATATCTTGGCATAGTGGCAACCTATGTGCTCCACCACGCGCAACGGTTCGCCCGTGTAGGCGTTAACCAACTTGCGACGGGCCTTGGCCGCGATCTCCTCGCGGTGGTGAAATATCACGTCCGACGTATGAGCCAGATTCTTGGGCTTGCGGAACTCGCGGCCCGTAGCCTTATAGAGATTTTCGCGCGTCTTCTCCTCCGTCTCGGGAAACTCCTCCCACGTGGCGAGCAGCTCGGTGTAGACGCCGAACGAAGTGATGCACGAAGATGTCAGATTCTCGTAGCCCGCCTCGCTCATCAGGGCGAACTGACGCGCCACCACGGTCATGATGGTCTCCAGCGGAACTATGTCCGAATGATAGCCGATGCCCGTGCACGAGGTGTGGGCGGGATCGTCGAATATGTTGCGACCCAGATCTTTGCCGATGATGTTCAGGAACACCTTTTCGCTGCCCGGAAAGAAATTCTGACGTATGCAGCTGCGGGCGTAATAGTAATCGTTGTCGGCTATGTCTTTCTGGTATTCTGTCCAGCTCGATCGTTTCATAGGCTCAATAATGCTCGTTGGAATTACGGGTGTAGATATCCGTGAAGTATTGCTCGTCGGCGCCGTCGTACCCCATTTCACGGGCCTTGCGGTCGGAATGGCGCTCGATGGTCTCGAACATTTCGGTACCGCCCGTGATGTCGAATATGCGGCGTATCTCGTCGAGGGTATCATCGCTCACTTTGCGCAAAGCACCCGCACCTTCGCGGTTGTAGTTATCGGCGAAACGGCCGTACACCTCCTCGTCGTTGTCGAGAATCCATTTCCACACGGTGCCCTGCTCGGGGTGCATCTCGGCTTTGACGAGCTGAGGGACGATACAATAACCCGTACGCAGAATATTCTCGCCTATGGCCCTTTTGAGCGCGAGCTGCTGGCGTCCTTTCTCGCTTTCGACGAAAAAACCGAGCTTCTGCGACAAGTTGCGCAACGCCTGAATGACATATCCCGGGGTGTTGGCGCGCGGACAGCGCGGACGGCACGACATGCACTCGCCGCAATACCATATGGTGTCGCTCTTCATCAGAGCCTCTATCGCATCGTCGTCGCGAGTCTGCACCGTACTGACTATCTGACGCGGGTCGTAATTGTAAAATGCCGCCGCGGGGCATACCGCCGTGCAGACCCCGCAATTCATACATGCGGTGAGTCCCTCTCGCAGGCGGATGTCTTCGAGCAGCATATCGAAATATTTACCCATATAAAAAAGTAACTTTGCTTGCTTCGCAAAGTTACTTCAAACCGATGTGGCGGCAGGTGGTATAAATACCTATTTTTCGGGAGGCGACACCGCGCACGTCAATGTGCCAATGCGGAATACGGCCAAATCGTATCCGATGGTCGTCCACCCGCGGCCACAGGCCGCGCTACCTCACGGGGAATTCGGTAATACGCAACGTGGTACAGCCGTAAGGGATCAACGTTATATCCGCCTCGGGCCCCACCTCGCCCGCGGGAGCCTGCTGAGTCATGAAGCAGAACGATGCGGCCGAATTGCGGTCGAGACGCCACTCGGGCAAAACCTTCGCCTTACCTCTGATGGCTATGGGAGCCGCTCCGAGCGACCACGGGGCATCGCCGCACTCCGACCTCTCGACCGAGAAGCGCGAAGCGATGTTCTCGTCGCGCAGATCGTCGCGGCGCAGAGCCACGTTCCACTGCGTAGGAGAGGTCACCTCGTAATAGTAACTGCCCAAATCGGGCTCGTCGTCACACTCATGACGGCTCCAACGCTCCTCCATGCGCAGAGCGTAAACCAGCGGACCGCGCTCGATGACGGCAGCATCGTCGTACCAGTACGACACGCGGATCGGCGCACCGAACTCGACAGTCACCTCGTCGCCGTCGTTCCACGTGCGGGCCACCCGAACCGTACCACGGCGCACCTCCACGGGAGCGACCTTCTCGCCGTTAATCGCGACAGCATATCCGTCGCACCACGACGGAATGCGCAGCTCCAGCGGAAATTCGGCCGTACGATGCTTGCGCGACGGGAGCGCGACGGTGAAACGAACCTGCTCCTCGAAGGGATAACACGTATGCTCGGTCACGATAACATCGGCGCCCGACGCAAGAGTGGTGGTGAGGGTCGACGGCGCGTAAACCATTGCGGCCAAACCGCCGTCCGAAGTCTTGTACCACAGATTCTGCACGAACTTGGGCCATCCCTGATGGAGATTGCACGTGCAGCACGGGTATCCGGTAAGCTGTCCGAAAAGGATATCGGTATCTGCGTGCGGCGTCGAGAAGTTGCGTCGTTCGCGCGTCACTTTCACCTGATTGATCTGCTGATAGTACTGACGTGCGTCGCCGCCGTCGGTAATCTGCGTCGGCAGGGCATTGTAGGCGATGCGCTCCAGAAGATCGGCATACGTGTTATCGCCCGTTATGCGGTACATCTCCTCGAGTGAATACATCATCTCCACGGCAGTGCACAGCTCCGAGCCTCGGGCGGGATCGCCGAAGTGAAGCAGTTCGTCGCCCGCCCACAAACCCGTGGGGAATCCGATGGTGCGGCGTATGCGGCGAAGAGCCTCGTGCGGAGCCTGCAAATGCTCGTCCTGTTTCGATTGCTGGTAGAATACGACGGGTTCCTTGAACCCCTGCGCGAGGTTCACGCAATGCAACGAGTTCTGACGGTAAAGATGATCGTCGGTCGTAAAACGCGCCGTCCAGTCGGCCGACTGGCTGTGGATAAGCTCACCCAAGCGAAGCAGCTCGGCGTCGCCCGTAATGTTATACAGCCAATGCACGATCAGCAGATTGTCGCCGCCGCGTTCGGTGGCCCAGAATGTCCATCGGCCGAGCGGTGCGGAGGGCAGCATCTCGGCCTGATAGCGGAAATAGCGCGTCATGAAATCGATGACACGCCGATCGCCCGTGGCCATGTAGTGTTGCTGCAATATCTTCAGCGCCACCATGCGGGGCCACCAGTCGGCCGAATTGTCGCGCTGCATGCCCTTGACGTACGGACGGTCAGTATCGGGACCGAAGTAACCGTTATCCTTCTGACTCGCGAGAATCGCCTCGACCCATTTGTCGGCCTTGGCCTTCAGTTTCTCGTCGTTCATTATATGGGCCATGGGCAGCGCGCCGTCGATCCAGTAGGGACCGCGCTCCCACGCGTCTCCCTCGCCGCCGAGCCATGCGTTATTATCGCCCACCACCGATTCGTACACCTCGTCCAGATTCCCCGTCATGCCGTCGAGCATGGTCTGCATCTGTGCGCGGAGCCATCCCTCGGGGCGGATCTCTCCGATAGGTAGCTGGGCATACGGCGTCTCGATCAGAGGCGCGCGATTGAATACGGGTTGCGGACGTTCGGCATTGCGGGATTTGCCCGCTGCCGAGGCCCCGACGGCGGCAAGCACGCAAAGGGCTGCGGTAAAGATCTTGAGTTTCACGGGTTATGCGGTTTTAAGTTCGGATAATCGTCTCTCATATTCGTTCGTACTCCTCGAACGCGAAGGGATAAGGGTATTTCTCGCCGCGGGGAAACGCCTCGCGCGACGTAAGACGCCATCGGGTCTCGTCCCACTCGGGAAACGAGGTGTCGCCCTCGTAATCGCGCCCCACGCGGGTTATATATACCTTATCCGCCGCATCGAACGCCTGCGCATAGATCTGCGCCCCGCCGATAACGAACACCTCCTCGTCCGCGGGAAACATGGCGAGCGCCTCGCCGAGCGACGCGGCCACGCGACACCCCTCTATCTCGGTCACCGTACGACTCACCACCACGTTGGTGCGGTTAGGCAGCGGGCGGCCGAGCGACTCGAATGTCTTGCGGCCCATTATCACGGGGTGTCCCGAAGTGATGCGTTTGAAGTTGCGCAGATCCTCGGAGATATGCCACAAAAGCGAATTGTTATCGCCTATCACGCCGTTGGCGGCAACGGCAACGATGATGCTTACCATAATATTGCGTATTTAGACGGATCAGAACGACATGGGCGCCTTTATGGCAGGCCACGGATCGTAACCCTCAAGCATGAAATCGTCGTAACGGAAATCGAACACCGACTTCACGTCGGGATTGAGCCTCATGCGGGGCAGGGGACGCGGCGTGCGCGACAACTGCTCGGCAGCCTGCTCCATATGATTGAGATACAGATGCGCATCGCCCAGCGTATGGATGAATTCGCCCGCACGCAAACCGCACTCCTGCGCGATCATCATAGTCAGCAGGGCATACGAGGCTATGTTGAACGGCACGCCCAGAAAAGTATCGGCGCTGCGCTGGTAGAGCTGACACGACAGCCGCCCTTCGGCCGCATAGAACTGAAACAGCACGTGGCACGGCGGCAGGGCCATGTCGTCCACCTCGGCGACATTCCAGGCCGAGACTATCATGCGCCGCGAATCGGGATTATGCTTTATCGTCTCTATCACCTGACGTATCTGGTCGATGCCGCCTCCGTCGGGTCGCGGCCAACTGCGCCACTGATAACCATACACATGATTCAGATCGCCGAAAACATATCCGTCGATCGGCGAAGCGACTCCCTGCCGCGCAGCCGCGAGAAACGCCTCCTCGGTGACGGGGAGCACGCCGTGACGCACGCATAGTTCGTTGTAATAGCGGTAGGCGTCATTGTCCCATATATGCACGCCGTTGTCCACCAGATACTTGATATTGGTGTCGCCCGCGAGGAACCACAACAGCTCGCGGATAACCCCCTTCAGAAACACTCGTTTGGTGGTAAGAAGAGGAAAACCCTCCTCCAGATCGAAGCGCATCTGATGGCCGAATATGCTGCGCGTGCCTGTGCCCGTACGGTCGCCCTTCACCACACCGTCGCGCATTATCCTCTCCAGCAGATCGAGATACTGTTTCATGATTCGAATCTTTTGAGTTCCATTTCGCCGTTGTCATCCAACACGGCGTATACGGGTCGGGGATCGTCCCACGCCCCGAGAAACAGGACGCGCAGATCGTCTTCGCGCACGTCGCACGGATAGTGCATATGGCCGAAAACGATATAATCGATATCGGGATTCCCGCGCTTATACTCTCCGGCATAGTCGATCAGAAATCCGAGCGAATCTCGCGTCAGATTCTCCGACGCATGGCTTTTGCGCGATTTGCCGCTCCACCACCGTCCGAATCGAACAGCCAGGTCGGGATGCACCAACCACGAAAACGCCGCTCGAAGCAAACGCGAACGGAACACGGCATTCATGAAACGCAGCACGGGCTTGTCACCGATGTTCATGTTATCGCCGTGAGCGACGAAGATCTTACGCCCCGCAAGTGTTACGCAACTCGGCGAAAACCGGATCTCCACGCCGCACTCGCTCGTGAGATATTCACGGCACCACATGTCGTGATTGCCGGTCAGCAATACTATTCGCACCCCGCGATCGGTCAGTTCGGCAAATTTTCCCAACGTACGCGCGAAGCCTTTAGGGATCACCATGCCGTACTCGAACCAAAAATCGAAGATGTCGCCCGCCAGAAATATGGCGTCGGCATCCTGCGCCGCCATGTCGAGCCACCTCGTGAAACGCTTCTCAACGCAACGGGACGACCGCTCGTCGCCCGCTCCCAGATGAACGTCCGAGGCGAAATAGTACATTATATTATCAAATGTTTTTTTGTATTTCGGCGTCGAGCTTATCGCCGCTCAGATCCTTGGCCACGATATTGCCTTCACGGTCGATCAGGTAGTTCGACGGCAGTTTGTCGATATTGTAGACACCCAGCGCGGGCGACGAATCGCCCAGCAGGTCACTCACCGATATCCACGGCAATTTCTGCTCCTGAACGGCGTTGATCCACACCGCTTTCGACGTATCGACGGCCACTTGGAAAATCTCGAATCCGCGGTCGTGATATTTCTCGTAAATCTTCTTCAGATCGGCGTTGATCGCATTCCCGTTGCCGATGGCCGCCGACCAGAAGTGCAGCAGTATGACCTTGCCTTCGAGCGACGACAGTTTTATCTCCTTGCCGTACATGTCGGGCATGGCGATCTCGGGGAAATTGGTTTGCCTGACCTGCGAAAGCAGGCTTATCTGAGCATCCATACGCGCTATCTGACTGCGCAGTATGGGCAGATAGGGACTTTCGGGATAGCTCTGTTCTATACCTTCGGCCACGGTACGGTAATATATCACGTCGCTGTCGCCGTTGAACAGATAGGCGTCGTTGGGCAGACGCTGACGCAGAGCGTACACCGCCGCTATGCGATCCTTGTGCTCGACGATGAAACGCAACTGGTTGCGCTTGATGTCGCGATAAATCTGCGTATATTCGCGGGCGATCTCCTCGCGCTTCTTGTCGTCGATGTCGGCGGCCGTATATCGCGAAACCGCATCGTTGAGCTTCATCACTCCCTCTATGTAACTCTTGTTGAACTCGCGCAGAAGCTCCGATTCGAGTGCACCCTCGACGGTGTAGTTACGCAACACGCTCCCCGCCGAACGCAACGTGACGCGGTCGCCCGCCATGAGCAACAACGGAATACGTTCGTTGTCGTAAATTACGTTGTAAAGGGTAGGAGTCGGAGTGCCGTTGTCGATCTTCAGCGCAAATCCGCCGTCCTCATCGAGTTTTATCGAATCTATCACGCTGTGATCCAGCGTACCGACCTGCTCCAAATATACCATATCGGCCGGCGAACCGACGAAACGTCCCGTGATTTTCACCTTAGACGACTGACACGAACTCAATGCCGCCAGCAGCGACATTGCCGCGAAAATTGCTCTGTTCATTCCCACAAAGTGTTTCATACGAAATACAAATATAACGTTTATTTTGAAAAAAACGCAAATTACCTCTGAGAATTGTAGCGCGGCGTTCCCTC
>CAUDHE010000074.1 GCA_958449275.1 uncultured Alistipes sp. | reverse complement strand
TTCGGGCCTCCGCGCGCGGGAGGCTGCGGCCCGCACGACTCTGTCGAGTCGTATTACTATGTATATTATGCAGTCCGCCGCATGGGGGGGGGAATTTCTTCAGAGATATTTATTTATCCGTATTTAAACTTTACAGCTGTTATGAACAACATCATTACACCCGCCGAGGTGGTACGCCTTGCGTTCACCGACGGCGAATACGTCTCGCCCGAAGTCGTAGGCGAGGCCGATATCGAGGCTGCCATACGCCGCCGCATAGAACCCGTCGCGGGGCGTGCCATGTGCGAAGCCATGCGCGGCGGAGCTTATCCCGATTTCGTACGGGACTACGCGGCTGCGGCCATAGCGCTCTGCGTGCGCGTCATGGTGCAGCCGCGACTGAACGTCGCCACGGGTCAGACGGGACTGGCCGTGCCTGCGGGAACATGCCGCAAGGCCGCCGATGCCTATGCCCGTGCCGAACTTGCTCGGGCACTGCGCATAAGGGCGCGCGAGGCGGTGCGCCGCATGTCCGACTATCTGGAGGCCAATGCCGATACGATGGCGGAATACGATCCCAATGAAAACATTCTTAAGCGTTGCAACTGCGATGGAGGCTTTGTACAGATACGCTAACGGCTGCGCGGGGAGTCTCGCGGCACTCTTCGCACCCGTCGCGCCCCTGATGTGGTGCGTGGCGGCATTCATAAGCATGGATTTCGCGACGGGAGTGGCGGCCTCGCGCGCCGAGGCCCTGCGACACGGCCGCGCATGGTATTTCGAGAGCCGCGAGGCGTGGCGCACCGTGCGTAAGATGGGCTTCGCCATAGTAGCCATAGCAATGGCTCGCATAGTCGACACTCTGCCCGCGGGACTTTTTCCGCCCGACTTCGCGCGTCTGTTCGCGGGCTTCGTATGCGGAGTGGAGATGTGGTCGTTCCTGGAGAACACCTGCCGCATGGGCGACTCGCGGCTGCTGCGCCGTCTGCGCCGCTTCGTGAGAGAGACAAAAAGAGAGGAGGCAGAGGATGAGTAGAGGCATCGACAACTGCAATCCGGGCAACATACGCCGCTCGCGAGTGCGTTACCGAGGCGAGGTACACCCCTCGCGCGATCCCGATTTCAAACAGTTCGAATCGCCGGAATGGGGCTACCGAGCCATGTTCGTTCTGCTCGACACCTACCGACTGCGTTACGGACTCGATACTCTGCGCCGCATGATATCGCGTTATGCGCCGCCCGAGGAGAATCATACAGCGCTCTATGTCGACGCCGTGTGCGACATGACGGGCATAGGTGCCGACGAGCCGATCGACACCCGTGACCGCGCCACGATGATACCCGTGGTGGCGGCCATGTCGAGAATCGAGAACGGTGCCCGCGCCGTACGTGCCGAAGTGGAGCGGGGTTTCGATCTCGCGGGATTCCGATAGTTTTCGACACGCCTAACCGCATACGAGGCAATGCCCCGTCGGTCTTACCGTACCGTCAGATCGACCGTCAGCCCTTTCGCGGGCAGCAGGTCGAAAGTGTAGCCCTCTGGCAGCGAGAGCCGTCCCGTCAGACGGCCGCCGCTCATGGTCCACTCCATATCGACCGACTCGTCGCCCACGGGGATCGAGCCCTTGCAGCGCTTCAGGCCGCAGTCGGCGAAACGCAGCGTCACGTGCTTCCTCGTCGGGTCCACCTCGTACACGCCGAGCACGTCGCGGTAGAGCACATGCACTATATGCGCCGCGAAACCGTGGTTGCAGCTGGCCATGAAATCGGTCGATTCGGGCAGGTTCTCCCACAGCGTGCCGGTCAGGTCGGCCATGATGAGGTATTCGGCTATCGACTCGTCGAGTATCTGTCGCGACAGCCCCTCGCGAGAGAGCAGTTCGAGTCGCAGATAGGTGCCTATGAACGCGTTGGCGAAGGGGACGTCGGGATAGGCGTTGTTCTTCTTGCGCGCGGGGCCGAACTCGTCGCGCAGGCGCGCCCACAGTTCGGGATGGCTCTCGGGCGTGGCCGCATCGAAGAAGAAGGCATAGTACTGGCACACCTCGGTGTGGTTGTCGGTGCGCCGCAGCACGCCGTCCTCGCCGCGCAGGGCGTTGTCGCAGAAGAAACGGCCGTCGTACGACTGTCGGCGGATCTCGTCGCGCACGCGGGCCGCCTGCTCGGAGAGATCCTTGTCGTCGTAAAGGCGCGCCGCCACGTCGAGCATACCCGCATAGAGCATGTTCGAGGGGTAGTTCACGTCCTGCACGAAGCTGTTGGCCGCCGACCACTCGACGAACACCCATTTGTCGAGCTTCTCCAGCAGGCCGTCTTCGTTGAGATAGGGTTTGAAATAGTCTATAAGGTCGTAGACGCGCTTGCGGGCGCGGTCGATGGTCTCGCGGTCGCCGCTGCGCGCGAGATACTCCTCCAACTCCACCACGAACCACATGGCCCAGTTGGGGATGTAGTTCTTGTCGCGGTGATCGCTCGGGTAGCACATGGGCAGCATGCCCTCGTCTATGTCCTTGAACCGCTCGGGCAGCAGGAAGTTCTCGATGAAGTTGCGCTCCATTCGGGTGTGTCCCGCCAGGTCGAAGGCCACGCGTGCCGAGAAATAGCTGTCGCACAGCCATCCCGCACGCTCGCGCGACGGGGTGTCCATGAATATGTCCAGCGAGCTCTGGCGATGGGTCTCGCGGGCCGTCTCGAACAGGCGGTCGAGTTCGGCGTTGTCCGACGAGAAGGTACCGCGCCAGACGTCGGCGTTGCAGTAGTCGCGCATGTACATGCGCTCGACGCTGCATTTGCCGCTCTCCACCGTCACCTCGGCGAACTGCATGGTGTAGGGCTCGAAGCTCTCCAGATCGTATTCGCCTGCGGCGAGTTCGTATATAACGTATGCCTGACATCCCAGACGCTCGATATGCACGTGCCCGTCGGCTCCTAAAAGTTCGTCGAACGACACGCGCAGCCGCGCAGGCTCGTCGACCTTGACGTGCATGCCCAGAAATCCGCTGCTGTTGCTTCCGAACTTGTATATTCCGCCGCCCTGCGCCGCGGCCTCGTGCACGCGGTAGTCGGGGTAGGCCACGCGGCGCGGCAGCAGCGCCTTGGCGGGCTGCACGGCGAGCGTGACGGCTCCGCCCGTCTCGCAGTCGGGATCGAAGGCCCACTCGTCGAACGACGGATCGAGAACATAACGCTCGGTGAAAGAGCGCTGTATGCTGAAGCGCGGCACATCGGCCACGCGCTGTCCGAGATCATGCGCCGTAAATCCGCTGCCCGTGGCGGCCACTATCTTGCCGTCGATCTCCACCTCGGCCTGCAGAAACGACGGCTGGTCGAGCAGGTAGTAGCTCGGCTCGTTGTATCCTGCGACCTCTATGGCCACCACGTTGCGGCCGCGGCGCAGATACGGCTTCAGATCGTAACAGTCCACACGGTAGAAATCGTGCGCCGCGACGCACGGTCCGTGAGCCACGAACTCGCCGTTGACGCGCAGACGGTAATCGGTCGAGGCCGCGAGACGGATCAGCGCGCTCTCCGCGCCGTGCGTCTCTATCACCTCGCGGAACGAAAGGGTGAGATTCTTCTCGGTTTCGCGCCCCTCGGCCCACACGGGTTTCGCGCGGTCGAAAGAGTCGCATGCGGCAGGATCGGACACAGCTTCGCTGCGGCAGCCGAACGATGCCAGGGCAATCGCTACGGCGAATAACAGAGATCGTTTCATAACGGATCGAATTGGGTTACAGGACAAATATATTGAATTTTATCCGTATTCTCGGTGCCGCAAACGCATATGGATCAAAAAATCGAGCGATCGGATCACCATATATAATTCCTACCCTGCGGATGCGGCGGCGACAAAAAACGAAAGGCACGTATGCGTACGGAAACACAAAAGGCGTCTCGCGATTGTGAGACGCCTTTTGTATTAAGCTCCGGAGGATAACGATTGCCGACGAACGGCCGAATTTCCGGAATGCTTAATGCAAAAAATTATTTTTCGGCGAAATATGCCTTTACCTCGGCATCGTCGAGGATGTTCTGCTCCTTGAATACATAAGCACCCGTCTTGTCCGATTTCACCATCTTGATACACTTGGTGTACTTCTTGTTGGTACCCGTCTTAAGTGTTGCAACTACTTTCTTTGCCATAATCTACGCAATGTTATTTGATTTCACGATGCAGAGTCACCTTTTTCAGATAGGGATTGTACTTGCGACGCTCCAAACGATCGGGTGTATTCTTCTTGTTCTTGGTAGTGATGTAACGCGACATTCCTGCTACGCCGCTCTCCTTCTGCTCGGTGCACTCAAGTATCACCTGCACTCTGTTGCCTTTCTTTGCCATTTGTCAGTGCGTTGTTTAGTAAACGGCCTTGGGAGCGACAGCATCCTTCAGCGCTGCGGCCAGACCTTTCTTGTTAATAGTTTTCATTCCGGCGGCGGTAACCTTCAAGGTCAACCAGCGGCCTTCCTCCTCCGACCAGAAACGCTTAGTCTTCAAATTGGGATTGAACTTGCGCTTGGTCTTACGGTTCGAGTGAGAGACATTGTTGCCGATCACTGCGCTCTTGCCTGTAATTTCGCAAACTTTCATTGTTTCGTGTTGTGTTTAATTTGGTTTACCCTCATAGCAAGGGTGCGCAAAGATAATCAAAAATTACCGAAATTCAATCGGCGGCGATTATTTTTCGAGGGATTCGCCTGCCGCATGCGGTGTTGGCCCGCTTTTTCGTTACTTTTGCAGACAAATTATCAGAACACACCATGATCGATTCCGATATCCGCACCGAGGATTACGGCCGTTTTCCGTCGCCGTGCTACATAGTCGAGGAGCGTCTGTTGCGTCGCAACCTCGCGCTCATAAACCGAGTCGCGCGCGCGAGCCGTACCGAAATCATTCTCGCTTTCAAGGCTTTCGCCTTGTGGCGCACCTTCCCATTATTCCGCGAATACATAAGCGCGACCACGGCCAGTTCGCTCAACGAAGCGCGCCTTGCGTGCGAGGAGTTCGGCAGCCGCGCCCACACCTACTCGCCCGCCTACACCGACGACGAGTTCGACGATATAATGCGATGCAGCAGCCATATAACGTTCAACTCGCTTTCGCAGTACGACCGCTTCTACCCGAGAGTGAAAGCCGCGGCGCGACCGATAAGCTGCGGATTGCGCATAAATCCCGAGTATTCGGAGATCGAGGTGGATCTGTATAATCCGTGTGCCGCAGGAAGCCGTTTCGGAGTGACGGCCGACCGTCTGCCCGACCGCTTGCCCGAGGGCATAGAGGGATTCCACTGTCATTGCCATTGCGAGTCGGACAGCGTTGCGCTCGAACACACCCTCGAACACCTCGAAGCGCGTTTCGCGCCGTGGCTGGGGCAGATCGGGTGGCTCAATCTGGGCGGCGGCCACCTCATGACCCGCGAGGGGTACGACGTCGAGCATCTTATCCGCATACTGAACGGATTGCACGAACGCTATCCGCATCTGCGTCTTATTCTCGAACCCGGATCGGCATTCGCCTGGCAGACGGGGCCGCTGCTCTCGCAGGTAATCGACGTGGTGGAGGACAAAGGGATACGCACCGCGATCCTCAACGTCAGTTTCACCTGCCACATGCCCGACTGTCTGGAGATGCCCTATCAACCCGCCGTGAGGGGTGCGGAAACTTTGCCGTCAGACGTGGAGGAGGCGCGCGCGCAGGCACGCGAGGGGCAGCATCTCTACCGATTGGGCGGCAACAGCTGCCTGAGCGGCGACTACATGGGCATCTGGGCGTTCGACCGCGAACTACATGCGGGCGATTACGTGATTTTCGAGGACATGATCCACTACACCACCGTGAAGACCTCGATGTTCAACGGCATAACCCATCCCTCCATCGCCATGTTGCGCGGCGACGGAAGCATAGATGTGTTACGGCGATACTCGTACGAGGATTATCGCAAGAGAATGGATTAAGCCGTTTGCGGCTGTCATATCCGCGCGAGCCGTAGCCTCTGCCCCGCGGAGGCCTGCTATCGCTCGCTCCGCAGGCTACGACTCACAGCCCGCAATCCCTAACCCTAATCAATCTATGAATCGGCGGGTGAGAGGCCCGAACTCGTCGATACGTCGGTCGCGCAGGAAAGGCCACCAGCGGCGCACGTTTTCGCAGCGACGCATGTCGACGTCGACCGGCATTACGCACTCGTCGCATCCCGCCTCGGCCAGCATCTCGCCCTGAGGCCCCGCGACGAAGCTGTGCCCCCAGAACTCTATGCCGCCCGTCGCGCCGCTCGGATCGGGTTCGAATCCGCAGCGGTTCACCGCCACAACGGGCAACCCGTTGGCCACGGCGTGACCGCGCTGCACCGTCTGCCAGGCGCCGAGCTGACGCTGTTTCTCGTCGTCGGAGTCGCTGCTCTCCCAGCCTATGGCGGTGGGATAGATCAGCAGTTCGGCACCCTGCAAAGCCATCATGCGCGCCCCCTCGGGATACCACTGATCCCAGCACACCTGCACACCCAGCACTCCGACCGAGGTGCGTACGGGGCGGAATCCGAGATCGCCCGGGGTGAAATAGAACTTCTCATAATAGGCCGGATCATCGGGGATGTGCATCTTACGGTAACGTCCCGCCACCGATCCGTCGCGCTCCAGCACCACCGCGGTATTGTGGTAGAGTCCCGCCGCACGCCGCTCGAAAAGCGAGGTCACCAGCACCACGCCGTTGCGGCGAGCCGCCTCGCCGTAAAACTCGGTCGAGGGACCCGGGACAGGCTCGGCGAGATCGAAGTTCGCCGTCGACTCCGTCTGACAGAAATAGGGCGTATTGTGAAGCTCCTGCAACACCACCAGCTCGGCGCCTTCGCCTGCGGCGGCATCGATGTGCTCCGAGAGTTTGCGTTTGTTGGATTCGATATCGGGCGATATCGACTGTTGGATGAGTGCGATTTTCATCGTATGTGAGTTTAATATTTGTTCTGTATAATCCCTCGGCGGCTGCGGGGGGGGCTTCGGCGCGAGACGCCGAGGATAGCGGCATCACTACTCCGCGCAAAGCGCGACTCCCGCGGGATACTGCATCGTCACGCAGTGCAACGACCCGTGCCAGCGGATCAGCACGCGGCAGTCGACGGGCACGATCTCGCGGTCGGGGAACGCCTCGCCCAGCACCTCGGCGGCGCGGCGGTCGTTGTCGGGCTGCGCGTAGGATGGCATCAGCACCGCTCCGTTCACCACGAGGAAATTGGCATAGGTGGCGGGCAGCCGCTCGCCGTCGCATCTTACCTCGTCGGCCATGGGCAGCGGCAGCAGACGGTAAGGCCGCCCGTCGGCCGTACGGAAAGCGCGCAATTCGCGTTCCATAGCCTCCAGCGCGGCGTAATGTTCGTCGGCAGGATCGTCGCAACGCACATACGCTATGGTATCGTCGGGACACAGACGCGCCAAAGTGTCGATATGACCGTCGGTGTCGTCTCCCGCGAGATATCCGTTGTCGAGTCGCAGCACCCGCTCGGCGCCGAGCTTTACGCGCAGCATCGCATCCGCCTCGTCCGCCGCGGCATAGTCGTTACGCCCCTCCGAGAGCAGGCACGACGATGTGGTAAGTATCGTACCCCGTCCGTCGGACTCCACGGATCCGCCCTCCAGAATCATGTCGTTGTCGTCGACATAACGCGCCGAGGCACGGTCGACGACACCCGAGAAGAGGGCCGCATTTATCTTGTCGTCTTTCTCGGCGGCGAATTTGCCGCCCCAGCCGTTGAATCCGAAATCGTGAAGCTCAAGTGCTCCGCGAGAGTCCTCGCAGGTAAGGAAAGCATGGTCGCGCGCCCATGTGTCGTCAGTCGGGCACTCGAATATGGCAATGCGGAACTCTCCCGCGCGTGCCACCGACAATCCCGCCCGCACCTCGGTCGCGCGTTCGGCGATTATGCCCGCCGCAAGAAGCTCTTCGGCCACGGCCCGAGGCTCGGGGGTCACGATGAGCAGATCCTCGCGACGCACTATCTCGCGGGCGATGGCTGCGAAACACGCCTTCGCCACGTCGAGGCACGACGCCCAGTCGGTCGCGGCGTGAGGCCACGTAAGCTGTACGAAACTCTGCGCCTCCCACTCGGCAGGCAATCTGAAATATTTTTCGGACGATACGGTCATTTCATTTTCATTTGAGAACGTAAAGATATGCAATTTCATCGGTTCGGCGAAACCGACGGCCGATTTTACGCATCGAGCCGCGGCATTCGGCAAAGCAGCTTGTAGCCCACGCCGCGCACGTTGACAATCTCGACCGAAGGGTCGGATTCGAGCCTGCGACGCAGACGCGACACGAACACGTTGAGACTCCGCAGATTGAAGAAGCTGTCGTCGCCCCACAGCTCGCGCAGCATGCCCGCCGCCTCGACCGTCTCGCCCATGCGGCGGCACAATCGCGCCAGCACGTCCGATTCGCGCGCCGACAACACCGCGCACTCCCCGTCGAGGTACAGCCGCCCCGTTTCGGCATCGAACTCGTAACGGCCTATTTCATATCGCCGCGCGACCGAGGCTGCGCCCGACACGCGTCCGACCAGGGCGCGCACCCGCACTATCAGCTCGTCGATGGCGAAAGGCTTGCGCAGAAAATCGTTGCCGCCCGATTCGAATCCGCGCACCACATCCTCCGTGGCCGACCGCGCCGTGAGGAACAGCACGGGAGCGTCGCACCCTTCGCTGCGCAACGCGCGCACCAAGGCGTAGCCGTCCATGCGCGGCATCATCACGTCGGTTACCACGGCGTCGAACCGCTCGCGGCGACAAATCTCCAGCGCTTCGGCGCCGTCGAAAGCCAGCCTCACGTCGAAATCGCGATCGGAGAGCGTGTCGGCCAGAATCTCGGCCAACATGCGTTCGTCCTCCACCATCAAAAGTTTTATCTTATCGGCCATCGCAGGGTAATTTTACGGTTATGACGGTTCCCCGCCCCTTGCGGCTGCGGACCGCGATGCGTCCGCCGTGGCGCTCGACCACCTGACGCGCGTAATAGAGTCCGAGCCCGTATCCGCGCACGTCCTGCACGTCGCCCGTGGGTATGCGGTAGAATTTGTCGAATATATGCTTCGTATGGCGCGGCTCCATGCCGATGCCGTCGTCCTCGACGCTGATCTCCACGCCGTCGGCAGCGCGTCGCGCCCCGATCGCTATCCGCACGCTCTCGCCCGAATATTTGAGCGAATTGTCGACGACGGTGGCCATTATGTTCGTCAGATGGAATCTGTCGGCCGTCACGCGCAATCCGTCGGCGCAGTCCACCGTGAACTCGGCGCGTTTGCCGCCGCTTATGGCGCATCCGGCCGCGACGTCGTCGAGAACGGGGCGCAGATCGAATGTCGACAGACAGAGCCGCTGCGGTTCGTCTTCGACCACCGATACCGACAATATGTGCTCCACCATCGACGAGAGCCGCGCCAACTGCGCGCCCACCATATCCGTATAACGCTCGCGTTTGGCGCTATCGGTATCGGCCGTAAAGTTGCGCATTGCGTCGCACGCGGCGCAAGCCACCGCAATGGGCGTCTTCAGCTCGTGAGTGATGTTGTGCGTCAGATCGCGACGCATCTCGTCGAGGCTCTTTTGTCGGAACACGGTGCGCAACAGACATACTAACGTCGCAGTCAGCAACGCCACTATCGCCGCGGCCGACAGCAGCACGCCCCGCATTCCGTTCAGGAAATGTCGGTACGGCACATCGACATAAACCCGCAGCATGAAATCGCCGTCGTCGTCGATCTCCATCTCCGCCGTCATGGGATTTTTCAACGGAACGGCGCTCCCACGGCGCATGAGCACCGCATCGCCTGCGGTACGGTCGACGACCTCCGTCGCATGCGGCTGCAATGCGTCCAGCTCCAGCAGGCCTGCCGAAAAATAGAGTTCGAAATCGTCCAGATCGACATTTATCACGTCCGACCGTCCCATTCCCGGCACCTCCTCTATGCGGAATGCCTTGTAGACGCTCTTGTAGGCCGCCGACTGCACGCGTCGACCGAAGTCGTCCACGGCATTGCGGTACAGCCGCCACACATAGAAACACTGCACCGCGGCGAGCAGCGCCAGCGACGTCGCAGCCAATATCGATATGTTACGGAAAACATTGCGCTTCATCTTATCGCGATCGTATGCCGTTATCGGCCTTTGCGAGAACAAAGATAGCCATTTTGGCCTCAACTCCGCCGCCGTTAACATTTCTTAACAGAAATTAACCGTCATTCGCGTGCCGCATGCCGTCTGTCGGCTAATTTTGCAGATGAAAACCAATAAATAATCAGACACCATGAAAAAATTAAAATTACTGACAGCGGTGTGCGCAATGTTCGTCGCCGCGACCGCGACAGCCCAAACCGACGGCGCGGGCAGTACGGCCTTAAAAGGGCGTATCTCCGTAATCCGTACAGGCGACAAACGGCCTCTGGTGCTTATCCGAACGGCCGACGGCAACGGTTTCACGGCGGGATCGCTCGATACCATAAAACCCGAGCGCATAGAGTCGTTATCGATATTGAAGGATGCGACGGCCGACGAGTACGACTCCTACGGCGATACGTCGAACGGTGTCATGTTGGTGCGATTGAAAAAGGGCGCGACCGAGACCCGAGCCGACAGCATCGTGGTGATTGCGGCGGATAACAGGAAGGTGATCCGCAAATCCGAGGCGCAACCTCTCGTAATATTGCAACGCGACGGTGTAACCGCCGTTGCCGCATCGCTCGACGAATTGAAAGCCGACGGAATAAAGGCCATGTCGATAATAAAGGATTCGGCGTCGACGGCCATGTTCTCGAAATACGGCAACACGTCGAAAGGTGTGATAGTAGTGGAGTTGAGAGACGGTGTCAAGTTCCCCGCAGGGGCGCATATCGTTATCGTCCGACCCGACGGTGACGATGCGGGCGGCGAGACCGATCGTGTATCGGAATAATGTTTCCGCTTTTTTACCGTCTTGCCGAGTTAAAGCCGCGAACCGACGACGGAGGATATTCGGCAAAAAACGGCTTTGACAAATAAAAAGCATAAAATCGGTTAATTTTTTTCGGTCGGAGCGTACAACTTAACACTAAAGTTATTATCTTTGCACACCGTTAGGATCGGAAAAGGGCTGCATCGGCCCGCAATTCCGACTAAGACCGAAGGAAAGATGCCGGAGTGGTCGATCGGGCCGCACTCGAAATGCGGTGAACGGGCAACTGTTCCGGGGGTTCGAATCCCTCTCTTTCCGCCGATGACAATCGGAACCGCCGTAAATTTCACGATTTACGGCGGTTTTTTCGTATCCTTTTCAGCCGTCTTCCCCAAGACCGCCCCCGAGCTGCAATAAATGTCATCTCTTGCTTTGCGCCTCTTCGATCTCTCGGGTCATTCTCATCATATCGGCCATTGCCGACATTTGAGCGACGAATATCCCCGATTCGTCTCTGTCCAAACCGCCGTAGAGCGATTCGGCGGCGAACATTACGAAGTGACGAATCCTCGCCATGTCGATCAGCGCGATCCACGGCGCCGAGGTCCATTCGCCGTTGCGG
>CAUDHE010000073.1 GCA_958449275.1 uncultured Alistipes sp. | reverse complement strand
GCTGCGGTTTACACGCACTTTTTATCGGTCTGGCCGAAATAAAGTTGAGGGAAAAGTATGTCCTGGCACAGGATTATCGGACGGCCGACGATCGGATTGCCATCTTTGTCCACGACAGGCGGTAGCGTCGTCGGACAACGGTGCGACACGTATGCCTCCCGGCATTCCGACGTATTCGGTCGGGGTTTCCTGGGCATGGAGTTGCGAAGCCGACAGAAAAATACTCGATATTGTGTTTCCGCGAATATACCGAAAAGTGTATGAAAAATAAAGTCTGTTTTCTGCGGCGCAATTATAACAATTACTCCGAATAGTTGGCCTTTACGTAATCCATCACCTTGAACTTTGTGTTGCGCGGCGGGAATTCGTCGCTGCGCACCTCGGTCTTGACGGTCATGCGGCGACGGTCGCGCACGAAGTCGTCGAGGAAAATACTTATCTCGCCGCGGTTGGCGTCCATCGGGGTGACGGCCATCGCGTGGTCCTGATAATCGAGCGTATAGAACCAGCAGGGCCAATCGTGCTTCTCGAACTGACCGAATATGAACTTCGAGCCGTAGAATCCCACACCCAGCAGCGACGCTTTCTCGAAAGGCACCTGATTGTCGGCGTTGCCGTGGAAAAACATGACGGGCGAAGGTTCGCGTTCCCATTTGGGTGCTCCGTCGACCGAGAATATAGCGCCCGCGAACGAGATCACGCCCGCGTAGTTGAATCCCGCGGGCAGCACGGCCGAAGCCGCGGTGTGGTTGCATACGGCGTTTTCGGCCTGCAACACCGTTATGGCTCCCGCGCTCGATCCGCACGTGACGATCATGTCGGTGTCGATCATCCACTCGTCGGCGTTGTCGAGCACGAACAGTGTGGCGCTGAACAGATCCTCGACGGCTATCGACACGGCGTTATTGAACAGCCCCACCATCTCGCGCGCGGAGATTTTACGCTCCACGCCCCGCAGCGGTTTCAATCCCAGTCGGTAGTCTATCGATACGACGTCGTAGCCTTTTTGCGTCATGAATTCGAAATAGGGCAGATATTCGGCATTGTCGCGGGTGCCGCCCACGAATCCGCCTCCGAATACGAAGATCATGCACGGACGGCGCCCCTCGGCCGAGGACGACACATAGTGGTCGAGGTAGAGCGAATCGGTGCCTTTCACCGAATATAGATATGTTCGCTTCGCGGGCGTCGCGGCAGCATCGGTTCCGGCCGCTCCCGCCGCTTCGGCGAGGAACAGCATGGACAAAAACATTATGAACGATTTGTACATGATATAATCGGTAATTTTGGTCTCTCGTCTCGAGCGGTTCGCATTCTCGGTTTCAAATTGCATACCGCATGCGGCGTTATTCGTATTTTCCGCCCCACAATTGCCGCAGCCGTTCGGCGATTTTTGCCTCCGAGGCGTTTTGCGTGTTCGGTTCGTAGAACTTCTTGCCCGAGACGGATTCGGGCAGAAACTCCTGCTCGACGAACCCGCCGTCGAAATCGTGGGCGTATTTATACCCCTTGCCGTAGCCTGCATCGCCCATCAGCCGCGTGGGCGCGTTGCGCAGGTGCAGCGGTACGGGACGGTTGGTCGTGTCGTGCGACACGAAATCCAGCGCCTTGTTTATGGCCGTGTAGGCCGAATTGCTCTTGGGGCTGGCGGCCAGATATATCGTCGTCTCGGCCAGCGGTATGCGCGCCTCGGGCATGCCGATCTTGTGTACCGTATCGAAACAAGCATTGGCCAGCAGCAGAGCGTTGGGGTTGGCGAGCCCTATGTCTTCCGAGGCGAGAATGACGAGCCGTCGGGCGATGAAACGAGGTTCCTCGCCGCCTGCCAGCATGCGTGCCAAATAGTAGATCGCGGCATTCGGGTCGCTGCCGCGCACCGATTTTATGAATGCCGAAATGACGTCGTAGTGCTGTTCGCCGTTCTTGTCGTAAAGAGCGATGTTCTGTTGCAGACAACGGGTCACGTAGTCGTCGGTGATCTCTATGTCGCCGTCGGTCGCTCCCGCTATGATGTCGAGTATGTTGAGCAGCTTGCGGGCGTCGCCGCCCGAGAACTTGAACAACGCGGCGGTCTGCGCCACCTTCACGTTGCGCTGCCGCAGCTCCTCGTCGGTGGTTATGGCGCGGTCGAGCAGCGTGGCCAACTCCTCGTCGTTCATCGATTTGAGTATATAGACCTGACAGCGGCTCAGCAGCGGCGAGATAACCTCGAACGAGGGATTTTCGGTGGTGGCTCCTATGAGGGTCACCGTGCCCTGCTCCACCGCGCCGAGCAGCGAATCCTGCTGACTCTTGTTGAAACGGTGGATCTCGTCGATGAACAGGAATGCGGTCGACCGATTGAAAAGGCTCTGTCTGCGGGCCGACTCTATCACCTCGCGCACCTCCTTCACACCCGACGTCACGGCCGAAAGGGTGTAGAACGGACGTTTCAGACTGCCCGCGACCAGCTTGGCGAGCGTGGTCTTTCCGACTCCCGGGGGGCCCCACAGAATGAACGACGGTACGTTTCCCGTCTCGAGGAATTTGCGGAACACGCCGTCGGGTCCCACCAGATGCGTCTGGCCTATGTATTCGTCGAGCGTTCGGGGCCGCAACCGCTCTGCCAAAGGTTTGCTCATACCGATCGGAAGTTATTTCGCAAAGTTACATATTATTTCCCGCGCCGCAAAAAATGATCTCGCGCAAAAGGGCGGGGGAGTTGCGTTTCTTCGATATCGCAAAGCGATGTCGGCAGTTCGCCCCGCCGCACGCGGCGGACTTTATAATCGCGCACCTCTGTTCCGCAAAATCGCTGCCTAACGGGGACGGTTCGCCGCGCGACGCAACATTCCGTCGTGCGGTTGCGTTATTAATATGGTCCATACGGTTTGGAGGGAAAGAAATAAGTTTTTATATTTGTTTTATCGCATGAATAAATTACAACGGATCATGAAACGAATTTTGATTGTTTTCCTGCTGCTGGCGGCAGTTTCGACGCGTGTCGCAGCTCAGGAGAAGTTCCCCATGATAACCATCCCCGAGGATATTGCCGACCATGTCGCGCGGGCGAAGTATCTGGGCGAGCACTATTGGGACAATGTCGATTTCAACACCGCATCAGACCTGATGCTGGAGCAGGGTTTCGTCGACATGGTGTCGATCTTCGCGCTGCTCGACGGCGAGGCGCTGGACGCGTCGTGGGCTGCGGCCGTGAAACGGGCCGAGGCGAGCAAGACGGGCGTGGTGCGACTGCTTGCCTTGGGCGACAAATATCTATACGGAGTGTCGTCGCCCATGTATAACGAGGAGGCATACCGTTCTCTGCTGCGCGCGGGTCTGGTGTCGAAAAAGATCGCCAAGGCCGACAAGACGCCCTACCAGAAGCAGCTGGTCCTGCTGGAGATGAACAACGAGGGCAGCGCGGCTGTCGATTTCGACTTCGAGCAGGCCGACGGCAGCCGGTCGAAGCTTTCGGAGGTGGTCTCTCCCGTCACCGTACTCTTTTTCTACGATCCCGATTGCGTGGACTGCAAGATCGAACGCTTCCGCCTTACGCAGGCGCCGATGACGAGCTATCTGCAACGCGCTGGCGGCGTAACGGTGCTGGCGGTGTTCCCGTCGGCCGATGCGGCCGTGTGGGACAAGCACAAGAGCGACATTCCCGACGACTGGATCAATGCCCGCGACGTTACGGGCCGTCTGAAATCGGAGAATCTTTACGACTTGCGCGCCATGCCGCGCATATATCTGCTCGACGACGAGAAGCAGGTGCTTTTGAAGAATACCACGGCCGATCGGATAGAGGCGTATCTTACGGAGGTGATGCGCAATGCGGCGCAGTCGCAAGCGGCAGAAGATGCTGCCGAGTAACGGTCCGAAACGAGAAATCCGCGCCGTCCTTTTCGAACGGCGCGGATTTTTTTTGCGTCGGGCGTCGGCGCGGTCGGGAACTACCGCTTCAGTCCGAGACCGCCGATCCATTTGCGGACGTCGGGTTTCGCTTCGGCGGCTTTGCCTCCGCGTACGGTGAATCCTTCGAGCAACTCGGCGTCGGGGCATATCTTGCGCATGTCGTCGAGCGTGCGGGCGAAGCGGCTGCCCTCGTGCGTCATGAAGGGCACGATTTTCTTTCCCGTGAAGTCGTGCGACGACAGGAACGTCGCCACCGCGGGCGCCATGGTATACCACCAGCATGGCGAGCCGACGAAGATCACATCGTAATCGTCGATATTCAGCGGTATATCCTTGATCTCGGGGCGGAATCCCGTCTCGACCTCTTTTTTGGCCAGATCGACCACTTCGCGGTACTCGGTCGGATAGGGCGTGCGGGTCTCGATGCGGAATATGTCGCCGCCCGCGGCTTCGTGTATCATTTCGGCGACGATCTGCGTGTTGCCGCCGTGCGAGAAGTATACGGTGAGTACCTTCTTCCCGCCGTTTTGCGAATAGGCTCCCGCCGCACCCGCTACGGCGGCGAAAGTAAGCATAAGAAGTCGTTTTTTCATGATGTTCGTTTTTTAGGTCGAAAGAATGTTTTACGATGCAAAATTACGGCCTCATTGCCTCGCGCGCATGATACCGATTACGGGTGTTGCAACCTATTTTACGGAAAGCGGGCTGTCGGCATATGCCGCGGGATTAAAAAACCTTATATTTGCGATGATGAATAACACCGGCGGCGGACGAATTTCGGGTTCGTTTACGCACCGCAAACAACGACTGTATGAGTAAGATTCTGACCCTCGATCATGTGTATGAATACAACGCTTTCATGGGCGTGGAGACATTGCATCCTTTGGTGAGCGTAATCGATTTTTCGAAATGCGCCCCGATGCGTCACACGCTTCACAATTTCGGATTCTACACGGTGTTCCTCAAGCAGGTGCATTGCGGCGACATGCGTTACGGCCGTCAGCATTACGATTATCAGGAGGGTACGCTGGTGTGCGTGGCGCCGCGGCAGGTCTACGGCGTGGAGGACGACGGCACGGTGTTTCAGCCCAAAGGTTTCGCGCTTTGTTTCCATCCCGATCTGTTCCGCGGGACGTCGCTGGCTTCGCGCATGCGGGAGTACACGTTTTTCTCCTACGAGGTCAACGAGGCCCTGCATCTGTCGGAGCAGGAGCGTGCCATGGTGATCGATTGCCTCGGCAAGATCGACGCCGAACTTCATCACGCTGTCGACAATCACACCAAACGATTGTTGTGCGCGAGCATAGAGCTTCTGCTCGATTACTGCGTGCGTTTCTACGAGCGTCAGTTCATCACTCGGTCGAATGCCAACGGCGACGTGCTGACGCGTTTCGAGCGTCTGTTGGACGAATACTTCCGCTCGGATCTCCCGCAGACCGAAGGTATTCCCACCGTGCGGCGTTTGGCCGAGAAGATATGTCTTTCGCCCAACTATTTCGGCGATCTGGTGAAGAAAGAGACGGGCCGCACGGCGCAGGAGCACATTCAGGTCCGACTTATCGACATGGCCAAGGAGCGGATTCTCGACCGCGGCAAGTCGGTCGCGGAGATCGCTTACGAATTGGGGTTCAAGTATCCGCAGCATTTCAGCCGCCTGTTCAAAAAGACGACGGGATGCACCTCCAACGAATACCACGCTTTGAACTGATCGCGCGCCGTGCTGACGTTTTTTTGCCTTCGGGATTCGGCAATCGTGTTACTTTTCGCTATATTTGTCGGAAGAAAGCCCGCCGAAGGCCCGCGTATTAAAATCGAATTTTTATGATAGACGAATTGCTGGAATACAACCGTGCTTTCGTGGCGAAAAAGGGTTACGAGTCGTATAGGACCAACAAGTATCCCGACAAGAAGATCGCCGTCGTGACCTGCATGGATACCCGTCTGGTGGAGCTGATCCCCGCCGCGCTCGGCATCCGCAACGGCGACGTGAAGATGATAAAGAACGCCGGCGGCACAATAACACACCCCTTCGGCAGCGCCATGCGCAGTCTGCTGGTCGGAATATACGAGCTGGGTGTGGAGGAGATAATGATAATCGGCCACACCGACTGCGGCGCGCAGCACATGGACAGCAAGATAATGTTACGCCACATCCGCGCCCACGGCGTTACGGACGAGCAGTTGGAGATGATGGAGTATTGCAACATCGATCTGCATGCGTGGCTCAGCGGCTTCGACGATGTGGAGAAATCGGTGCGCGGCAGCGTGCATCTGGTAAGACACCACCCTTTGGTGCCGAAAGATGTGTCCGTCCGCGGGTTTATCATCGATTCGGTGACGGGAGAGTTAAAGGAGTTCGAAGATATTGAGTGATTTATCGTCGGCGATTGCGAGGCCGGCTGCCGCAGATGCGAGCCGCCGAAAATGGTAATTGCATAAGTATAAATGTAAAGAGATGAAAAACGTAAAACATTTCATATTGGCGGCGTTGGCCGTCGTCGCTTCGGTTGCCGTGTCGGCTCAGAACGGCCGTGCCGCCGTCGATGCGTCGCAGCTGCCCCGCACAATACTCTCGGGGCCTTATAAGGCGGGGCATATCCAGGGTATTGCCGTCGACACCGAACGGCGTTACATCTATTACTCTTACACCACCATGCTCGTCAAGGCCGACATGCAGGGTAATGTGATCGGTTCGGTCAAGGGGCTTCTGGGGCATCTGGGCTGCCTCGATTTCAACGACGAGGACGGTCGTGTCTACGGTTCGCTGGAGTATAAGAACGACGCCATCGGCAAAGGCATTCTGCGAATGGAAAAGAGCGATCGCCGACTCGACGACGCGTTCTACATTGCGGTGTTCGACGTCGATCGCATTACGCGCATGGATATGGACGCCGAGAAGGACGGCATAATGACCACCGTGTATCTGCCCACGGTACTGGACGACTACCTGGCCGAAGTCGAGACGGCCGAGGGGCGCAAACCTCATCGCTTCGGGTGCAGCGGCATCGACGGCGTGAGTTTCGGCCCTCGGTTCGGACGCCGCGGCGGACGCATGTATCTGACGGTAGCCTACGGCATTTACGGCGAGACCGACCGTTCCGATAACGATTATCAGGTGCTGTTGCAATACGACACACGCAAATGGCGGCGTTACGAAACGCCCCTTTCGCAGGAGAGCATGCACACCCGCGGTCCGGCCCGTCCCGACGACGTGTATTTCGTATTTACGGGCAACACCACTTACGGAGTGCAGAACCTGGAGTACGACGCCGACACGAACGGTTGGTTTATGGCCGTATACCAAGGCAAGAAACCGCAGTATCCCGATTACTCTCTCTTCGTGGCCGACGGTGCGGCCCGCACAGAGCGTCGCGCTCTGCGCGGGGTGCCCTACCTGCGCGACGGCAAGGTCGTGCCGCTTAAATGCGGCTCGCCGCGTTCCGACGGCAACGGCATCCGCGGATGGAATTTCAAGCACGGCGCCACGGGATTGTGTTCGCTCGGCGGCGGATATTTCTATATTTCCGAGAACTACAAGAACGAAAACGGGCAGGGCAGCGTGATTCGCCTCTACCGCTTTACGGGCGCCGACGACGGGCCGTTCGAAGCGGTGGAGTGATTCGCGGCACCCGACCGATCCGACAGACGTTTCATGCTATGGATCGCGACAAGGCTATAGCCGAGATAGACTGGTATGCAGACCTCGTCGATCGTAAGATTCGACGCTGGGGGAGCGATCTTGTGCCCGAGTATCGCGAGCGGTTGCGCGGTAACATCGCCGATGTGGCCGAGCGGCGCGACATGCTGCACTTCGTGCAATATTCCGACGGATATTACATAGGCCAGACAGACGAAGATGGACTTCGGCAGGGTTACGGCATACACACCCGCACCACGGCCGACCGCAATCGGTGGGTCATGCAGGCGGGATTCTGGCAGGAGGACCGCCCGATGGGGTCGCATACGCTTTACGATTCCGACGCCCCCGCGGGCAAACACTGTCTGGCGTCGGTCTATTACAGCGGCGAACGGCGTCGCGAACGCGGCAGGATCGAGTATTCGCTTTCGGCCGACGGTTTCAGTATTGCGCGGCGCAAGTACCGACGTTACGAAGGTTTCTCGCCCTCGACCATGTTCGTGGGGCTGTCGTTGATCTATGTGGTTCTGCTGCTCCTCACGCGCAATTCCCGCATCGGCCTTGTTTGCACCGCCGTCGTGGCGTTACTCTATCTGGTCGGCTCGTTGCGCGAGAAACGGTAAATAAGTTTTTTTGCAGATAAATTAAGTAACGCAGTTCGCAGAACTGCGCGGGCAGCAGCCTCCCGACAGCGGAGGCCCGCAACTGTTCGCTCCGCTCGCATGCGGTCTCCGCAGGCTGCTGCCCGAACGTGTTACGTCATTCCACAATTTTCCGCAAGGAAAATTGATTGGATCTCTTATGGAAAAAGTATTTCTACCAAAACATAAATATACGTTACCTTTTATTCGGCCAAAAGGTAACCCAAAAGCCGCCGCGGTGAAACGCTTTCGGGGTCGGTCTTGCGACTACGCTAAATCGGATGCTTCGCATTTTTGAGGATCAAAAAGTCTCCTATTTTTTACGCTTCGTCGCTTCGCCCGCCCTTAATCCGAAAACGTTTCTGCCGCGGTTTTTTGCTGGCGCGTGTGCATTATATATAAATGCAGTTCGCCGCCGCCCCACTGCGGCGGAATACAACTCGCACGAGGCTCGTTTCGTCCTCCGCCGTCGGCGAACCGCATACGCGCTGCCCGAACAACTTTCCCTTCATTCCACCGAGTGTGAGTGAGGATTGGCATCTTGAGCGGGGAGTTTATAGGTTGGGATTCTAATCTATTTTTCATTTGCGAAAATCACTCTTTTAGGCTGTTCGACAATTCAACCATAGAACCGCATAGAACGATGATATTTTACTTAAAATTGCGACTGTATTTTGTATATTAGAAATATTGTTACTATATTTGAATCAAAGGGTTTGCGCCCCTTTGAAATGTCGAAATATGCACAATATTCTTCATTACATTATCGCGTAAAATTTATGTAAATCTTTCATGGGAATAATATAAACTACAAATGAAGAATATTATGAAAAGGTATTTCAACTTTATATAACTATTATATCACTATTGTCTGGATGTGAAAATAATAGTATAGTAGAGGACAATACGTCTGAATACATGAATAATTTAAAAGATCATATTAAAATAGAATGTGACAATGCAAAATTAACTTTCGATAGTCAATCAAATACCGTTACAAGATATGCACACACAAAAGAATATAAAATTGTTGCTACAGATCCCAAAGCAAATATCAGATTTGTGTCATATCTTACCATAACTAAATCCGAAGATCATTATTTATTTGAGCATTATACGGAAAGTCTTGATTTAATTGCAGCAATAAAATGTAATTCTCAATTAATGATAGAAGATGTGTATATTGAACAGTCGATCCCCGAAACTCGTGGTTTGAGGGGATGGTGGATATGTACCAGAATAGAGTATGATAAAATTAAAGCAGAACAAGCTGAAAAAAATAATATGTTTTTAGATATATGCGGTGACTATTTGCCTATGGCAACAATAAACAGCGCAATTTCTGCATTATATTGTATGGGAATAGCATAAAACACGAGGCATGAACTTCACGATATTAATTATATTTGCCGCCTTCAATGCCGTTTTGGCGGTGGCGTATCTGCTCGCAACCGATAAGCGTGCGAAGCATTCGTTGGCGGTATATATCGCGGCGGCGTTGCTTCTGTGGTGGCCCGTCATGATCTATCCCATACTCTTCGCGTCGGAACGCAGGGCCGCGGCCGATCCCGACAAGCGCGCTTTCGCGAGTTACAAGCTGCGGTTGGCATGGTTGACGGCTGCGTGTTCGGTGGCGATTCAGGTGTTTTCCTGCTTGATAATCGGTTCGCAAGGCTTGCCGATCGCGGCGGACGATACGGCCCAGATCTGCGCCGTGGCCGCGACGTTCCTGATGACTTTGATAATGCTTGCGGCCATCCGCATGCGCCGATAATTCCGACGACGGGTATTAACGAAACGGTGCGGCGGAAAGAATCCGTCGCACCGTCATTTCGATCATGGTCTGCGGCTACTCCGCGCCCTCCTCGTCTTCGGGCTCGCGCATGGTGGTGTAGACGTTAACCACGTCGTCGTCCTCCTCCAGCTTCTCCTGAAGTTTCTCCACCGACTCGCGCTCCTCGGCCGTGAGCTCCTTGGTGTCGGTCGGTATGCGCACCGACTCACCCGAGATCAGTTCGTAGCCCTTGTCCTCGATCCACTTCTGGATGGCGCCGAACGACTCGTAGGGGGCATATACCGTAATGGCTTCCTCCTCGGGATAGAATTCGTCGACACCCAGATCGATCATCTCCAACTCCATCTCCTCCAAGTCGGCTTCGGCCGCGGGCTTGAATTTGAATACGCATTTGTGTTCGAACATGAAGGCTACGCTGCCCGAGTTGCCCAGCGTTCCGCCGCATTTGTTGAAATACATGCGTACGCTCGCCACGGTGCGGTTGGTGTTGTCGGTAGCCGTTTCGACGAGGAACGCCACTCCGTGAGGGCCGTATCCTTCGTAGATGACCTCTTTGTAATCGGCCGCATCCTTGTCGGTGGCGCGCTTGATGGCGCGTTCGATATTCTCTTTGGGCATGTTCTCGGCCTTGGCGTTCTGGATCAGAATGCGCAGACGCGTATTGCCCGAGGGGTCGGCGCCGCCCGCCTTGACGGCGATTTCGATCTCCTTGCCGATTTTGGTGAACACGCGGGCCATGTGTCCCCAACGCTTCATTTTCCTCGCTTTGCGATACTCAAAAGCTCTTCCCATAGTGCGTTATGTTTTGTCATTATTTTTCGTTGGTCGCAAAATTAGTAAAATAATAATCAACGAACAACCTCCCGTGCCAAAATTCCCGTGTCGCGCGGAGCCTTCTGTTGTGAAAAATGACTATTTTTGCAGGAAAATATTACGTATGATTATGGAAAAGGAGTTGGAAGCGGCGCTCGACACGCTCAGACGCGGAGGAATCATCCTCTATCCCACCGACACGGTGTGGGGTATAGGCTGCGATGCGACGGATGAAAAGGCCGTCGAGAGGATTTACGAACTCAAGCGAAGCCAAAACAAACATGCGATGTTGGTGCTGTGCCGCGATGCCGATATGATAGTGCGTTATGTCGACAAGGCTCCCGGGATAGCTTTCGAGGTGATGGAGATGGCCGACAAACCGCTTACTCTGATACTCGAAGGCGCGGTGGGCTTGGCTTCGAATCTTATTCCCGAGGAAGGGACGCTCGGCGTGCGCGTGCCCGATCACGAGTTCTGTCGTCAGTTGCTTCGCCGCTTCGGCAAGCCGATAGTGTCGACGTCGGCCAATATTTCGGGCGAGGCCACTCCCATGAAGGGGCTCTCGGAGGTGAGCCGCGAGATAATAGACGGCGTCGACTTCGTGGTCAACCCTCGTTTTCAGGGGCATCCGACGTGCAAACCCAGCTCGATAATCGCGTTCGGGCCGCGAGGCGAGGTGACGATAATACGCAAATAACCGACGGCCATGACGATTACCACTCCCATCCAGATGCGATTCTTCGACATGGATTCGTTCGGTCACGTCAGCAACGTGGCCCAG
>CAUDHE010000072.1 GCA_958449275.1 uncultured Alistipes sp. | reverse complement strand
GTCGGCAATGGCCGACATGATGAGAATGACCCGAGAGCTCGAAGAGGCGCAAAGCGGAAATTGACGAGGTTTTTCGGTCCGTCGATATACGCGACACGGCCGCATCCTCTTAACGAGGGTGCGGCCGTATGATTGGAATGCGGACTGCCGTTTACGCCGAAACGGTCTCTCTCTTGCGCCAACCCTTTTTGGCCGCCAGAGCCTTGTCGATCTCGATCTCGAAATCCGACAACACATTCATGTAGTTGATAAACGCCTCGTAAGACGAACCGTAAGGGTTGAAATAGGAGTGCACGTCGCCGTCCGACAACCATTTGGTAGCCATGTAATAGAAATGATCCGAGGTCTGCATGAAGTTCCACACGTATGAAAAATCGGCGTTCTTCAGCGCTTTGACCTTGTCTTTCAAAGCATAGAGTTTCGAAAAAGCTTCGTTCTGCAACTCGTTGCCCAGCCATGCCGTCACGTCGCGCTCCTCGTCGGCCCACGACATTACGTGCGGGCAGTGGAGTACGCCGACGGGCTGGTAGGCCTTGGCGGCCTCGCTCACCGTCGAGAACTGCAATTCGCCATGTCGCAAGACAGCCTCGGGCAGAGCCTTCACGAAATCGAATATGCCCGTATCGGCCTTCTGATGCTCGCCGAAAGTCTCGTAGTCCATAAAAAGATTGACCACCTCGCCGGTCTCGCCCGCTATCCACTCGGCGAATTTGTCGGCCGTGAGGGGATATTGGTCCCAACCCTTGTTAGAGAAGCGGAAAGCTATGTCGTCCGAGAGCTTATAGTTGCGCAGCAGCACGCGCAGACGATTGTCGATGGCATTGGTGTAGATGTAGTCGGGCGATTTCCAGCCCAGCACATGCTTGGCGCCTTCGGCCAGTATGGTCTTGAATCCCAGCTCCGACACCATTGCGCCGATTTGGTCGGAATAGATAAGCTCGGTGTTGCGGAACGCCGCGGGCTTTTTGCCGAACTCTTTCTTTATCATGGCCGTGTGGAGCTTCACCTGCTCCACGAAATCCTCTTTCGACGACAGCGCGGCCAGCGAGTGCGAGTAGGTCTCGGCCAAAAACTCCACGCATCCCGTGTCGGCCAGCGCCCGGAACGAGTCGAGTACCTCGGGAGCATACGCACGGAACTGCTCCACCGCCGAGCCCGTTATCGAGAACGAGCAGCGAAACGCCCCTTTGTTCTCCTTGATGAGCTTCAGCAACAGTGCGTTCATCGGCAGATAACACTGGCGGGCCACCTTCTGCATGATCGAGCGATTGGTGAAATCGTCCAGATAGTTATGATCCTTGCCGATGTTGAAGAATCGATAAACTTTCAAACGCCACGGCTGATGCACTTGGAAGTATAAGCAAACGGTTTTCATATGGTATTCATTGTTTATTATTTGCACTCATTTATCGCCTCCTCGTAGACGCTCTTGATCTTGGCGGCGGCGTTGTTCCATTTCAGGCCCGTCACCTCCTCCAGTCCCTTTTCGGCGAACATCTTCGACAGGGCGGGATACTTCACGAAACCGTATATGGCATCGGCCATGGCGTCCACATCCCAGTAGTCGACCTTCACGGCGTAATCCAGCACCTCGGCCACGCCGCTCTGCTTCGATATGATTACGGGCACGTTAGACCGCATGGCCTCCAGCGGCGAGATTCCGAACGGCTCCGACACCGACGGCATAATGTAGACGTCCGAGAGCTGGAACATGCGGTGCACGTCCTCGCCGCGCAGGAATCCCGTGAAATGGAATCGGTCGGCGATGCCCAGACGCGCCACGCGGCGTATCACATGATTCATCATGTCGCCCGAACCCGCCATGACGAAGCGCACGTTCGGCACACGCTTGAGCACCTTGGCCGCGGCCTCGACGAAATAATCGGGCCCCTTCTGGTAGGTTATGCGCCCCAGGAACGTCACGATCTTGTCGTCGACGCCACGCTCGGGGATCTCGTTGTCCTTCTCGGCGAAACGCACGGCATTGTGCACCGTCACCACTTTGTCGGCAGGAATGCCGTACTTCTCTATAACTATGTTGCGCGTGAGGTTCGACACCGCTATCACTCTGTCGGCCGCAGCCATTCCCGCGCGTTCGATGGAGTAGGTCTGACGGTTGATGTTCTCGCCCGAGCGATCGTACTCGGTGGCGTGCATGTGCACCACCAACGGCTTGCCCGACACTCGCTTGGCGGCGATGCCCGCGAAGTAGGTCAGCCAGTCGTGGGCATGTATCACGTCGAACTGACCCTCGAGATTCTTGGCCACCTGAGCGGCCACCACGGCGTAGCGCGCGACCTCCTCCAACAGATTGGCACCGTATTTTCCCGAAAACGTATATCGCTGCGTCCAACAATCGCCCTCGCGCTCCCACAGTTTGCGCCCCGTGCGCTCGTACTCCTCGCGGTAGGTGGCGAACTCCTCGGGCGATATGTAGGGGACCATGTTCGAATCGATGTGGATGAACGAAATTTTCTTCATTATATCGTCGGCGCCCGCGACGGTCGAATCGCAATAGGTGGCCTCGACGTCGCTGGCGTTCACCACCTTCACGAAGCGCTCGTCCTCGTCGCCCGAGGCTCGGGGCATCACGAAGATCACCTCCACGTCGTTACGCGCCAATCCTCGCGTCATGCCGTAACACGCCGTGCCCAAACCTCCTGCTATATGGGGCGGGAACTCCCAGCCAAACATTAATACTCTCATTATGTTCTTATTTTGTTAAGTAATCGTGATACACCAATGTATCGGCTAATCCGAAGGTCTGCGTTTGCGGCGGCGCGCCGCGGGCCCTGACTCGGCCGCTCAGCTCCGAAATTAGATACATCGAGGCATACGATCACATTCATTATTTACGTTTCACGGTCCGAAACACTCTTACCGGCTCTTTTTCCGCACGGTTTTCCCTGCCGTTTTCGTCGACTTGGCGCCTTTTCCGCTCTTTTTGCGCCACTCCTGCGTGAGGGCTTCGATATACAGCAGGCCGCCCACGCTGGTGGCTTGCGACAGGCAGCCGCGCGCACGGAACGGAGGATCGCCCTCGAAACACTCGCTCACCGAGCCGATACAGGCCGTCTGTATCTCGTCGTCGAAGCCCGCCAGCAACTCCTCTGCCTCGGGGAGGAATCGCTCGCCCGCAATGCCGAAGCATGTCTTTACGTATAACATCAGAGGCCAGATCCATGTCGAACCGTTGTGGCAGGCCAAATCCTGCGAACGCTGATCCTCGGCATACGACGGCTCGTAGAAGGGATTGCGCGGCGAGAGCGAACGTATGCCGCGACGCGTAAGCAGATGCTGCCGCACCACATTCAGAACATTCATGATCTGCTCCTCGCAGAGCATGGTATAGTCCAATGCACATGCCACGAGCATATTCGAACGACGGAAAGTATTGACCTCATAATCGTTCACGAAGTCGGCGGGATAACCCTCGTCGAGCATGAATTTCGACTTGAACGACGCCTTGGTGCGTTCGGGCATGTCCGCCCAGCGCTCCGCGAACTCCTTGTCTTTCATCTTGCGCGCCAGCGCGAGCGTGTAACTCACGGCGTTATACCACAGCGCTTCGATCTCCACGGCATAACCCGCCCGCTGAGCGACGGGACGGCCGTCCACCTTGGTATTCATCCATGTGAGCGCCTCGCCTTCGGCAGCGGCCCACACCAGACCGTTGTCGTGCAACGCCACGCGTCCGTCGAAACCGCGACGGTAGGCCTCCAGAATCGACTTCATGGCCTCGCCGTAACGCTTCCACAACTCCTTGGCGCCGATATGCGGCTCCAGATTCTGCAACGTCCAGAAGAACCACAGCGGAGCGTCGGCCGCCGCACGGGCCGATGCCGAGCCGGCGAAATCGCCGTCGCGCATGCCTGCGACCATAGTGTCGAGCACATCCATGCAATCCTCCTTGCAGTCCTGCTCCAGCACTATGCCCGGAAGCGATATGAACGTGTCGCGCCCCACGGTGCCGTACCACGGATACCCCGCCACCATTTCGGTGCGGCCGCCGGCGCGTCGAACGATGAACTGGCGTGCCGAGTGACGCAGACAGCTCAGGAAGTCGATCTTGTGGGTGCGGCGCGCTATCGACGCCTCGTATATCTGCGAGATGGTCTCGCCCGTAGCCATTTCGTCCGTCGCGGCCGAGAATATTACGCTCTCGCCCTTGCGGATGGGCATTTCGAAGTAGCCCGTCGTAAGCAGATCCTCGTAACCGTCGTATCCGCGCTTGATCTCCTCGGGATATTCGAAGTCGTAGTACCAGTCGGGCGCCGCCACGAATTCGGCGTCGTCCTTGTTGGTCTGAAGGTAAAGCCACGGATACCCCTCGTAGAGCTTGCACTTCACCCCTCCGTTGACGGGATACGATCGGCCGTTGGCCTCCATGTTGGCTTTCGACAGCGAGTGTTTGTTGCGGAACGCGAAGAACGGACGCAGACGCAACGTGGTGTCGGAATGGGCGTCGACCAGCGTATAACGGATCATGAGCTGCGTGCGCTTGTGGATCCACAGCAGCTCTTTGCGCAGGATCACGCCGCCCACGCGATAGGTGATCGTCGGAGTGGGCGTATACTCGAAATCGGTAATGTATTTGTGTCCTCGCGGCTCGTAAACCCCGCGATAGCGATGCAACGCGAGATTGAACGACTGGTCGTGCTGGATGATCGTCTCGTCGAGCGACGACAACAGCACATACGCCTCGTCGCTCTCGTCGATCGGAGCGACCATCAGGCCGTGGTACTTGCGGGTATTGCAACACACGATGGTGGTGCTCATGTAACCGCCCTTACGGTCGGTAGCCAGCATCTCCCGTTGCAGGGAGTATTCCAGATTGCCTAACTCGCTCTTGTCAAATGTTAGTGCCGACATATTTAAGTTTTTGAAAAATTATCTGTTTACTTCAAAGTTAGTAAAAATATCGCATGCGCGACACTTTTATCGAAAAAAAATGCTCGGACACATTCGTCGGCCCGAATAAATTACGGGTCGGGACTTTATGCCGCGTATTCGTATCCGCTTTCCGCACCCGCCCGCCGCGCCGCGTTTCGGTCCCACGGAGAGAATGTAACGGTAAAATGAGTGTCGCGCATGCGTTCGCCGCATGCGGAAACACGTCGCGTTCAATACTGCGGGTTTTCCTCTCGACAGCCTTGCGCCGCTGCCCGTCGGGCTCCGTACGGCCCGACGCGGCATGACGCAGAATAACGAAAATACGGTCCTACGCCCACTTCACCAAAGCGAAGTCCATGCGGTGCGGCAGACGGTCGTTTTTGGGGTATACTCGCAGAGCCACGTCGAACGTGCCCGTGCGAACGGGGGTGTAATCCACCGAGAAAGTCACCTCACGGCCGACGACATGCTTCATCGCCAAAGCCTTGGTGTCTACCACATCCACCGTCTCGCCCGCCTCGATCTGCTTGGCGATCACCAGCTCGACACCCAGATCGTCGGGACGCAGTGCGGCCACGTCGAGCGTAACCTCGTAGCGGTACTTCTTGTCCACGAATATCGCCTCGTTGTCCAGCTCCACGCGCTGCACGTTCAGTATGCGGACGTCGTCCCACGACGCCGACACCTTGCGTTTCCAAGCTGCTATCTCGCGAGCCATGCGATAGTTGTCGGCAATCATCTCGCCCTTGCGGGCCGCCAGCTTGTCATAGAAACGATCTTCGTAATCGATCAGCATTCGGTTGGTGGTAAAGTTCGACGCTATGTCGGCCACACAACTCTTCACAGCCTTCACCCAGCCGTGGGGCACGCCGTCGGCGCCGCGGTCGTAGTAGAGCGGCACGATCTGATCCTCGATGGTATTGTATATCATCTCGGCATCCAGCTCGTCCTGGAACTTCTGGTCGGCGAACGAACGCTCCATCGGCAGCATCCATCCCGCACCCTCCTTATAGCCCTCGACCCACCAGCCGTCGAGAACCGAGAACTGCATCACGCCGTTCATCACGCACTTCTCGCCCGAGGTGCCCGAGGCCTCCAGCGGACGCGTGGGGGTGTTCAACCACACGTCGACACCCTGCACCATGCGGCGCGCCAGCTCCATGTCGTAATTTTGCAGGAACACTATCTTGCCCACGAACTCGGGCATGGCCGACACCTCGACGATACGCTTGATGAGATCCTGTCCGGGCTTGTCGTTGGGGTGCGCCTTGCCCGCGAAGATGAACTGCACGGGACGCTCCTTGTTATTCACCAGCGCCGACAGACGCTCCAGGTTGGTGAAGAGCAGGTATGCGCGCTTGTAGGTGGCGAAGCGACGGGCGAAACCTATGGTCAACACGTCGGGACGTATGCGCTCGACGATCTGCACCATCTGGCGCGGCGAGTCGAAACGCACCTGGGCGGGATCGCTGTAACGTTTGCGGATATGGTTGATAAGCCGCTCCTTGAGTACCATACGCTCTTTCCACAGCTCCTCGTCGGCGATCTTGTGCACGCCCTGCCATGCGGGAATGTCGTACACGTGGCCCTCGAATCCCTTGGGGAAGTAGCGCGAGTAGAGACGGCGCAGATTCGAAGCCACCCACGTGGGGAAGTGTACGCCGTTGGTGACATAGCCTATGTGCAGCTCGTTCTTGAAATAGCCCGGCCACATGTGGCCCAGAATGTCTTTCGACACCTCGCCGTGCAGCCACGACACGCCGTTGACCTCCTGCGAGAGGTTGCAGGCCAGCACCGACATCGAGAAGCGCTCGTTGGGGTCGTTGGGATTGGTCTTGCCGAGGTTGATGAACTGTTCCCACGTAATGCCCAACACGTCGGGGTAGTGCGACATGTACTGGCGCATCATCGATTCGGGGAATGCGTCGTGACCCGCGGGAACGGGGGTATGCGTGGTGAAGAGCGACGACGAACGCACCACCTCCAGAGCCTCCGAGAAGGTGAGGCGGCGCTTGGCGATGAGGTTGCGTATGCGCTCTATGCCGATGAATGCGGCATGGCCCTCGTTGCAGTGATAAACCTCCTGCCTGATACCCATTTTGGCCAGTGCCCTAATACCTCCCACGCCCAGCAGCAGCTCCTGCTTGAGACGGTTCTCCCAGTCGCCGCCGTAGAGATGGAACGTGATCTGGCGATCCTCCTCGCGGTTGGCCTCGTAGTCGGTGTCGAGCAGGAACAGATCGGTGCGTCCCACCTGACACTTCCACACGCGGGCCGAGAGCGTACGGCCGGGGAACGCTATCTGTATCGACACCCAGTTGCCCATCTCGTCGCGCACGGGCGAGATCGGCAGCTTGAAGAAGTTCTGCGCCTCGTAGGTGGCCACCTGACTGCCCTGCGCCGAGAGCTGCTGGGTGAAGTAACCGTAACGGTAGAGCAGGCCCACGGCCGCCATCGGCACATTTTTGTCCGAAGCCTCCTTAAGGTAGTCGCCCGCCAGAATACCCAGACCGCCCGAATATATCTTAAGCGACGAGTGCAATCCGTACTCCATCGAGAAATATGCTATCTTGGCGCTCGCGGGGTCGGGTTTCTCCGACATGTAGGCGGTAAGCTGCGCCGACACGCCGTCCAGACGCGCGAGGAAATCGCCGTCGTTCTCCAGCTCGTTAATGCGCTCTATCGAGAGTTTGTCGAGCAATGCGATGGGATTGCGGTCCACGGCGTTCCACAGCACGGGATCGATGCTCTCGAACAGATCGCGGGCGTCCTGCGTCCAACACCACCACAGATTGCGCGAGATCTCTTCCAATGCGTGCAGACGCGACGGCAGACGCTTTTCGACCATCATGCGATGCCACGACGGCTTGTTGGAGGTGAGTTGCTGGCGCACGAAGTTGATCTGCTCGGTATAGGTTCCGCCGTCCTCGGTCACGGTACGGTTGGTCCGCGCCGCCGAGTTCTCCAAGGCTTCGGCGTAGGCGCGGCGATAGTGCTCGAAGAAGTTCTCCCACAGGGCGAGTTTCGATATCTCGCTCGCCGAGCGGCGCGCCTCGGCCACCTGATCGGCGTCGAGCTGCATGAATCGCAGGGCGGCGTCCACCAGCTGCTCGACGGCATAGGCGTCATTGTTGTCGTCGCGGCGAATCACCTCCACGCCCGCATGGTCGGCCAGCTTGACGGCCCACAGACCGAAGCCCGAGAGATTCGACGTCAGAGTCGGCACCGAGAAAGCCACCGACTCGAGCGGAGTGTAACCCCACGGCTCGTAATACGACGGGAAGGCGGTGAAGTCCATGCCGGCCAACAACTCGTAATAACTCTTGTCGAATACGCCGTCGTCGGAATTGAGATACGAAGGCACGAAGATCACCTTCACCTTCGAATCGTCGCGGTCGAGCACGCTGCCGCGTATCGCCTGCACGACGGGATCCCACTGTCGGTTCTCCAGATAATGCGTCGAGTAACGCCACTGGTTGCGGTCGACGGGCTGCGACGGATCCTGCAAGTGGCGCACCAGATCGGCGCGCGGACCGTTGTTGGCCGCGGGCACGGTCACATAGGCCAAAATCTCGCGGTCGAGCGCGCACGAGGCCAAGCGCTTGAGCGACTCCATGAATATGTCGAGCCCCTTGTTGCGGAACTCGTAACGGCCGCTGGTACCGATGATGAGAGGCTCCTTTTCGAACTTGTGATCCAAACACGCTTCAGCCACCTCGATCATGGCGCGACGCGCTTCGGCACGCTTGGCGGCCAGCGTCTCGGCAGGCCACACGAAATCGTTCTCGAAGCCGTTGGGCGTTATGCCCGTCACCTCGCGGCCGAGCAGATATTTGCACTCGTTGGCCGTGATCTCGCTCACGGTGAGGAACGCATCGTGATAGAGCGCGGCCATCTTCTCTATCGAGTGTTTGGCCGTGACATTGAATCGGCGCGCGATCTCGTCGGCGTTGAATTTATGCAGATCGGAGTACAGCGGCAGTCCGTTGCCCGCGATGCAGCGGCCCGTCACGGTGGCGTGGGTGGTGAACACCGTGGCCACGTAGGGCGAATGCTTGCGCAGATAGAGACCGCCCGACGCGGTCATCCACTCGTGGAAATGAGCCACGGCCTTCTGCGTCGAGGTGCAGAAATTCTCTACGTAAGACTTTATCACCATGCCTGCGGCGTAACCGAACAACACGGGCTCGATGTAATCCCACTGACCCGATATCGAATCGACGTGATAATCCTCCCACATCTGTTTCAACACCTCGTCTTTCTGCGAAATGAGCGACTTGAAGTCGATCAGTATCGCTATGGGGCGTCCCTCGACGTTCCAGCGGCCTATGCGGACGCGTATGCCTTCGGCGTAGAGACTCTCGCGCCATGCCGACAACAGAGTGTCGTCGGCCTCGAACTCGGGATTGGCCTGTTCCTGCATCAGATCGGGTCCGATGGTTATATAATTGTCGCCCATGCTCTTGGTGACGGTCAAAGCCTTGGTCGAGATGACGGTGTGAATGCCGCCGATCTTGTTGCATACCTCCCAACTGACCTCGAAGAGCCAATCGGGCATCTGATTCGTGTTATTCATAAAATAGCGTATTGTGTTAATTTCCCTAATTACTCGGTTCTTATCGAAATGCGACGATCGAACGAAATGCGACGCAAAGATAATACTTTAATATTTATACCAACGGCTTAAAACCCCGTCTATTGCAGATTCCTAAAATAATTTAACAATAATTTAATATTTTTTACTAACTATGCGTCGAAAAACGACTCTATCACCGCGTCCGATATCATGAATCGTCGGGCGGGTATGAACAGTCGTCCGTCTTCGCATCGCAAATCGTCCGCCGCAATCCACGTTTCGGCCCTCGCGATCACAGCCGCCGACCGCTCGTCGCCGAACCGTTCGCGCAGCAATGCGAGATCGATCCCCTCGGCGCACCGCAGCGAGGTCATCACATATTCGTTGAATCGGTCGCGGTCGTCCAGCCGTTCCGACTCGTAAACCCTCCGCAAAGCATAATCGGACGGCTGCTGCACGCAGCGGCGACGCACGTTTCCGTCGAACGAATGCGCCCCCGTCCCTATGCCCAGATAGTGCGCACCGCGCCAGTAGGACGAATTGTGGCGAGCGCGAAATCCCGTGCGCGCATAATTCGACACCTCGTAATGTTCGAACCCCGCGCCGCACAACACATTATGGATCAACTCGTATTCCCGTTCGCTGCACTCCTCGTCGACCTCGCGCATTTCGCCACGCACCACGCGTCGGTGAAACGCCGTCCCCTCCTCCACGGTCAAATGGTATGCCGAAACGTGCTGCACGCCCAGCGCGAGCACGGTATCGAGCGAACGTGCCAGCACCTCGTCGCCGAAGCCGTCCACACCGAATATAAGGTCGACCGTGATATTGCCGATGCCCGCATCCTGCAACCGCGCCACCGCATCGCGCGCCGTCGAGGCCGAGTGGCGACGGTTCATGAATCTCAGCTCCGCGTCGTCGAACGACTGCACGCCCAGACTCACACGGTCGACATCGGTACGACGCAGCGCCGCCACATACTCCGCCGTAACGTCGTCGGGATTGGCTTCCGCCGTTATCTCCTCCGCTGCCGAACAGTCGAACAGCTTCGCGGCATGGTCTACGAACCGTTGCAGTTCGTCGGGATGCAGCAGCGACGGCGTGCCGCCGCCGAAATAGATGGTGTTCACGGTGCGGTCGGCGAGAAAATCGCGCTGCTCGTCCAACTCGTCGTGCATGGCCCGCACCACGCTCTGCATGCTCCGCGTGTCGGCCGAACGGAAAAAATCGCAGTAGGCGCATACGCGTCTGCAAAAAGGTATGTGAAAATAGAGTCCCGACATATTACATTACAAAGCAAGGCAGTTACACATCTTCGACATTGCGTCGCATTTTTACAAATATAACATTTACGATCGACAAAAACAAGTCCACGACGACGGACAGCCGTCTGCCGCCCCCGACAACCGCCCTCGTCATTCCGCATTCACATTCGGGCTTGCTGCCCGCCCCGCGACACATTTCGGTTTAGCTTTTGGGTGACAAAAGGTGGAAATACTGCGGCTCTTTGAGCCGTGCAGTTCGCCGCCGCTCCACTGCGGCGGACTGCATATATATAGTAATACGACTCGACAGAGTCGTGCGGGCCTCCGCTGGCGGGAGGCCCGCTATTGTTCGCAAATGCTCACATCGCGATCTCCGCAGGCTGCTGCCCGAATAACTGCGCCGCGGAGCGGCGTTATCTTCGGCGGCTCGCACCTTCGGTGCGCCCCCCCCCGCAGCCGCCGAAGATAAGTTTTCTAATGGTATAACAAAAAAAGCACGCATTTTGTTGTAGGTTTCAATTATTTGTACTACTTTTGGGCAAGCGATCCGTCGAAATACGATGTGAATCGCGTTGCTGTCGCCAAAAACCGTGGAAAGTAGAAAGCAAGACAGCAATAAGAGGATGTCCCCGTCGGGTCGTGAACCACGCCCTGATTGGTAGGAGTACATCTAACGCACTGCGCCATGACGGGCGTGGGCCTCTTGTGTTATGAAGTTCTTGCTGGTTTTCCACGGACCATTGGTGACATAGTAACGCAAGTGCGCTTTTTAGCGCGGGCTTATCCTCTTAAGTCAGGTTCACGTTTCGTCTTTTGTTATTTACAGCGGGTCGCATAACTTAAATTGATATAGTTATGTTACCTTTGCAAAAGAGAACGGTTCCACCGTAACCGTCGACATATTCTGAAGGTTAGGACAAACCTTTATGCCACACTGTAAACTCGCAACTGTTATAATATAACAGGTTTAGGATTGGTGTAAATTTTGTCTGAACCCCTTGCTATGCCTGCGGCTGCGGCCGTAGGCGGGCATGGGCGTAAGGGCAGCTACCAATCCAAGGCTTGCGAGGCCGACAGTGTGGGGCTGCACCTGCGCCCCTTTTTTATGCCCTGATCTTGAATATCCGAATAAAATATTAGAAT
>CAUDHE010000071.1 GCA_958449275.1 uncultured Alistipes sp. | reverse complement strand
AAATAACCGTCGCAGCCGACCGCAAGAGCTATGATGCAGGCGACACGATCGCCGTCACGGTCAGCGGCAAGGGGCTGGCTTCGGTCAATGCCCTCAGCTTCGCGCTTCCTTACGACCAGCAGGCTTACGAATTCGTAGGAGTGACGCCTTCGGGCATGAAGCAGACGGAGAATCTGACCTACGATCGATTGCATACCGATGGCAGCAAGGCTCTTTATCCCACGTTCGTCAACGTGGGAGATAAGGAGACTGTCGACGGTGACGGCGAATTGATGGTCATAACGTTCAAGGCAAAGCGCAAACTGACTTTCGATCTTAACCCCGTCGACGGCATATTGGTCGACAAGAATCTTAATTCCGTCAAGTTCTGATATTGTCGACGGTCGTCCCGTGCGACGATTACCCGCAACGCTCCTCGGTCCGATTCCGAGGGGCGTTTTGCGTGAATGCCCCTCGATTTTCATATTTTTCGAGGTAAAATCCGAGTTTGTGCGAAATTCTTTTGGCCGAACCGATTTTTTTGCATACATTTGCACCACTAAAAAACAATAAGCCTCGGCTTCGGTAGTTTTTTAGAACGATGAATCCGTAGCTCAGTCGGTAGAGCACAACACTTTTAATGTTGGGGTCCCGGGTTCGAGCCCCGGCGGATTCACCGAAGAGGAGAATGAAAATTCTCCTCTTTTTTGTTTTTCGGCGGGAGGGATAAATAATCAGGCCGCGAAGTCTCGCGGCCTGATCGTGTGTCGTAATCTCTCCCCGTGGTTTTATTCCTCGATCACCACTCGGAATCCTACGTTGTTAGCGGGCTGCCATGCCAGGCAGGAGTTGCGGATGTATGCTGCGGCGTTTTTCGGACGGCTGTTCCATGCGCCGCCGCGCACTACCTTGCCGTCGCCTTCGGCAGGCTCGCCCTTGTAGGGGTAGGGGGCGTATGTCGTGCGGGTGAATTCGGCCACATTGCCGTGCATGTCGTACAGGCCCCAAGCGTTGGGAGCGTATTGCGCCACGTCGGCTATGGTCATCGTGCCGTCGTCCACCGAATCTTCGCGCGGCATGAAGGTGTAGTAACGGTATACCCAGCTGTTCTCCGATACGGGTTGCGGATCGATTCCCGATACCGCCATCTTGCGCAACGAGCGATCGGCCAAGTTTTCAGCTCGGGCGAAATTGCTGTTCAGGTCGCCGAACCAGAAATCGGTGTCGCTGCCTGCGCGGCATGCCCATTCCCACTGTGCTTCGGTCGGCAGTGCGACTTTCACTCCGCAGCGTTCGCCTATGACGCGGCAAAATTCCGTCGCCTGATTCCAGCTTATGCGGGTTACGGGTTGATCGGGACGATTGGCGGCATATCCGGGACCCACATGATCTTTCCAAAACTGTGCCGTGTAGCGACTGTCGTGAGTCGGATCTACCGTGTTGTACTGGCGGTTGGTAACCTCCGTCTCCGACATCCAGAACGGACGTGTTATCTTCACCACGCTCTCGGGCGCATTGCCTGCGCCGCGACGGTTGTTACCCATTACGAACGTGCCTGCAGGTATGCGTACGAATGTCATCTTCACCTCGGGCGACAACTCTATCGTGCGCCGCGTCTCGCCGTAGCGTTCGGCCATCTCTTTGGCCTGCTCCTCGGTGAATGGGAAATGCTTGGTCTTGGCATCCTTGTATGCCGGCAGATCGCTTATCGTACGCTCGGCCTTGGGTGCGGGATGCGTGCGCAGATACTCCGCATAGTCGTCGATCTCGCGCTGCCATTCCACGCCTGCTCCGTCGGCATATTTGTTGGCCAGCTCTATGCGGCGCGAATATTGGTCGGTAGGGCAGTACGACACTTTGTTGTAAACAAAACTGCTGTGGCACGGCGCGTTGAAGTCGATCCAGTTGTATATCGTGCGCCACTCCTTGTCGCTGAGCTTCACACCGTGATGCCCGCCCTTTAGTATGCGCACCAGTTCGCTGGTCGAGGCGTGATACTCGTATGGTTTCATAACGTATATGTCGGCCTCGGGACCCTGACGGTTGACGTAAGGGTGCAGATTGAGGTAACTTTGCGACAGATCGAGCCTGCCCGAGGCTGCCGTACGGCTCGGTGCGTCGGCTACCTTCTTGCCCCCGCCGAAGTCGGGCTTCACCCCTTCGGCGTTGTGGCACGCTACGCAATTGCGGTCGAGTATGGGCTGGATCTCCAGGTCGAACGTGAACGGGCGTACTCCGCCTTCGGGCGTCTGCAATGCCGAAGGCGATTTGGTCGATGCCGCCACGCGCTTGGGTACGGGGATCGAGTTCTGATCCTCGTGGCAGCCCACGCACGACACTACCTCGCCGGGCATGGCCGTGACCCAGCTTCGCATCCATTGTATTGCGCGTCCCTCCTCGTCCAGAGGTTGGAACGACACGGGGGTGTTGGCGGGTATCTTGAATATGGCCGATCCGTCGGGTTCGACATCCGCTTCGCCCAGGTTTCGTTTTATGTCCCATCCGCTCTGGATACCCTGCGCTATGTGGTCCGATGCCGAATCCACATAGGTGTATTCGTATGCGAACACACGCAGTTTTTTCACCGTTCCGACGGGAACCTGCGGCAATCCCTCGCCCTGATATATATCCTGTATGAATACCGTAGCCTCCTTGTCGCCGCGCTTTATGCGGTCGGGAATGACGGGCGGAGTGGGACGCTTGTTGACGATTATGGGATTGATGAGACCTTCGCCTTCGTATTCGGCCAGCAGCGTCATGTTGTCGTATACGTCCACCAGATATATTCCCCACAGCGATTCGGGCGTCAGTTTGGCCGATACGAGGAAGTATTTGTCACTTACGGGATATGGTTTTATGAATTGGGGCCACACGCCGTTCACCAGTTCGTCTTTTATGATCGGTACTATTGGGCGTTTGCCGAAAGGCATCTCCTGAATCATGCCCCGGGTCTCCTTGCGTCCTCGCGAAGGGTCGAACAGTATGAGGCGTCCCGAGCGCGCTATGCCGTGATGGCCCGATATGATGCCGACGAAAGTGTTGTTTCCGTCGGGCAGGGGCTGTATGTCGAAAATGCTGTTGGGGAACCATCCTCCGCTGCCGTACAACGCTTTTGTTTCGGTGCCGTCGGGGTTGGCGTGCATGACGAAACGCGAATAGTAGTGTGTCAGGTCGGTGTATTCCCAGCGTACATACATCAGACGGCCGTTGTTCATCACGCGCGGGTGCCAGTTGGCATCCTGATCGAACGTCATGCGGCGCATTTCTCCCGTTTCGGGTTCGTAAGCGATCATGTTGCCCACCTGATCTGATCCGTTCACGCACGGCACGCCCTGATAACCGATGTTGCTCATTGCTATGATTCGCCCGCTCGGCATGTATGCCGCATCGAAAAACTCCAGATCGGGTTCGTCGACGGTGATTGCCTTGTGCAGTCCCGTGCCGTCGCGCCGCACCTCGTATACGCTCCAGCGGCCGCTCTCGTCCGCTGCCGTGAACAGAATGCGCTCGCCGTCCCAGTGCAGCAGCAGATCGGTCACCGACGATCCGTTGGCGGGTTTGTATATCGTTCGGCTCTTCACCTCGCCGCGCAGATTGCTCAGCTCGGCTATCTCGGCGTCGAATCCGCTTCGTGCCGCCGACGATTGGTTCGACCAGTTGTTATCCTGCGTTCCGAGCGCGGGCGCCCATACCCGCCGCGCCTTGTCGTCGCCCAGACGATACCGTCCGACGATGATCTTCGCGTCGTTCAGCAAAGGGTTCGAGAGCAGAATCTCGCGTTTCAGCTCTATTATGCGCTCTTTGTCGGCGTTCTCGGCGCAAAGTTTCTCCAATTCGCCGAGTTTAGCGGCGTAACGCTCGGCATCGTAATCGGGGTTTTTGCGGAAATCGTCGTATGCGCAGCGCACCGATCCGATGTCGAAATACTCCGTTTCGGCCTCAGTGCGCATGCGTTGCGCCTGTTCGGGCGTGACCTGAGCCTGAGTCGCCGCGGCCCAGAAAATCGCTGAAATAATTAGGATTTCGGTTTTCATGTCGTCGCTGTTTATTTTATAGGTCTTTGTTTAATTATGTTTCATCTTCGGCGGCTGCGGAGTCGTGCGTAAAGCGCGAGCCGCCGAGGATAGTAATGCCTTTGGCATTACAATTTCTCATGTGCTATCCCCTCGATCTCTACCAACAGCTCCTCGCGACAAATGTCGGCCGCGAGGTAGAGTGCAGGTGTGTCGGGATAGTTTTTCGTCATCCATCTCTCCGCCGCCAAGGCATCGCCTTCACGCTTGATGTATACTCTCAACAGGGCGTAATCGGTCGCGACATTCTCTATTCCGTATCGGGCGAGGTTCTCCGTGCCGGTAAGAGTCTCTATGTTGTCCATCGTCATGCCCGTCTGCTCCTCGATATCGCTGCGGCAACTCTCCTCCCCGCGTATGGCCGCCGTCCCCGATATGTATATCAAGGCGGCGTCGCCATCGGCGAGGTAACGTGCACGTTCGAATTTGGGCGTTGTCTTGTCGCGGTTTTCGGGTCTGTCTATCAATACGTCCTGTGAATACGCATGCGCCGCCACCTGCAACGGATTGTCTATCGGAACGTTGATCGTCGCGCCGCGTACGGCGTCGAACATTACCGCCACTCCGCCCGTTGCGGTGCCTATTCCCGTGGCGGCGGGGTAGCCGTTCGGCCACGCGCAACGATCGTAGAATCGGCTGCGTGCATCGTTGAACATCTGATAATGTTGCCCTTCGGGTGCCATGCGGGTTATCCGTTCTATGTAGTTCCACTGCCGTGCTATGTCGGTTGCGGCAAACCCCTCCGCCGTGAGTATTTCGGTCATGCGTCGGAATACGGTGTCGGCCTGGCTGCCTATGTCGATCGTGAGATCGGTCTGCAAATTACCCGATATTATTTCTCTGTCGTCTATTACCGCATAATCATCGTGTCGAACGATTTTCGCAGGTTTCGCGAGCACTGTCGCTTCGGCCGCGAGCGTGCTGCGCAATGGTTTCTGCGCCACCAGCCCGACGAGAGGACATCGCTCGCCGAACCGTTCGGCGCATATTCGGCGTATCTTGTCGCGTCGCTCGATATAATCGTTGTTATCGACTGTTTCTCCGAAGAATACCATTCTGATAACGATTTCTCCGTCCGCTGCGGCGCGATCGGCGAGTTCTGCTGCGGCACGATCGAAATCCGCCGTATGAGTACTATATATATGGTAGTGTTTTCGTGTCATCTTTTACAACGAATTTACATATTCGGCCAGTGCTTCGGCGTCCTTTTGCGATATTTTGCCCTCTATGCCGTGTCTGTGGACGAGAAAGACGTCCTCCATCGTCGCTGCGCGTCCGTCGAACAGATAAGGTGCCGTACGCCATGTCTCGCACAGAGTAGGGGTGTCCCATCCCTCTTCGAACTCTATGTCGTCGCCGATGCGGTGCATCTTCATGTCGGTGTAATATGGGCCCGAATGGCATTCGGCGCAACCGTGTTTCTCGAAAACCTTGCGTCCCGCACGGGCCTTTTCAGAAAGTTGTCCGTCCTCCAAATATGGACTTGGTAACGGTTCGAGCGATCGCAAGTATTCGTCGACGCATCGCGCCGTCTGTTCGGGAATATCGAAGAACTGTATGAATTTGTATCCCGCGCGAACGGCTACGGCTGCCGAATCGCGTATTCCCGAGATCATGCACTTGGGCGTTTGGAAACAGTACAGCATGCTTTTGCAGTTCTTCGGATTGCCTATTCCGTCGTTCATCAGGTCCCAGTTCATGCCGTCGGTACGCCCGTCGCTCGGGTGGCATCCGTTGCACGATTGCCAGTTCTGATAACAGTGCGCCGCGTCGTTGAAAGCCCTCTCGCCCGTGTCGACGGCCGATTCTTCCCTCATGGGATTGCAGGCCGCGATATCGGCATGCAATGTCGCAAGATCGATTATGTTCAACGTGTCGGAGAAATATGTGGGTACATATATTTTCCCGTCTTTGAGGGTCATTTTCCTCGGCCCGTTTCCCGTTACGGGCAGACGCTTGCGTATGTCGCGCATGAAATAAAGGTCGTAGTCGAGTTTGTCGGGTGCGGGATACGCCTCGAGTTTTTCCGTCATGGCCCGATAATCGACGATGCTTATTTCGTGCGTTCCCGAATGCGATGCGACGAGGTAATCGCCGTCGCACGCCACATCCCATATGCCTCCCGCGCCGCGGTCGGATTCATCCAGCAGCATCGAACCTGTCAGCTCGTTTTTTTCGGCATCTATTACGCTGATTGCGTTCGTGTTCATCCACCCCTGCTGAAGTTGTGACGTAGGTACCTGAAATCGGCCGAGATTGTGGGATACGAATACGTATCGTCCGTCGGGCGAGCATGCTATTCCATGTAAAGCGTTACTTCCGTTGCTCAGCTTTATATCCTTTATATTCTTGAATTCGGCGCAATCTATGACCGACACTGCTGCCGCCACGTAATCCTCGTCGGCGCGTCCCGCGGGCAGGAAGTTGTTCACGTACAGACGGCGTCCGTCGGGTGAGAGCGCTGCGGCGCACGGTTCGCGCAGGACTTTCACGGTTCGAAGAATGTCGCCCGTTCGTGCATCCACTTCGCTTACGGTCGCTTTGTAACGGTTGCACACGTAGACCTTGCTGCCGTCGGTACTTATGACGGGTGCGCATGCGCCCATTCCGGTAGGCCTTATGTAGTCGGTGCGCCGTGCGGCGAGATCGAGCCTCTGTATGTATCCCTCTCCATGACTGCTCGTGACGTATGCCGCATCGCCCCTTACGGCGATGCCTGTGGGCGGCTCGTCGGTCTTCCAGGCTGTTTGGCGCGTACCCTTTCCGTCTGTCATCAGCACTTCCGATGTCCCCTTGTTCGCCGTCAGTATACGGCCGTCGTCCGTCACGGCTATGTCGGTAGTGTACAGCGGTTTGGTGCCCCGCGGCTGCATGGCGGCACACAGCAGAAGTGCGGGGATGGTAACGGTCGGTAACAGTTTCAACAGTCGTTTCATATCTTCATGTATCCGAGTTTCTGCGATATTTCGTTAGCGCAATCGATTATCGCCCCGCCGTGCGAGGGGATCACCGCATCGGGTATTCGTCCTTCGGGCCCCGTGATCCACACGGCGGCCACCGCTTTGGCGTAGCGATTGAATATCGGTGCTCCTATGCAACGCACTCCCGCAAGTTCTTCTCCCAAATCGAGTGCGTAGCCCGATCGTCGCACAAGATCGAGTTGCGCGAGAAAATCGTGTTCGCAGGATATTGTGTTGGCATTGTAGCGGGTGTAGACGATCTTTTTCAGCATGAGCTGCCGTTCGTGTTCGTCCATGAATGCCGTTATGGCTTTTCCGGGCGCCGAAGCGTGGAGACATACGTTCATTCCGGGCTTGACCGTGAAGCAGAAGTGGTGCGATCCGATGATTTGGTCGAGTATCACTATTCGGTCCTCGGTGAGCGTTCCGACCACGACCGTTTCCGACAGTTTGTCGCGCAGTCGGCGCATGGGATCGTAGGCGTATTCGAGCAGCGACGGGCCTCCGATCGACGTCATCGCCATTCCGAATATCTTGTGCGTGAGCGAGAATCGAGCCGTCACCTCATCCTTTGCGAGATATCCTTGTTCGGCGAACGAACATAGTATGCGATATAGCGATGTTTTGGGTGTGTCGGTCTTTGCCGTAAGTTCCGCAAGGGTGAGTCCCTGCGGATATTGCGACACTATCTCCAGCAACTCCATGCCTTTTGCGAGGATGGGGATATTGTATTTTGTCTTTTCGGTTTGCATGGGTCGGTTAGTTTTTCATTTGGAATGAAGTTTCAAATGCGGAACCGTAGCGCAAATATAACATATATTTTTCAATTCGTCAAGCAAAACGGCCCAATAGAGGTTTATTGCCAAAAAAATCGATGTTTATTTGGAGCGAATCGACAAAAGTGCTATTTTCGCTTTTGATTTCGTTTAATTGTGTTAAAATTATGAATATTGCGAAAATGCTGGCCGCTTGTGCCGTCTCGGGCGTGTTGGCGCTCGCTTCGTGCGGGAAACTCATCGCCACGGACGGCAATATCGACGTTATCCCTCTGCCCGAGAAGGTCGTGGCAGGCGAAGGTGCATTCGTACTTAAGCCCACTACTTCGGTAGCGCTCTTTTTCGAGCCCGAGAATATCGATTATGCCGTCGATTTTTGGCGCGACGTGATGGAGGAGACGTTGGGAGGATCGACGTTCAAGGTCAGCGGCGGCAGCCTCGGTTCCGCCAAGCGCAATGCCGTGAACATATGGGAGGACAAGAGCATGGACGACGAGGAGTATCGTCTGGAGGTTCGGCCCGATCATATCGACATTTATGCTTCGAAAGCCAACGGCGTGTTCTATGCTTTCCAGACATTGCGTCAGATGATCCCTGCCGAGGCGTTCGTCTTCGAGGGCGAGCGGCGTGTGGAGATTCCCGCATGTACGATCGAGGACAAGCCCTATTTCGCCTATCGCGGCTTTATGTTCGACATGGGACGCCACATATTCAGCGTAAAGGATCTGAAGGAGACGCTCGATATTCTGGCTATGCACAAGATCAACAAATTCCACTGGCATCTGACCGAGGATCAGGGGTGGCGCATCGAGATAAAGAAATATCCCAAACTTACCGAGGTCGGCAGCGTCCGCAAATCGTCGCCCGTGGGGCGTAACGAGGGGCAGGACGGCAAGCCCTACGGCGGATATTTCACTCAGAACGAGGTGCGCGACGTGGTGAAGTATGCCGCCGAGCGCTTCATAACCGTAATTCCCGAGATCGAAATTCCCGGCCATTCGGTGGCTGCGCTGGCCGCCTATCCCGAGCTGGGATGTACGGGCGAGCAATATGAGGTGCTGACGTGGTGGGGCATCGACGAGCGTGTGATCTGCCCGGGCAAAGAGCATTCTTTCACGTTCCTGGAGGATGTGCTGACCGAGGTTATGGATCTTTTCCCGTCGGAGTATATCCACATCGGCGGTGACGAGTGTCCCAAAACGGTGTGGCATAAGTGTCCCGACTGTCAAAAGCGTATCAAAGCCGAGGGATTCAAAAACGAGGCCGAGTTACAGTCTTACGTCACGGCCCGCGTGGAGAAGTTTCTCAACGATCACGGCCGCAAGATCATCGGCTGGGACGAGATTCTCGAAGGCGGCGTGACTCCGAGTGCCACGGTGATGGCTTGGCGCGGTCCTCAATACGGCATCAAGGCTGCCAAGCAGGGTAACCATGTGATTATGGCGCCCAATACCAATTGTTATCTCGACTACTACCAGAGTCGCGACACGAAGAACGAACCTTTGTCTATCGGAGGTTATCTGCCCGTGGAGAAGACATATTCGCTCGATCCATATGACAAACTCGGCGACGACGAGCGCAAATATATTCTCGGCGTGCAGGGTAATCTGTGGACGGAGTACATTTCGGAGTACGACCATGCGCAATATATGGCATTGCCGCGTCTGAGCGCCATTGCCGAGGTGGGGTGGAGCTATCCCAACAAGAATTACGAGTCGTTCGTGAAACGCCTGCATCATCTTGCCGAGTTGTTCGACCATTACGGCTACAATTACGGCAAACATGCGCTCGCTGACGACGCGACCGAACCCGAACAAAACTAACACCTAAATATAATTAATGCTTATGAAGATAAATCGTTTGTTCATTCTGTGCGCTGCGATGCTTGCGGGCCTCGCCATGCAGAGTTGCTGCGACACTTGCGGTTCGACCGCGTCGGGCGACAATTACAAGGTCAAGAACGGCATGATCGTATTCGACGAGCCTGCGCGCGCCGCGGGGCAGGAGTCGATGCTCGGTTTCGCCGCCGATCCCATTCCCGTGGTTCGCGTGGGATTCATCGGACTCGGTATGCGCGGTCCCGCCGCAGTGGGCCGTTTCACCCATATCGACGGTGTGGAGATCAAGGGTTTGTGCGATCTCGAACCCGATAACGTAGCCAAGTGTCAGAAGACGCTGGAGAACGCAGGCCGTCCGAAGGCCGACGAGTACGTAGGTCCCGAGGCCTATAAGGAACTGTGCGATCGCGACGACGTAGACCTTATATATATAGCTACCGACTGGGTGAATCATGTGCCTTTGGCCGTTTATGCCATGGAGCACGGCAAGCATGTGGCAGTGGAGGTTCCCGCCGCCATCAATGTCGCCGAGTGCTGGCAGTTGGTCGACACCTCGGAGCGTACACGCCGCCACTGCATGATGCTCGAAAACTGCGTTTACGACTTCTTCGAGCTTACCTGCCTCAATATGGCTCAGCAGGGCCTTTTCGGCGAGATCGTGCATGCCGAGGGTGCTTACATTCACAATCTGTCGGATTTCTGGGACGACTATCACAACAACTGGCGTTTGGATTTTAACCAGAAGCATCGCGGCGACGTTTACGCTACCCACGGCTTCGGTCCCTGCTGTCAGGCTCTCAATATCCACCGCGGCAATCGCCTGACCCATTTGGTTTCGATGGATACCAAGTCGGTGAACGGTTTGGCCAAGGCCAAGGAGAAGATGGGATCGACCGAATTCGCCAACGGCGATCATACCGTCACTCTGGTCAAGACCGAGAAGGGCCAGACGATCGAGATTCAGCATAATGTCTATACGCCGCGTCCCTACAACCGTCTCTATCAGTTGACCGGTTCGCTCGGATTCGCCAACAAATATCCTATCAGCGGTTTCACTTTCATGCCAGGTCAGATTCCGGCCGATGTACTTCCCGAGGGCGCGAACGTCAATCCCCACGGATTCGTATCGCCCGAGGTGCAGGCTGCCGTATTGGAGGCCTACAAGCATCCCATCCACCGCGAGATCGAGGAGAAGGCCAAGCAGGTTGGCGGCCACGGCGGCATGGACTTCGTGATGGACTATCGTTTGATCTATTGTTTGCAGAACGGTCTGCCGCTCGATCAGGATGTATACGACGCTGCCGAGTGGTCGTGCATAGGCGAGTTGTCGGCTGTTTCGGCCGAGCACAACAGCATGCCCGTTGCGGTTCCCGACTTTACACGCGGCGATTGGAACAAGCTCGACGGTCTGAAGTTCGCGACAAAATAAAAGATGCAAAAAATAGGTTCGGACTGTTGATACTGTAAAAAATATTCCTATATTTGCATCAAAGAACGGAGATTTATGATTCGCGGTATACATAACATGTGGTGGCGTTCATTGTCGATAAAGAACAATGACGTTGAACCTGCATGATATGCGTGAAGAATAGAAGATTCGAAGGCCATTGTTCGTACGAGCGATGGCCTTTTTTCGATGTATACTTTTACATTAAACAGATAACAATGAAAACAAAGAAATTCGTATTGCCCGAAAGCGAAATGCCGAAGGCATGGTACAACATCGTGGCAGATATGCCCAACAAGCCGCTGCCCGCCCTCGATCCGCGTACCAAAAAGCTCGTTACGGCCGAGGCCATGAGTTGCATTTTCGGTGAGGAACTGGTAAAGCAGGAGATGTCGACCGAACGTTACATCGAGATACCCGACGAGGTGCAGGATCTGTACAAGATATGGAGGCCTACGCCTGTGGTCCGCGCACGCAATCTCGAAAAACTGCTCGATACGCCCGCCAAAATATATTTCAAGAACGAAGGCGTTTCGCCCGCGGGTTCGCACAAGCCCAACACTGCCATTCCTCAGGCTTATTACAACGCCAAGCAGGGTATAAAGTACCTCTCGACCGAGACCGGCGGCGGACAGTGGGGCAGTGCGATGTCATTGGCCTGCCAATATTTCAACATCGATCTGCGCGTATACATGGTTAAGGTGAGCTATCATCAGAAACCCTATCGCAAGTTGCTGATGAACGCCTGGGGTGCCGATGTCATTCCCTCGCCGAGCGACACTACGCAGGCGGGCCGCAACATTCTCGCCGCCGACCCCGAATGCTCGGGCAATCTCGGCATAGCGATATCGGAGGCTGTGGAGATCGCACTTGCTCACGGCGAGACCACCCGCTACTGCTTGGGCAGCGTGATGAACCATGTGCTTCTGCATCAGACTGTCATAGGCGAGGAGGCATTGCGTC
>CAUDHE010000070.1 GCA_958449275.1 uncultured Alistipes sp. | reverse complement strand
CGAGTCGCCGAGTATCTGCTGAAAACTAACCATGCGCCCCTCGCCGTATCGGATGGTATTGTTGTTGGTGCCCCACAACGGAGTGCCGTTGCCCACGCCCACCGCCGCGACCTGGGGTGCGCGGCGCAGTTCCTCGACGAAGCCCGCGACGCCGTTGCCGCGCGGAAAATTGTTGTTCACCACCAACACATCGTCGACGTCGTAGCCCAGCGGCATGTTTATCATGTGCCTTATCTGCAAATACATGGTGAGAGCGGCCACCAGCATGACCACCGTGACGGCGTTCTGCACGGCAATGAATATCTTGCTGTACACCAATTTAGTACGATTGCGAAAAGTACCCTTCACCACATCGACGGGCTTGTAGCGCGAAATGGCCAGGGCGGGAGCCGTACCCGACACCACGCCCACGGCGACAGCGAACAGAGCGCAGCCCGCCGCATACAACGGCGTAAATTCGCTCCACACGGTGAAGTCGTAATCGAGCAGACGGCACGCCCAAGGATTGACGGCGTCGGCCAAAAAAAGCCCGAGCACGAACGCCGCTGCGGAGAAGAAGACCGATTCGAGGATCAATTTCGACACGACGCCGCCACGCCGCGCCCCGAGCAGACGCCGCATGGCCATCTCCTTGGCGCGGAATCCCGTCTGCGCCATAGTGAGGTTCACATAGTTGATGACTGCGAAGAGCAGCAGTATGAAGGCCACCGAGAATAGAATCGCCACAAAATCGCGGTTGCCGCGGTTGAACATGCCGGTCTCCAGGCCAGAAAAATAGACCTCGCGCAGAGGTACCGGCACGACACGGTCGCGGATGCCGCCGCTGTAAGGCCAGTAGATCTCCTTGAAATACTCCAGCATGTCGTCGGCGCGCGACACGAGATCGGCGTTCTTCCCGACCAGCAGGAACGTGGCAGTACTGCCGCAGTTGTCCATCGTCTCGTTGTTCGACATATTGATCTCGGGCAGGCGCTCGGCGCGCAGAACGACGTCGGCCGAAGGCAGCACCGAATTGTCGATATCGCGCATGACGGCGCTTATGACATAGGAGGTCTTGTCGCCGTCGATCTTCAGCGGTTGTCCCACGGGAGACATGCCGCCGCCGAAAAGTTTGCGTGCGAACGACTCCGATATCACGGCATTGCGACGGTCGGCGGCAAACGGGGCGCCGTCGCCCTCGACCATCGGGCAGGTGAATATGCGGAAGAAGGCGGAATCGGCATCGATTACCTTGGCGAAGAGTTTGTCGCCGTTGTTGCCCACCTCGATCTCCTCGGTACCGGATGCCACCGAGACGGCGGCTTCGATCTCGGGATAGCGGCCGAGCAGATATTTGGGCAGATAGTAACCGTTAGCATCCGACACTCCGTCCGAAAGCATGTAGATGCGATCGGCATTTTCGTGGTGCGAGTCGGTGCCGAGCTGATGCAATGTGTAGGTGGAGATGAGTACGATCATCGCCAGCGACACCGACAGACCGAAGAAATTTATGGCCGTGTAGAGCTTGTTGCGCCCGAGGAAGGTGAAATAGGATTTGAAATTGAGTTGTTGCAACATTTTTCCGTTCTTTTGAAATATCGTGTTCTAACGCTGTATGGCATTTACGGGGTTTTCGTTGGCGGCCGCACGGCTGCGCACCGTGACCGTCAATACGGTAACGGCCGCCACGGCGGCGACTGCCACGGCGAACACCCACCAGTACATGGGCATGCGGTAGGCGAAGGTCGATAGCCAGCGGTCGACGAAATATCGGCTCACGGGAACGGCGATCAATGCACACACGCCCACCACGCGCAGGAACTGCATGTTGAACATACGGAGAATGCCTCCTACGGTGGCGCCGTTCACGCGACGGATGCCTATCTCCTTGCGGCGGTACTGGGTCTCGAAGAGCACCAGTCCGAAGACTCCCATCATCGAGATGAGGATCGACAGCGCCGAGAATACGGTGATCAGGGTCGACAGACGCTGCTCCTTGTTGTACTGCGCCTCCAGCTCGGAGTCGAACAGACGGGCCTCGACCAGAGCGGGATCGAGGTAGGGAGCCATCTCGCACACGGTCTTCTCCACATAGCGGCGCGCCGCGCGGATATCGGTGCCTGCGGCGATGCGCACGTAGAGGTGCGAGGGGTAGGACCACCCGCGGCTGCCGAAGACGTAGAACGCGAACGGCTCGATGCCGTACTGCAACGGCTTGAAGTTGAAGTCCTCGCAGAAACCCGCGATACGCGTCTCGCCGATGTGGCCGTACACGCTATCGTCGAGCGTGAGTTCGAACTGACGCCGCGCAGCGTCGTTGAATATGAAGGTGCCGTTGTCGTACATCTCGTCGCTACGGGTGAAGTCGCGCCCCTCGGTGATCTTTATGCCCATCATGTCGAGCAGGTTCCACGACACGGGATAGCACTGGAACGAGATCTGACGGTCCTTGAACCTGCGGCCCCAGCCCATTCGCTGGGGGGCCACCAGATTGCCCGCGGCCGTGGCGACGTCGGTGACCGCGGGATTCTCCTTGAGCTTGTCGGCGAGCGCCTCTAACTTGTCGAGGCCCGACAGCTGCACGTTATCCACGGCCAGCACCATGCTGCTGTCGAAGCCCATGTCGTAATTCATCATGTAGGAGTGCTGCAAGCGCATGAACAGAGCCGTGACGATGAGCGATATGGAGATCACGTACTGAACGCCCACCAGCGTATAGCGCAGAGCGTGGCCCGACGAGGTGGCCGAGAACGCCCCCTTGATAACGAACGCCGGCGAGAACGAAGTGATGTAGAACGCGGGCCACAGGCTGACGGCTATTCCCGCGACCAGCGAGCCTGCGCCGAGCCACAATGCCACGGGCAGGTTGTCGCCGACCTCGACGCTCGTCGAAATATAGTCGCGAAGCGGAGTATCGGCGACTACGAGCACCAGACAATACGCAACCGCCAAAGCCGTCGCGACGAGTCCCGCCGTCTCGACCACGAATCCGAGACGCAAGCCGAGCGACGAGGCGCCGAAGATCTTGCGGGTGTTGACCGAGCGGATGCGGACGGGAATGAGGGCGAAGAAAAAGTTGACGAAGTTGATGAACGCCACGGCTATGACGAGGCAGGCGATACCCAGCAGCGTCATGGTAGTCGTACGGTTGCCGACGAGGCCGTCGGGACCGTCGACGTCGCGGGCGAAGTAGAGATCCGTAAGCGGATTGAGACGCACGGCCATCCTCTTGCGCAATATCTCGATATCCTCCTGCGATTCACCCTCCTTCTCGGCCGCGGCGACAAGATTGTCGAGCATCTTGGCAGCCACAGCCTCGGGCGACGCACCGTCGGCCAGACGTATGTAGCACGGATTGTTCCAATTGGAGCGATCGGTATTTCGGGCGGGAACCATACCTGCGAAACCGTCGTTAGCGGCGATGTCGGAAGGACCGCGGGGATCGCGGTAGACGGCGCAGACGGTGACGGTTTGCGCACCCTCCTCGGCGCCCTTGCCCCAGTGAATCACGTCGCCCACGTCGAGTCCGTACTTGCGGACGGCCGATTCGCTTAACGCAATGCGGCTGTCGTCGAAATTCTCCATCGAACCCGCAACGACATCGAGTCCGAACACGTCGAATCCCGCCTCCTCGGCAGGAGCGAGCCTCAACGACATATTGTCGATGGTATTGTTACGTTTGATCGACGCATCGTAATCCCAACCTGCCATAAAGACGGTGGCTACAGCCTCGATCTCGGGGACGGACTCGGCCATCTCCAACGGTTGCTGACGGCTCCAGTGCGCACCGTAAAAACCATCGCGGTACCAGCTCGGGTATTCGAGACGGTAGATGTTGTCGGCATTCTCCACGTTGCGGTTATACGACAGGTCGAAGCATACCTGCACTAAAATAAGATAGGCCGAAGCGAAAGCGATGCCCAATCCCGCGATGTTGAGAATCGACGACGAAGGGTAACGCTTCAGAACCGTAATGAAATCTCGGAAAATCATATTCGAAAAAATTTATACATTGACTTAATTCATCACTCGCCTCCGAGCACGCGCGAGGGGTTCTCGCCCGCGGCACGGAAGCTGCGCCACGTGACCAGCCCCACGGTAAGCGCCGACACCGCGACCGGAGCCAGAGCGAAGATCCACCACGCGATGCGGATGCGGCGCGCGAATCCCGCAAGCCACTCGTCGGCCAAATACCACGACAGAGGCGCCGCAACGGCGAAGCATACGACGAGAATGACGGCGTAGCGGAGATTGAACATGCGCAGCAGGTCCGAAGTGGCGGCACCGAAGACGCGGCGCACGGCGATCTCGCGGCGGCGGTGACGGGTCTCGAACATCACGATGCCGAAGACGCCCATGAGCGAGATCGCGACGGCCAGCATGGCGAACATACCTATGACCACGGCGCTGCGGCGCGTCTGCGAATAGAGCCGATCGAGCGTCTCCTCGAAGAACCCGATGGCGGGATCGGCTTCGGGGTCGCACTCCTTGATCACGGCGCGGACCTGCTTCACCACCCGCCCGATGTCGGTATTGGGCTCCAGACGGAAATATACATACGGACCGCAGATGTTTGCGGGAGTATAGACGATGTTGCGGTCGCCATGTTCCGCACGGTCCAGCGGAATACCCATGAAGTCGCTCAGGATGCCGACGATCTGATAAGTGTTTATGACATCGCCGATCTCGAACCCGTATTTGCGGTGTGTGGTCTGAGTTATCATGCAGAAACGGGCCGAAAGGTAATTGGGTCTGAAGTTCTCGCCGGCGATGAGATCGAGACCCATGACCTCCGGAAAGCTCGGAGATACTATACGGTACATAAGTTCCATATCACGGCCGTCGCGCTTTTCGGTCACTGACGAGTTGGAATACTCGCTCACCACGGGAAAATTGGAATAGGCAATGTCCTTCACTCCGGCAATTCCCCGTATCTTTTCGTCCATGACCTCTTGATTTTCATACAGTTTTCCATTCATTAAGAACGTCATGAGGTTCTCGCGGTCGAATCCTATGTCGTACTTCACCATGTGGCGGTACTGCATCCACATGCACGCGGTGACGGTTATGAGCACCATAGCCACGGCGAACTGCACGCCCAGCAGCACCGTACGCAGGCGACGGCCCGAGACAGAACCCGAGAAACTGCCCTTGGCGGCCAGCGAGGCGTTGAACGAGGTGATGTACCAGGCCGGATAGACGGCCGAGACGACAGCCATGACAACACCCGTCAGCAGCATGAGTCCGACGGCTCCCATGTTGCGATCGAGCGTGAGCGGACGCGACACGTAATCGGCCAGCGGCGTTTCGGGCAGCGCGACGGATATCCACAAGGTCAGAAACAGCGCGCACAGCACGAAGCCCAGCGACTCGAACACGAAGTTGATGCGCAGCGAGACAGTCGAGGCGCCGAACACCTTGCAGATGTTGACGGCACGCATGCGCACCGGAATCATGGCGAAGAAGAAGTTGACGAAATTGATGAAGGCTATGACCACGACAATGACGGCTATGGCCAGGCTCGTCATCATGGACGAGTACGAACTGTGGTCGACGTTGTCTATACGGCTGTCGAAATAGGCCTCGTTGAGCGTGGGAAACAAAGTCCGTCGATAGTCTTCGATGAAATCGGCCTCGTCGAACTCCTTGCCTTGCAAAGCCGACCACGAGCGCATGGACGCAAGGCGTTCGTCGAGTTGAGCGGCGTTCCACAGCGAGGCGAAATTATCGACCGATGCTCCGCGGCGAAGTCGGAACATGCAGATCCGATCGATGAACTCCATCTTTTTATCGTCGCTTGTACAGAATATGCGAGGTTCGGCGAAAAACGAGTTGTCGGGAAAATCCTCGTAGATGCCCACGACGGCATATTCGTCACGGTAGTACTTGGCTGCTTTGTCGCGTATCTCGATATCGAGATTGTCGCCGGCATGCACCCCGATGGTCTCGGCGACCGAACGCGGGACTATGGCCGAACGGGGCATGCCTATGCGATGAAGATCGCCCTCCACGGCGCGCATGCCGAGAAGATCGACAAGCGATTCTTCCATGAAGTCGATACGGAAAGAGTATTCGGCCGACTCGGTATCGGAATTAGGTACCCGAACCTTGCCGGAGGACCAGTTGTCGGACATCACGCCGCTCTGTTCCACATCGGGACATTGCGCCGCCACCGAGTTGAACAGTTCGGACGAGGAATGCAGCGTGTAGCGGTCGCGATAGAAATGCGGCACCGCCACGTGAATGCGGTCGGCATCGGGAAACGAGCGGTTGTAGCCCCAGTCGTAGGTAACCTGCGCCATCATGACGTAGAAGGCGACGAAAGCGAGGGTGAGGCCGGCAATGTTGAGCGCCGAGGCGGTTTTGTATCGGCGGAGCGAGGTGAGAAAATTTTTAAAAGCGATCTTCATAAGTCAGAGAGTCGGGGGATTAATGTTTAAGCAGCAGCACGTCGTGGTCGCCGAAGTTGTCGTACGACGAGGTTATGACCCTCTCGCCCGCTTGCAGGCCGTCTACGACCTCGTAATACTGCGGATTCTGACGGCCGATGCGTATGTCGCGGCGATAGGCCTTCTCGCCCGAGGCGTCGACCACGTAGATCCACGCGCCGCCCGTAGACTGGTAGAACGATCCGCGGGGGATGATTACGGCCTCGGCGGGCTGGCCGAGCTGAAGGTTGAGATAGTAGGTCTGACCGCTGCGGATGTTCTCGGGAACGTCGCCCGCAAAGACGAAGTCGGCGCGGAACTGGCCGTTGCGAACCTCGGGATAGACCTTGCGCAGCAGCATCTCGAAGCGGGTCTCCTGACGCTCGAACGATGCCGTGAGGCCCGTGACGACGCGGTCGATGTAGTGTTCGTCGATCTGGGCCGTCACCTTGAAGGTCGAAAGGTCGTTGATCTGACCGATGTTGGCGCCCTGCCCTATCGACCGTCCCAGAACCACGTCGAGCATGCCCACCTCGCCGTCGATGGGTGCCTTGACATTGAGGTTGTCGACACGCTGGCGGATAAGCTGCATGTTGAGAGCCATCGAAGCCAGGTTCTCGTTCATCTGCTCGATCTGGTTGGTACGATAGAGCGAATCCTGGATCTGGCGTTCGAGGTTCAGATCGCGCTGGTTCTTCGAGAGTTCGTAATCCTCTTTCGAACGGAGCCACTCCTCCTTGGCCAAAAGGTCGCTATTGTAGAGTTCCTCGTTCTGGAGATAGGCGCGACGTTTGCGCTCGACGTCGAGGTCGAGTTGCAGGCGATTCTGGCGAAGCGACAGACGCTCCTGCTCCATAGAGATAAGTGTGTTGCGCAGGATGTTCTGCTTCTCGGCCAGATCGGCCTCCGATTGCAGGATCTGCATGCTGAGCGAGTTGTTCGACATCTCGATAATCACGTCGCCGCGCCTGACCGAGGTGCCCTCCTCGGCCACGATGCGCTCGACGATGCCCGACTCCAGCGGCGAGAGCTGCACGGTGGTGATGGGTTGCACGGTGCCCGTCAGACGCACGTAGTCGTTGAATTCGCCGCTGCGGACGTCGGAAACGGTAACCACGTCGGCATCGACGCGCAGCACCGAGGCGTTGTCGCGCAGCAACAGCCACGCCACGAAAACGACGAACACGCCCGCGAAGGCATAAGGCACATTTTTTTTCTGAAACAAGGCTCTCCAGCCCTTTTTCTTTTCGAGTTTGATATCCATAAGTATGTTACGTTTTATTATTTCACAAAAAAACAGTTTCGACATCGCCGCACGAGACCGAACGACATCAGCGCTTCTCAAGCAGCGGAATGCCGTTGTAGTAGTCGACCATGCGGCACTTTATTATATATTGCAGACGCGAGCGAAGCATCTCCGAGCGGGCCCGCTGCAAATTGTTGGATGCGGTTTGCAACTCTATGGCCGATACCATGCCCTTGGCGAACTTCTGCGACACTCCCTGATAAGCCAACTCGGTAGCCTTCACCTTCTTGCGCCCCTGCACATACTGCTTGCCGTAGCCCTGCATCTGGCTGTAAGTCTGCGCCACCTCGCTCTCGACGGCGCGGCGCGTGGCCTCCTCCTGCAATGCGGCGTTGTTCATGCTGTAACGCGCGCGATGCTTCGACGTGCGACGGGTCAATCCCGAGAAGATGGGAATAGACATCGATACCGAGACGTACGAACCGCGGTTCTGCTTGAGCTGACGCCACCACGAATCGTAGGCCGACGAATTGTCGAGATTGGTATAGAAGCTGGTATTGTAGCCTCCGCCCGCCGAAATCGACGGATAGTAGCGCCACTTGGCTCGGCTGTAATTGATCTCGTTGTAGCGGCTGTTGAGTTGGGCCGAGCGCATGCGCGGATTGTTAGTCAGAGCATTGTCGAGCACTTCGGCGAACGAAGCCCCCGTCATGGCGCCCTCGATGCGCACGTCGGTGTCGATCTCCAGCGACTCGTCCTGCGGATAGTTCATCACCTCGCGCAACCTTATCTCGGCCAAAGCCAGATTGTTCTGCTGCTCGGTGAGCGAAACGTCGTTGGCAGCCACCTGCGCCTCGATCTCGGCCACGTCGGCAGGACTTACCAAACCCAATTCGAGATTCTTGGACGCCTTTTTCATATTCAGTTCGCTCGCGGCGAGAGCATCTTCGGCAATCTTCACGGTGCCCGTGTAGTAGACCACGTCGAAATAGGCCGCCATGGCATTCATCGCAGCCTCGTCGCGCGCGAGTTGCAGATTCTCGACACCCATCGCACGGGCCACCTTGGCGGCACGGATACCGTTGATGGCGTCGAAACCCGAAAACAGCGTCATGCCCGCAGAAACGCCATACGAATTGTTGAACGTCGAGACTGTAGTGTAAGTGTTGGTCTCGGGGTCGACCGAGCGGCCGAAATTCACCGAACCGCCCGTATTGGCGCTCACCGAAGGCAACACCGCCGCCACGGCATCGATATAATCCTCGCGCGCCGAGGCGAGCGAGTTGGCACGCTGCCCCACCGAAGTGGAGTGCTCGACGGCATAGGCCATACACTCCTCGAGCGACATACGCTGGGAATAGAGAGGTGTAAATAAAATTGACACGATTAGGGTCAGAATAGTTTTTTTCATATGTTTTTCGATAATTTTTTCCTTTGTCGGAAATCGATGCCAAAACCGCACCACCGCATATTATCTACTAATTATCAACATATTAACACTTCACATAGACAAATCAAGTGTCAAAAAATTAGACGTTCGAGTGAATTTTTTTGACAATCGCGGAAATTCGCCTATTTTTGTCTTGATAATTACCGCGAAACGATGAAAGAGGGTAAACTGCTCATAGTGGATGACAATCGGGGCATTCTGTCGGCCGTGAAACTGCTGGCCGACAGCCATTTCGCCGAGGTGGTCACACTCTCGTCGCCCAACACGCTCATATCGACCCTGCGAACTTTCGAAGCCGACGTGGTGCTGCTGGACATGAATTTCAGCGCGGGCATCAACTCGGGTAACGAGGGCATCTATTGGCTGGGGCAGATAGCCGAAAAGTATCCCGCAACGCAAACGGTGCTCTTCACCGCATATGCCGACATCGATCTGGCGGTAAAGGCCATGAAGCACGGCGCGGTGGATTTCGTGGTGAAGCCGTGGGACAACGACAAACTCATAACCTCGTTGCGGAACGCATACCGTCTGAGCCGAAACCGGCGCGATCCGAAGCGGCGCAAAGAGTCACGCCCCGCCGATAAACCGATGTTCTGGGGCGAAAGCGAAGCCATGAGCCGCATACGCGATACGGTGGAGAAGGTGGCCGTCACCGACGCCAACATACTCATAACGGGCGAGAACGGGACGGGCAAGGAGATGCTGGCCCGCGAAATTCACCGTCTGTCGACTCGCCGCAACGCCGCCATGGTGAGTCTCGACATGGGCGCCATACCCGACACTCTGTTCGAAAGCGAGCTGTTCGGTCACGTGAAAGGGGCCTTCACCGATGCGCGGACCGACCGCGCGGGCAAATTCGAGACGGCGAGCGGCGGCACGCTCTTTCTCGACGAGATAGGCAATCTGCCGTTGCACATGCAGGCCAAGCTGCTCACGGCATTGCAGAGCCGCAGCATAGTGCGGCTGGGAAGCAACGTCCCCGTACCCGTCGACATACGCCTGATCTCCGCCACCAACCGCGATCCCTACGACCTCACGGCCAAAGGCGAATTCCGTCAGGATCTGCTCTACCGCATAAACACCATACACATAGCGCTCCCGCCCCTGCGCAGCCGCAAGGAGGACATAGCGCAGCTGGCCGCCATGTTCCTCGCCCGCTACTCCGAAAAGTACGGCAAACGCATCGACGGCTTCTCGGCCGAAGCGTCGGAGCGGCTCGCCGCGCACGCGTGGGAGGGTAACATCCGCGAATTGCAGCACACGGTGGAGAAAGCCGTGATAATGAGCGATTCGCCTGCCATAGGCGTTGAACATCTGCTGCTGCGTCCCGCCACATCCGTCGCGGCCGCCGACGGCGTATCGACACTGGAGCAGATGGAACGCAAGATGATTCGCGATGCCGTAACCGCATGCAACGGCAATCTGACGGCCGTGGCACAAAAGCTGGGCATCACGCGACAGACGCTTTACAACAAGATCAAGCGCTATGGATTATGACCGGGCGCAAGATTCCATACAACAAAATCCTAATCCGCATAGCGATAATAGTCGCGGGATCAGCCCTGATCGCCGTCTCCGTCACCATGCGCATGCGGTCGCTGCTGGTGCTGTCGGTACCAGCGGTAATAGCGGCGTCGATCTCGCTGCTGAGGATTTACGGCGACATAATGAAGCGCATAAACTTCATTTTCAACGCCGTGCAGAACGACGACTACGCATTTCGTTTCGCCGACAATCCCAACGTCACCGACCATGCGCTGATAAACTATTCGCTCAACAGAATAAAAGAGGTACTCGATGACGCGAAATTGCAGATACGCGAGAAGGAGAAGTACTTCGAACTCATCACCGAATGCGCCGACATAGGCATCATAACCGTCATGCGCAACGGCACCGTATTGCAGGCCAACAGCAAAGCGGCGCATCTGTTCGGACTCATGCGCCTGACACACATCGAGCAGTTGCGGCCCGCGTCCGACACGCTGGTCGAGACGTTGCGCACCATACGCCGCGGCGAGCAGCGATTCGTGCAATATATCGACGAAACGGGCGACATGAGTCTGTCGCTCAGTTGCGCCGACATGCAGATGGGCGAAAAGGAGCTGCGCGTGATAACCATAGGCGACATAAACAACGAACTCAGCGAGAAAGAAATAGAGTCGTGGAACAAACTCACGCGCATACTCACCCACGAGATAATGAATTCGCTGGCGCCCGTCACATCCATAAGCAACACGCTGCTCACGGCAGCGGTCGACGGCAGCGAACTGCGCAACGGACTGCAAACCATACACTCCACGGGCGAACGTCTGCTGTCGTTCGTCGACTCGTTCCGTCAGGTGACGCGCATACCCGTGCCGCGCAAAGCACCGCTCTATGTGGCCGATCCCATCGACGAGGCTATAGCGCTGACCGACTTGCACGGGATAGAATTCACGAAGAGAATAGAGCCGCACGACACAATGATATACGCCGATCGCACGCTCGTCACGCAAGTGATGGTCAACCTGCTGAAAAACGCCCGCGAGGCGGTGGCGGAGTGCGAGGGCGAGAGACGGATCGGCATATTCGTCGACATCGATCCCGACGAACGCGTGAACATCGAGGTTAGAAACAATTGCGGCCCCATTCCGCCCGACGTGGCCGAAAATATCTTCACGCCGTTCTTCACCACCAAAAACGGCGGCTCGGGAATCGGGCTTGCCGTGTCGCGTCAGATAGTACGTTTGCACGGCGGCGTGCTGCGTCTGACGAGCAACCGCCCCGACTGCGTGGCATTCACCGTAACGCTGGATTAAATCGAACTCCCGTTCGCCGGACCGTATTTGCGGCTCCTTGAGTCGCGCAGTTCGCCGCCGCCCCACTGCGGCGGACTGTTATCGCACTCCTGCCGCCGTCGGCGAACAGCCTTGCGGAGAGGTGGCAAGGAATGCAGTTCTGCGAACAGCGCGGGCCGCAGCTTCTGCCCCCCGCAGAGGCCCTCAACTCGCTTAGCCCTCGTTTGCATTCTCCGCCGCCTGCCGCCCGCGGGCTGCCTGCCGTCTGTCGACGCGCATGCCGATATCGATTATATCGTTCAACGCTTCGCGCCGCAAACTCTCGTGCTTCAAAAGACGATCGATTTCGAACGCCTCGACGTCGATCGAACGCGGCGATTCGCCTTTCATAAGA
>CAUDHE010000069.1 GCA_958449275.1 uncultured Alistipes sp. | reverse complement strand
TGCCGTCCGGTTTTGGTAGTCATCTCCTGCACGCTCGTAACCACTCCCGCCACACCGATCTCCTGACCGCTGAACTGTTCCAGATCCGACAGATCGGACATGTGGGCCTTGCACATATGGTTGATTATCACCGAATAGTCGTCCAACGGATGCGCCGACAGATAGAGTCCGATCATCTCGCGCTCCTTGTTAAGCACCTGCAACTGGTTCCAATCCTCGGCCGACGGGGTAGTCGGAGGCTGTATGTCGATCACCGATCCGCCTCCGAAAAGGCTCTGCTGCGAATTGAGCTTTTCGGCCTGCACGCGCTGGCCGTAACGCATCAACTGCTCGATGAACGTGAGCGGGCTGCTTCCGCGGGCATCGACGGCGAAGAATTTGCTGCGGTGGAAATCGATTATCGAGTCGAAACCGCCCGAATATGCTATGTTCTCCATGCACTTGCGGTTCACCACATTGAAATTTATGCGCTCCACGAAATCGTATATGTTTTTGAACGGACCGTTCGTCTCGCGCTCCTCAATTATCGACTTCACGGCCGCCTCGCCGACACCCTTTATGGCCGCCATTCCGAATCGTATGTCTCCGGCCTTGTTCGACGAGAAATTCTGCTCCGACTCGTTGACATCGGGCCCCAACACATTTATATCCATGTGTTTGCACTCGGTCATGTAGGCCGTGATGTTCTTTATGTCGGTAAGGTTTCGGCTGAGCACCGCAGCCATGTATTCCGAAGGGTAGTTCGCCTTCAGATATGCCGTCTGATAAGCCACCCACGAGTAACACGTGGCGTGCGATTTGTTGAAAGCATAGGAAGCGAATTTCTCCCAGTCGGCCCATATCTTCTCCAGCACTTGCGGATCGTGTCCGTTTTTCCTGCCGCCCTCGATGAACTTGGGCTTAAGATGATCCAGCTTGTCTTTGAGCTTCTTACCCATCGCCTTACGCAGCGTGTCCGACTCGCCTCGGGTGAATCCCGCCAGCAGACGCGAGAGGAGCATGACCTGCTCCTGATACACCGTAATACCGTAAGTATCTTTCAGATACTTCTCCATAAGGTCGATATCGTACACTATGGGCTTGCGGCCGTGCTTGCGGTCGATGAAATCGGGAATGTAATCCATGGGGCCGGGACGATAGAGGGCGTTCATGGCGATGAGATCCTCGAAAGTGGTGGGCTTCAACTCGCGCAAATACTTTTGCATGCCCGGCGACTCGAACTGGAACGTTCCGATCGTGCGGCCTTCGCTGTAGAGTTTATATGTAGCTGGATCGTCGATGGCTATGGTGTCGATATCTACTGTCTCGCCTTTGGTATGCTTCACGTTGGCCACCGCATCCTTTATGATCGACAGAGTTTTCAGACCGAGGAAGTCCATCTTTATGAGTCCCGTATCCTCGATCACCGAACCCTCGTACTGCGTCACGAGCATCTTTTCGCCCGTCTCTTTGTCGTCGGCCGTACTTACCGGCACCCAATCGGTTATGTCGTCGCGGCAAATGATGGTACCGCAAGCATGCACACCCGTATTGCGTACGTTGCCCTCCAGCATTCGGGCATATTTTATGGTGTCGCTCAATACGGGATCCTCCGAATCCTCGGCCGCCTTCAATTCGGGAACATAATCTATGGCATTGGCCAGATTTATCTTCTTGTCGGGTATTCGGTCGGGCACCAGCTTGCACAGACGGTCCGACTCCTTGAGCGGCAGTTTCTGCACTCGGGCCACATCCTTCAGGGCCATCTTGGTAGCCATGGTGCCGTAGGTGATGATGTGCGCCACCTTCTCCTTGCCGTATTTCTGCGTCACCCAGTTGAGCACGCGTCCGCGACCGTCATCATCGAAGTCTATATCGATATCGGGCAGCGATATACGGTCGGGATTGAGGAAACGCTCGAACAGAAGATCGTATTCTATGGGGTCGATCTGCGTGATACCCAAGCAGTAGGCCACGGCCGAACCTGCCGCCGATCCTCGCCCGGGACCGACCGACACATCCAGCTGCTCGCGCGCCGCGCAAATAAAGTCCTGCACGATAAGGAAGTACCCGGGGAAACCCATCGTCTTCATTATGTGCAACTCGAACTTCAGCCGCTCGGCCACCTCAGACGACAGAGGATCGCCGTATCGCACTTTCGCGCGGTCCATCGTCAGCTTGGCCAGATAATCGGCCTCGAGCTTTATACGGTAGAGTTTGTCGTAACCGCCCAATTTGTCTATTTTCTTGGCAGCCTCGTCGTCGCTCATGGTCACATTGCCGTTCTCGTCGCGCGTGAACTCGTCGAACAAATCCCGCTCCGTGTAACGTTCGCGATACTCCGCTTCGGTACCGAACTCCTCGGGGATGGCGAATGTGGGCATAATGGGGGCATGGTCGATGGAGTACGACTCCACGCGATCGCATATCTCCGCCGTATTGGCCAGAGCTTCGGGCACATCGCCGAACAAAGCGTTCATTTCGGCACGGGTTTTCATCCACTCCTGCTTGGAGTAGAGCATGCGCTTGGGGTCGTCCAAATCCTTGCCCGTACTGAGGCATATCAATCGGTCGTGCGCCTCGGCATTGTCCTCGTCCACGAAATGCACATCGTTGGTACACACCAACTTTACACCGCATTTCTTCGACAACTCCTTCAAGTGCTTGTTTACCTCCAGCTGCAACGGATAAACCTCGTGATTAGCTCGTTCGACGGTAGCTTTGTGAAGTTGCAATTCGAGAAAATAATCCTCGCCGAACACGCGTTTATGCCACTCTATGGCCTTCTCGGCAGCGGCCAAATCGCCTTCGGTAATTCGTTTCGGGATCTCGCCGCCCAAACATGCCGAGCAACATATTATTCCCTCGTGATACTTCTCCAACTCGAAATGGTCGGTACGCGGACGCATGTAGAATCCCTCGGTCCACGCCTTCGATACTATCTTTATAAGGTTATGATAGCCTTTGGCATTCTTCGCCAACAGAATCAGGTGGTAACCGCTCTGATCCTGCTTGCCCTCCTTCATCGCCAGACCGCGACGGGCCACGTAGACCTCGCATCCTATTATGGCTTTGAAATCCTGCTTGGGGAGCGCATCGTACTCAGCCTTGATCTTCGCCATTTCGGCCGTCTGCTCGTCGGTAGACGCACCCGCAGCGTCGATCTCGGCCTGCAAAGCGGCTATCTTCGCCTCGGCGGCCTTCACCTTGTCGCGACGGGCACCGTTCTTTTTCTTCACATAATTCCAGAACTCCTTTATTCCGAACATGTTACCGTGATCGGTGATCGCTATGCCTTTCATCCCGTCGGCAATGGCCTTGTCGACGAGCCTCTGAATACTCGCCTGACCGTCCAGAATCGAGTATTGCGAATGGACATGAAGATGAACGAAATCCTGCATATATCAAATAATTATCCGTTATCGATCCAAAGCCGACGCCACTATGTTGGCGATTACGGCTCTCGTGCGCGCAACGCTCCCCTCGTCGCGAGGATGCACGCGGTTGGTAAGCAAAATTACGGCCACGCCTTCGTCGAGATCCATCACCATCGACGTACCCGTATATCCCGTATGATCTACCGTCCGTCCTTTCGTAAGGAGGTCTCCCTCGGCCGAGGAGTCGGTATCCCATCCCAATGCGCGGCCGAACCGTTCGAATCCCGACGGCACAGTGAAAAAAGTATCCACGGCCCGCCGCGACAACACGCGCACATTTCTCCCCGTTTCGGGAAACTCGATCGCCCCGCCGTTCATGAGCATCGACGCCACGACGGCCAAATCCTCGGCCGTGGAGAAAAGTCCCGCATTTCCCGACACGCCACGGTTGACTATTCTGGCCGTAGGATCGTGCACCTCGCCCCACAGCACTCTGCCGTCCACCAACGTGGAGGGGACTACGGGATCGTCGGACGCGAAAGGCCGTACGGCATCGTCCGCCGCATTATACCATGTATTTTCGAGCCCCAGCGGACTGAATATCTCGCGATCGGCATAGCGGTCCATGCGTTCCCCCGTCACCCGTTCTATTATCGCCTGCAACACTATGAAGTTCAAGCAACTGTAACGTAATTCGTCACCAGGGCGCGACAACCGCGCGGCATCGCGGGCAATGTATGCCGTAAGCGAATCGCGCAGATTCATCTTCGAGGGATCTCCGTATTTCTCGTATCGCGCCACGAATGTCGGCACGTGCACTCCGGCAGGCAGGCCCGAAGTATGGGTCAGAAGATGTTTTATCGTAATGGCTCGCTTTGCACTCCCTTTGTCGCTCCACGGTTTGAAGTCGGGGATGTAGAGCGCCGCATCGTCCGAAAGTCTCACCTTCCCGTCCTCTACCAGTCTCATGAACGCCAGGGTAGTACCCACGCACTTGCTCAGCGACGCGAGATCGAACACCGCATCCGTCGTCATGGCAATCGTATCGCCCCGAGGTTCGCCGCTTACGGGATCCGTCCCCGAGCACACCTGCCTGTTACCGTATGCCTTAAGATAAAGCACGTCGCCTACCGATCGACCGTCCTCGGCCCGCCGCACCACGCACAACACGGCTCCGGGAAACTCTCCGTCGGCGATAGCACGCACGATAACGCTGTCGGCCAAAGCCATTCTCCCGACATCGAATCCCGCCGCCTTCGTGCCGACCGACCGAAACGCGAGCATCCCGCCCGCCGCAACTGCCGCGACGGCTATCGACATAATTATTTTAGCGAAACCTTTCATATTGATTCACCGCGAGTTAATCGATCCGACGACAAAGCCGCATCGTTTTTACAAATATACGGATAAAATATCGAATATTTTGGTTTGCTCATTGCAAGTTATCAACAAAAAAAACGCTTGATACAGATATGATCGTCGCGGCGTTTTCGGGACGTCCGACGCAAAAAACCGCAAAGCTATGGAAGAGGAAAATTTGATTGTCATCCGCGAATACGATTCGGTCAACGAGGCCGAATGGGATAAATCTCTGCTCGAAGGGGCCGGAATCTACGCCATGATACGCAACGAGATCATGGCCGCCGTCTATCCGATCGGGTTCGCACCCGCACAACTCGTCGTCCGCAACGAGGATCTCGCAAAAGCCGAGGAGGTTCTCGACGCCTACGCGAGCGAATAGATCAACCGTTCCACACGGCCCATGCCGCTTCGGCCTGAGCGTAAAGCATATCCAACCCCGAAATGGTATGCGCTCCGTGCCGTGCGCCGCGTTCGAGGAAACGCGTCAGCGGCGGATTGTAGACCAGATCGAACATATGGTGTCGGTCGGTCAGATCGTCGTACGGAATATTCGGCGACTCCTCCGCATGGGGATACATACCCACAGGCGACGTATTGATTATCAGATGATGCGCCGCCATTACCTCATGCGAAAGATCATCGTACGACAAGTCGCCTTTGGCTCTGTCGCGCGACACCGTCGCAAAGGAGATTCCGCGCTCGGCGAGAACATATCTCACCGCCTGCGCCGCGCCGCCCGTGCCGAGCACGAGAGCCGCATCGACCGCCGCATCGCCGAGCAACTTATCGAGCGATAGGCGAATCCCGTCCACATCGGTATTGTAGCCCGTGCGTTTTCCGTCGAGCGAGATCTTCACGCAATTCACCGCGCCGATATTTCGCGCCTCATCGCTCAACGAATCCAAATAGGGTATTATCTGCTGCTTGTAGGGTATGGTTACATTAAAACCCGTCAAATCGGGAGTCGAAGCGATAAAATCTTCGACACATTCTATGTCGGGCAATTCGAAAAGCCCATAGTAACACTCGCCGCTCAACCCTTCGCGCTCGAATTTCTCGGTAAAATATTTCGCCGAAAACGAATGGCCCAACGTGCGGCCTATCAACCCGAACCGTCTCATATTCTACAACAATTTGGCTACCAGCACGAACGAACCGATCAAGAGCACGGTGAACGCTATGGCCAGCAGATTGAAATACCTGTCGATAAACCGCTTGATCGGCGCACCGAACCGCCATATCAGCCATGCTATTACGAAGAATCGCAATCCGCGCGACACCATCGACGCCAGCAGGAACATTACGAAATTTATGTGGAACAATCCGCCCGTTATCGTAAACAGCTTGTAGGGCAGGGGAGTGAATCCCGCCGTGAATACTATCCAGAAATTATACTCGTCGTACAGCGCTCCCACTTTCAGAAAACTCTCCATCGAGAACACGTGATTGAAGAAGAATTGAGCCAGCGCGGTATATTCTCCCGCCGTGTTTTGCCACATGAAGAATCCGAGCGCATAGCCCGCCATCGCCCCTGCGACAGAGCCTGCAAGACATATGGCCGCATAACGGAACGAGCGTGCCGTGACACCGAGACACAACGCAATAAGAAGCACATCTGGCGGTATCGGAAAAAAGCTCGACTCCGCGAACGCGAAACAAAACAGCGCCAAAGCCCCCCATCGCGAATTTCCCCACGACAGCATCCAATCGTACAAACGTTTTACCCAATCCATCTTTCGATTCCGTTTCGTTATTCTGCACAAAGGTACTAATAAGCGAGGGCAAAAGCAAACTCGCTTGCATTTTACCGCAGCAGGAGTATCCGAGGCACAATCAAAGATACATACGAACCGACAACGCCTCCCCCGACAGCATTCTAATAATACCTCTCCATGATTCCGCCGCCTATCACGCGGTCGCCTCGGTAGAACACTACAGGCTGCCCCGCAGCAGGTGCCCACGCCGCGCCGTCGAGCCGTATGCGATAACCGCCTGCAATTCTCTCCGCTCCAAGCATATACCCCTCGGGATTACGTCCCACGCCACGAATTGCGACCTTTATGTCCGATGCCGTCAAAAACTCCTCTTCGTCTACGATATTGCATTCGCCTATTTCGAGCGTCCGATGATATAAATCCGAATCCTCGCCGACAATCAGTCTGTTGCGCTCGACGTCGATCGCCACCACGGGCCGTCCGACCACACCGTCCAAGCCTCGCTTTTGGCCGATCGTGTAGAACGCTATGCCGTCGTGCCTGCCGACCGTGCGCCCTTGCGTATCGACGATATCGCCCCGATGCAGAGCGGCAGGGTAGTGCCGCTCAATGAACTCGCGGCAACCGCAACCATTTAGAAAACACAGCCCCATACTCTCGCGCTTATCGGCGAAGCGCGCTTTTATCTCGCTTTTAATTACATGGCCCATAGGCGTCAACGCCCGCGAAAGCACGCTTTGCGACAATCCCCACAAATAATAAGATTGATCTTTCGTACGATCGTCGGCGCGCGCCGCGTAAAATCGACCGTTGTGCTCCACGATATTGAAGTAATGACCGGTCGCAACGAAACGGACACCCCTCCGATCGGCCTCCTCAATCAAATACCGCCACTTTATGAGCGGATTGCACCGCACGCATGGCGACGGCGTACGTCCCGATACATAACTGTCGACGAAGTAATCGATTATCGCCTCCGAAAACGACTGCCGTACATCTGCCGCGACATGTTCCGCACCGACCTCGGACGCCATGATGCGGGCGCGCTCCACAAGCTCGGCATCGCCCGTCGTATCGAGCGTCAAGGCCGTGACCCCGAACCCGCGCTCCGACAAAAAACGAGCGGCAGTAACGCTGTCGATACCGCCGCTGAACCCTAATATGACCTTTTCCATTCCATTCTCCGACTGTTTTCGTTATTCTTTCGAATCGTCACTCTCGTTTCGGGTCATTGCCCGCACGAATTTCAGCGTCTCGGCGAAACAATCGGCGAATTTCTCGAAATCCTCTTTGTAAAGGAAAACCTTGTTACGCTCGTTCTCTATGCCGCGCGAGGTTATCTTCTTTCGCAATTCGGTAATAGTCAGAAAATAATCGTTTGCGCGCGTGGTTTTCACATCCAGAAAATAGGTGCGGTGTCCCGCCTTTATCATCTTCGAGAAAACCGAATCGCCGAAACCTTCGTTTATTTCACGTCGATCGAATGCAGATTCTGAGGCCATAAGAAAATCGGTTGTTAAATTATTTCCAAAAATATGTAAAATTTTTCCGATTTTCAAATGTTTCGAAATTATTCTAACTTCAGAATCGCTTCATACGAGCCGTCGGGATCGCCCACGACCTGCAATGCCCTTATAAAGTATTCATTTTCACGGGGATTCAGATAACGATAAAATTCCGACGAAGTGTATAATCTCTGAGCGACCAAGGCCGTCAACTGATTCTCCATCAACGACCGCGACCGAGCGAACTGCTCCTCGTCGAACTCCACGCCTTTCTCGGCGGCCATATCCGTCAAACGCTTCATGTCGTCGTCGCCGAACGCAAACCCCGCATCGAACTCTCCGAAATCGGGATATTCCGCCGCCAAACGCTCGCGATTACGATCCATATAGGTCATTATGAAATCGTTGTAGACGCCTTGCGCCATCACTTTCATCATGTAGTCCGATATGTCGGTCGTATCTGTCTCGATCCTTATGTCGGGCTCGATGCCTCCGCCGCCGTAAACCTTGCGATGCGAACGTATGGTCTCGTAGAGAGGGCATTCCGCCGTCGCCGCCGAATCGACCTTCTCGCCGCGCAGACGGTTCACGAACGACTCGTAATACTCCTCCTTATGTCCCTTTTCGTACGGACGCTGTATGACGCGTCCCGTCGGAGTGTGATATCTCGCCACAGTTATCCTGACGGCCGAACCGTCGCCCAAAGCCACCTGACGCTGCACCAGTCCCTTGCCGAAACTGTCGCGGCCGACTATCACCGCGCGATCCCAGTCCTGCAACGCTCCCGCCACGATCTCGCTCGCCGACGCGGAGTTTTCGTTTATGAGAACCGCCACACGGCCGTCGAACTCGCCGCCTCGGGGCGACGCATAACGCTCGGGGGATACGGCGCGCCCCTCGGTCGACACCACCAAAGCCCCTTCGGGCAGAAAGTATCCCGCCATCTCGACGGCCTGATCGAGCAGTCCGCCGCCGTTGCCGCTCAGATCCAGAATCAGGGATTCGATTCCGTCCATCTTAGCCATCGCCTCGCGAAATTCACGCATGGTGGTACGCCCGAAACGATTCACCTTGATATATCCCGTACGATCGTCGATCTTGAACGCCGCATCCACCGTATTGAGCGGAATATTGTCGCGCGTAATGTCGAAATTCAGCACTTCGGGTACGCCGCGACGCACCACGCCGATCTTTACTTTCGATCCCCGCGGGCCGCGCAGGCGCGACGGGACGTCGCTGCGTTTCAATCCCACGGCATTCTCGTCGTCGATCTCCACTATGCGGTCGTTGGGTCGGAGTCCGACCGTCTCGGCAGGCCCTTTGACCACCGTATTGACCACTATTATGGAGTCGTTGAGGATGTTGTATTCGATGCCTATGCCGCTGAACCCTCCATCGAAAGCCTCGGTCTGCACACGCATCTCCTCGGCATCGAGATACACCGAATGCGGATCCAATTCCGACAGCATGCCGCGAATGGCATTCTCCACCAAAGGCTTCATCTCCACATCGTCGACATACATGCCGTTCAGATAGCGATAGAAACGGTTGAGTTTCTGAAGCTGTTCCGCGGCATCGTCCGTCTGCGCCGATGCGCATAGGCCCGCGGCGATGAAAACCACCGAAAACAATATCCTTTTCATAACGATTTCGTTTAATGTCTGCGACCGCACGCAACAGGGCCGCAGCAGGTTACGCCAGCTCGTCGCAAACAGCGTCGAACGACACTGTGAACTGCTCGCCCGTGCGCATGTTCTTCACCGTCGCGGCGCGCGACTCCAGTTCGTTGCTGCCCACTATGACCACGTAGGGTATCATGCGGCGATTGGCATACTCCATCTGCTTCTTCATCTTCGCGGTCTCGGGATAGATCTCCGCCGCCACGCCCCGATCGCGCAAGGCTCGTATCATTCCGAGCGAAGCCATGCACTCCTCGGCGCCGAGGTTGACGAACAACACCTTGGTGGCGAAATTCACCTCCTCGGGGAATAGATCGAGACCTACCATAACGTCGTAAATGCGGTCGGCACCGAACGATATTCCCACTCCCGAGGTTTCGGGCATGCCGAATATTCCGGTCAGGTCGTCGTAACGGCCTCCGCCACAGATCGATCCTATGGCGAAATCGTTGGCTTTCACCTCGAATATGGCGCCCGTATAGTAGTTCAAACCGCGTGCCAGCGACAAGTCGAGTTCAATGGGAAGCGTTATGCCGAGCGACTTCACGTAACCGAATATCTCGGTCATCTCCTCCACGCCGCGCAGTCCCGTCTCCGAACCTCCCATAACCTCGCGCAACTTCGCCAATTTCTCGTCGTTGGCACCGCTCAGTTCGAGTATCGGTTGCAACTTGGCTATCGCCGCATCGTCGAGCCCTCGCTCGGCAAGTTCGGCCTTCACGTTGTCGATGCCTATCTTCTCCAGCTTGTCGATGGCTACCGTGATATCGATCATCTTGTCGGCATGGCCTATGGTCTCGGCAATGCCGTACAGAATCTTGCGGTTGTTCATCTTAAGCGTCACGCCGATGCCCAGTTTCCCGAAAACTCGCTCCACTATCTCGACGAGCTCCACTTCGTTGAGCAGCGAGCGTGAACCTATGACATCTACGTCGCACTGATAGAATTCGCGGTAACGTCCTTTCTGCGGACGGTCGGCACGCCATACGGGCTGTATTTGGTAACGCTTGAACGGGAATGTTATTTCACCCTGATGCTGAACCACGTAACGGGCAAAAGGAACGGTCAGGTCGTAACGCAGACCCTTTTCGCAGATCCGCGATGCCGAGCGCACCTCAGCATCGGCGAGTCCGGCCGCATAGTCGCCCGAATTGAGAATCTTGAAAAGCAACTTGTCGCCCTCGTCGCCGTATTTGCCCAACAGGGTAGACAAGTTCTCCATCGCGGGCGTCTCCAGCGGCGCGAATCCGTATGTTCGGAATACACCCTTTACGGTTTCGAAAATATAGGTGCGGCGCATCATCTCGGCGGGCGAGAAGTCGCGGGTACCTTTGGGTATTGAAGGTTTCTGTGCCATTATATTTTTTACTTTGTTAATTCCGACTTCAACAATATCGAGCATCGTTTTAATATTATTGAATAACGGTTCAACATTATTAAAATTCGATTGCTATTACTCCATAAGTTTCTTGTACTTCACTCTCTTGGGCGCGGTGTCCTCGCCCTGCGCGCGTTTCCACTCCTCGTACTCGCTGTACGAACCTTCATAGAACACGACTTTTGAATCGCCTTCGAACGAGAGGATATGCGTGGCTATACGGTCGAGGAACCAACGGTCGTGCGAGATCACCACGGCGCAACCCGCGAAATTCTCGAGTCCCTCCTCCAACGCGCGCAACGTATTCACATCGATATCGTTGGTCGGCTCGTCGAGCAGCAGTACGTTGCCCTCCTCCTTGAGTGCGAGAGCCAGATGCAAGCGGTTGCGCTCGCCGCCCGACAGCATGCCGCACTTTTTCTCCTGATCGGCACCCGAGAAGTTGAAGCGCGCCACGTAGGCACGCGACGGGATTTGACGGTTACCCAGCGTTATCAGATCGCTGTTCTGCGAGATCACCTCGTAAACGCTCTTTTCGGGATCTATCGATTTGTGCTGTTGATCCACATAGGCGAGTTTCACGGTCTGCCCTACGGTGAAAGTACCCTCGGTGGGCTGCTCCAGTCCCATAATCATGCGGAAAAGGGTGGTCTTTCCGGTACCGTTGGGACCTATTACGCCGACTATGCCCGCGGGCGGCAGCGAGAAATTGAGTCCTTCATACAGTATGCGGTCGCCGAAGACCTTCTTCACATCGTGAGCCTCGATCACCACGTCGCCCAAACGCGGGCCGTTGGGGATGAATATCTCCAGCTTCTCCTCCTTCTGCTTCACATCCTCGTTCAGCATCTTGTCGTATGCCGACAGACGCGCCTTGCTCTTGGCACGACGGCCCGAAGGCGACATACGCACCCACTCCAGCTCGCGCTCCAGCGTCTTGCGGCGTTTGCTCTCCTGCTTCTCCTCCATAGCCAGACGCTTGGTCTTCTGATCGAGCCAGCCCGAATAGTTCCCTTTCCACGGAATACCCTCGCCGCGGTCGAGTTCGAGGATCCAGCCCGCCACGTTGTCCAAGAAATAACGATCGTGCGTCACGGCTATGACCGTACCCTTATATTGTTGCAGATGCTGTTCGAGCCAGTCGATGCTCTCGGCGTCGAGGTGGTTGGTAGGCTCGTCGAGCAACAACACGTCGGGCTGCTGCAACAACAGACGGCACAACGCCACGCGACGACGCTCGCCGCCCGACAGCACTTTCACGCTTTGGTCGGGATCGGGGCATCGCAACGCATCCATCGCACGCTCCAGCACACTGTCCAGCTCCCAGCCGTTCACGTGGTCGATCTGCTCGTACAATTCGCCCTGACGCTCGATCAGTCTGTTCATCTCGTCGTCCGACATGGGCTCGCACAGCTTCATGTTGATATCCTCGTACTCCTTGAGCAACGCCACGGTGGCGGCGCATCCCTCCTCCACGACCTGCTTCACGGTCTTCGAATCGTCGAGTCGAGGCTCCTGCTCGAGATAACCCACCGAATACCCGGGGGCGAAAACGACCTCGCCCTGATAATTCTTGTCGATACCCGCGATGATCTTCATCAAAGTCGACTTACCCGATCCGTTGAGACCGATTATACCGATCTTGGCACCGTAGAAGAACGAGAGATAGATGTTGTTGAGAACTCTCTTTTGATTGGTGAACGTTTTCGACACGCCCACCATCGAGAAGATGATTTTTTCGTCTGCCATTTATATTACGTTTTTACTTTTTCCTATTGT
>CAUDHE010000068.1 GCA_958449275.1 uncultured Alistipes sp. | reverse complement strand
GTGCGCCCACCCTATTCGCGGACATTACATACAGGGTCTGAAGAATATGGAGGAGGCCATCGTGCCGCAAATATACGATCCGTCGCTGATCGATACGCAGGAGATGATCGAGAGCGAAGAGGCGATAGAGATGGCGCGTCGTCTGATCGCCGAGGAGGGGATATTCGCGGGTATGAGCAGCGGAGCGGCCATGATAGCCGCCATGCGCACCGCGCAGCGCATGGATAGCGGAAATATTGTCGTGGTGTTTCCCGACCGCGCCGAGAAATATCTGAGTACCGACATGTTCGAACGCTATGCCGACTGACGGGATGATGTATAAGCAACTGAAATCCCCCTGCCGATCCTTTCGGCAGGGGGATTTCGTAAGTTGAAGGCGAGGCGGTTACTCGGCCACGTTGATAAGTTGTTGCAGGGCGATGCAAAGCTCCGTGTTCTCCATGATGCCGTTGATTGCCTCGGCTCCCGCGCCGTAGAGGTATACGGGAAGCATAATGCCGGTGTGGCTCGATGTGCCGAAGCTGTAGCTTATACCGCTTTCGGGCAGCGTGAAGTCGGTTTTGTTGCTCGGAATTGACAAACCCGAAGTCTCGTGGTCGGCGCAGACCACCACCAGCGTGTTGGGATGAGTATCGGCATAGTCCATAGCGACTTTGACTGCGGCATCGAAATCGCGCATTTCGTCCAATATGCCTTCGAGGTCGTTGGCATGCGAGCGATAGTCGATCTGCGAACCCTCGACCATCATGACGAAACCTTTCTTCTTATCGGCCTTGACATTGGCGGTAAGTATCTCCAGGGCCTTTTCTGTGGCGCGTGCGAGAAAGTCGCCGCGCCCCTCCTTAAGAGTGGGCATACTCTCTTCGGCGAAGAGTCCCACGACCTTTCCCGAGGTGACGTCGGCCATCTCCTTTTCATCGAAAATCACATTGTAGCCCTCGGCTTTCAGCAGCTCCTTGTAGTCCTTGCCGCTGTCCTTGTAGGCCTTGGCGAAGGTCTTGCTTCCTCCTCCGAACGCCACGTCGATACCGCTCTCCATAAAGTCGTACGAGATCTTGTCCGACTCGTTGCGGTTCTTGACATGGGCATAGAATGCTGCGGGGGTGGCGTGTTGCAGGTAACACGTTACGACCAGTCCCGTGGCGAAACCCTTTTCGGATGCCTTTGCGGTGATGGACTCCACGCGCTTGCCGTCGGGAGTGAGTCCCAGCATTCCGTTATTGGTTTTGAATCCCGTGGCGAGGGCCGTACCTGCAGCAGCCGAGTCGGTTACGCGGTTGTTGGCCGAATAAGATTTGATCATGGCGATGTTTTGCGCCCTGTCGAACGACGTGGGGGCATACTTGCCTTCGATCTGTAACATCGAAACATGGCACAATCCCATTCCGTCGCCTATCATGTAGATGATGTTGTCGACCTTGGGTTGTTTTTGTGTTTTTTTTGCCTCGGCGCCATTAAGCGCGGCGAAAGAGAGCAGGAGGAATAAAAATAACTTTTTCATAAGAATAAGTGGGTTTAATGGTTCAAAGTTATGATCTTTTTCGTACTTTTACAATAAATTAATGTGATTATTATTTTGCATGTGCGTGGTAATTTCGATTCTCTCCGAAGAGAGAATTTCAGGTGGAGAGCAGGATTTGCAAACGCAAACCGCGTAGGCGGGATACGATTTTCGGATTTAATTTTTATGCTATATTGAAAATATAATTACCTGAATTAAAATAAGTTTTCGGTTATGGATGTTAAGATTGCAGCAGATTGGAAAGAGATATTGCAAGGCGAATTCGACAAACCCTACTTCGAGGAGTTGACGCGTTTCGTCAGGGCTGAATATTCTGCCGCGCAGGTGTTTCCTGCGGGACGTAACATATTTAGGGCATTCGACAAGTGTCCGCTCGAAACATTGAAGGTGGTGGTTATCGGTCAGGACCCCTATCATGGCGTGGGGCAGGCCAACGGGTTGTGTTTCTCGGTGAACGACGGGGTGCCTTTTCCGCCGTCGTTGCAGAACATATTTCAAGAGATACGCGACGACGTGGGTACTCCCGTGCCGTCGAGCGGCAATCTCGACCGATGGGCCGAGCAGGGTGTGTTGCTTCTGAATTCGGTGCTTACCGTGCGGGCGCATCAGGCCGCATCGCATGCGGGGCGCGGATGGGAACAGTTTACCGATGCCGTGGTGAGGATAATAGGCGAACGCAAGCAGGAACTGGTGTATATGTTGTGGGGCAGCTATGCCCAGCGCAAGGGCCAGATGGCCGATCCGACTCGCAATCTGATTCTTAAGAGCGTGCATCCGTCGCCGCTGTCGGTATATCGCGGATTTTTCGGATGCCGTCATTTTTCGCAGGCCAACGCCTATTTGGAGAGTGTGGGCAAGACGTCTATAGTGTGGTAAACTGAATGGTATGAATATACGGGAAGTGAGCGGCGAGGCCGACATTCGCCGTTTGGTGAAAGTGGCGCGCGAGGTATGGCGCGAGGCTAATGTGGCATTCTGCACAGCGGAGCAGGTGGAGTACATGATCGAACGATTTCAGAGCTTCGAGGCCGTATCGGGGCAGATCATGCAGGGATACCGCTATTTTCTCGTCGAGGAGGCGGGTGATATTCTTGCCTATTTCGGCGTACAGCCGCAGGGCGACCGTTTGTTTTTGAGCAAATTCTATATCCGCAAGGAGAATCGCGGTCGGGGAATATTCTCGCTCGGTATGGGATTCATGAAGACCCTATGCCGCGAACTCGGTCTGTCGGCCGTGTATCTCACGGTGAACAGACACAATACGCATGCTTACGAGGTGTATCTGCATTCGGGGTTCGAAGTCGTGGCCGAGGAGGTGAACGACATAGGATGCGGATTCGTCATGGACGATTATATAATGCAGGCGGAGGTGGAATAAGAATTTCGACATGGCTTTGCAATGTCGGCAGTTTGCCGCCGCCATGCTCGGTGGACTGCAACTCGCATTACGCTCGTGCACGTTCCCCGCTGTCGGCGAACAGCATATATTGTTACAAGAAAATCCCGCCGAATTCGATTTTCGACGGGAATGTTTATTCTCGACTCGAGGGACGGTTGCCCGATTATCCCAGATAGGATTTCAGCAGTTTGCTGCGTGACGAATGACGCAGGCGGCGAATGGCTTTCTCTTTGATCTGGCGAACGCGTTCGCGCGTAAGGTCGAACTTCTCGCCTATCTCCTCGAGAGTCATTTCCGAACAGCCGATCCCGAAAAAGTACTTTATTATATCGCGCTCGCGCTCGGTGAGCGTCTCCAGTGCGCGATCCACTTCGGTCGACAGCGATTCGTTGATAAGTCCGCGGTCGGCATTGGGCGAATCGGTGTTTACCAGCACGTCGAGCAGACTGTTATCCTCGCCGTCGGCGAAAGGCGCATCCACCGATATGTGGCGTCCGGCCACGCGCAACGTGTCGGATACCTTCTCTTTGGGCAACGCCAGTTCGTTGGCCAGCTCCTCGGGCGACGGCGTGCGCTCGTGTTCCTGCTCGAAACGCGCGAAAGCCTTGTTTATCTTGTTGAGCGAACCCACTTGATTCAGGGGCAGGCGGACGATGCGCGACTGCTCGGCCAGAGCTTGCAGAATCGACTGGCGGATCCACCACACGGCATAAGATATGAATTTGAAGCCTCGTGTCTCGTCGAATTTCTCCGCGGCCTTGATGAGTCCGAGGTTGCCTTCGTTGATGAGGTCGGGCAGGCTGAGACCCTGATTCTGATATTGTTTGGCTACCGACACCACGAAGCGCAGATTGGCTTTTGTCAATTTGTCCAACGCCTCCTGATCGCCTTTGCGTATGCGCTGAGCCAATTCCACCTCTTCTTCTACCGTAATCAGATCCTCTTTGCCTATCTCCTGCAAATATTTGTCGAGCGATGCGCTTTCACGGTTGGTAATCGATTTAGTAATCTTTAATTGACGCATATTGTTATGTGTTTTATAATTTCTTCAAAAAGTTCGAATAGTGTTTTTGTCGATTCGTCGCTGTTTATTATATGGCCCGACAGTGATAATTACGTAATGCGATGACGTTTTGTTTCACTCCGAGGGCATTTTTATGCGAAATTCGACCTTATTCGAATCCCTCATATAACGTATCGCACATGGAAAAAATTCTGTTTCGACGGACGTTTTCTCGTATGTGGCGAGTCTCCAGCAGTTTACATATGCAAATATCGCGCCTGAAAACGTCTCGGCATCCGTCGTGCGGCGCAACGAAAGAGGGCTTCCTGCGATTTCACGCTCGGAAGCCCTCTTTCTGTCGTCAATGCGTCTGTTTACGCTACCATGCGAATAGCGGATATTCCGCCATCATGGCATTCACATCCTTGCGTACGGCTGCTATGTTCTCCTCGTTTTCGGGATCGCTCAACACGCGGTCGATGAGTTCGACGATGCAATCCATCTTGTCCTCTTTCAAACCGCGGGTGGTGATGGCGGGAGTTCCGAACCGCAGTCCCGAGGTGAGGAACGGCGAACGCGAGTCGAACGGCACCATGTTTTTGTTGGCGGTTATGTCGGCAGCTACGAGGCAGCGCTCGGCAAGTTTGCCCGTCAGTTCGGGAAACTTCGTGCGCAGATCGATCAGCATCAAGTGATTGTCGGTTCCGCCCGACACCACTTTATAGCCGCGTGCGGCGAACGCCTCGGCCATAGCCGACGCATTCTTTCGCACCTGCTGCTGGTACTCCTTGTATTCGGGTTGCAGTGCCTCGCCGAAAGCCACGGCCTTGGCTGCTATGACATGCTCCAGCGGTCCGCCCTGTATGCCGGGGAATACGGCCGAGTTGATTATTTGCGACATCATCTTCACGACACCCTTGGGAGTGGTGAGGCCCCACGGATTCTCGAAATCCTTGCCCATGAGGATTATGCCGCCGCGCGGACCGCGCAGGGTCTTATGTGTCGTAGACGTCACTATGTGAGCGTATTTGACGGGATTGTCGAGCACTCCCGCAGCGATGAGACCTGCCGTGTGGGCCATGTCGACCATCAGCAGCGCGCCGACTTTGTCGGCGATCTCGCGCATGCGCTTGTAGTCCCATTCGCGCGAGTATGCCGAGGCACCGCCGACGATGAGTTTCGGTTTATGCTCGACGGCCTTGCGCTCCATGTCGTCGTAATCGATGGTGCCCGTCTCCTCGCTGAGGGTATACCCTATCGCATTGAAATATTTGCCCGACATGTTGACGGGCGAACCGTGCGAGAGATGGCCTCCGTGCGAGAGGTCGAGACCCATGAAAGTGTCTCCGGGTTGCAGTACCGCGAAGAATACCGCCATGTTGGCCTGTGCGCCAGAGTGGGGCTGTACGTTGGCGTATTCGGCGCCGTAGAGTTCGCACAGCCGTTCGATGGCCAGACGCTCCACTTTGTCGACGACTTCGCAGCCGCCGTAATAACGCGCCGCGGGATATCCTTCGGCATATTTGTTGGTGAGCACCGATCCCATCGCCGCCATAACCTCGTCGCTGACGAAGTTTTCCGAGGCTATAAGCTCGATGCCGCGCATCTGACGCGCACGCTCTTCGGCTATAAGGTCGAAAATCTGAGTATCATTCTTCATAGCATTACGGTTTGAATTTTACGCGAGACAAAGATAGTGAAACGTTTTCGAATGTTTCTCAAAACGGAGATATATTTATGCGGTTGCGGCTCGCGGAGTCACGCGGACGCAGCGGAGCGAGGCCGATCATTATTTATAATTTGCCGCAATTGTCGCCGAGGCGTTAAGAGCGCCATATTCAATCGCTACGCGGTGTTACGAAACATTCGCACGATGAAATTATTAAAAAAAATCTATATCAAAACGTGAAGTCATTAAATCATTAAACGTTGCGTGCATCCCGAAATAAACCGATAATTTTGTTATCGAAAACAGTAAAACTACCGAAATAATGGCTATACACCGCTTCGCGGCGGTCGATCTGGGGGCTACCAGCGGCCGCGTAATACTGGCAACCGTCGGGGACGGCAAGATCTCGTTGGACGAGATTCTGCGTTTTCCCGACCCCATAATCGAAATGCAGGGGCATTTCTACTGGGATTTGCCCGCAATATATAAATCGGTAATCGACGGACTCGGCATGATAGCTGCGCGCGGCGAACGGATAGAGTCGATCGGCATCGATACTTGGGGAGTCGATTTCGTCATGTTCGGCCGCGACGGCGCGATGCTGCGACTGCCCTATTGCTATCGCGATCCGCACACCGAAGGCGCCCCCGAGGAGTTTTTCAAACGTATGCCGTGCAAAACGTTGTACGAAAAGACGGGCATACAGATCATGAATTTCAATTCGGTGTTCCAGTTCGACACGTTGCGGCGTAACGGCTGCTCGGCTCTGGAGGCAGCCGACAAAATATTGTTTATTCCCGATGCGCTGGCCTATCTGCTGACGGGCAATGCGGTTACGGAGTATACCATAGCCTCTACGGCGCAGATGATTGATCCGCGAACCAAGATGTGGGATGCCGACATTCTCGCCGAACTGGATTTTGCGCCCGATAAGTTCGGACGTATGGCGATGCCCGGCGACGAGATAGGTACGCTGACCGCCGATGTACAGCGCCTGACGGGGCTGGGAGCGGTTCCGGTTGTTGCTGTGGCCGGCCATGACACGGGATCGGCAGTAGCGGCCGTGCCTGCCGAGAACGGCAATTTCGCATATCTGAGTTCGGGAACGTGGTCGCTCATGGGTATCGAATCGAATGACCCGATCATCGACGAGCGCAGTTTTGCCATGAATTTTACCAATGAAGGCGGCGTCGAGGGGACCGTACGCGTATTGAAAAACATATGCGGCATGTGGTTGCTGGAGCGTTGTCGCGCCGAGTGGCCCGAGATGAGCTATGCCGAGATCACGGCGGAGGCCGAGCGGACGGAATCGTTCCGCAGCATGATAAATCCCGATGCGCAGTGCTTTGCCAACCCCGCGTCGATGACCGAGGCCATAGCCGATTATTGCCGCCGAACGGAGCAGCCCGTGCCCGAGACTGTCGGGCAGTATGCCCGCTGCATATTCGAATCGCTGGCATTGCGCTACCGTCAGGTAACGGATATGTTGAAGACCTTGTCGCAACACCCTATCGAGCGGCTTTACGTGATAGGCGGCGGTGCACGCAACGAAATGCTCAACCGTTTTACGGCCGATGCCACGGGTATTCCCGTCGAGACGGGTTCGTCGGAGTCGACCGCAATCGGAAACGTGATGATGCAGGCGAAACATGCAGGGGTGGTCGGCAGCATGGCGGAGATGCGCGGCATGATACGCGCTTCGCTCGCCGACAGCCGCCGTTACGAACCGAGCGGCGGCGACAAGTGGCAGGCGGCGTACGAGATGTATTTGAAAAGGACGAATTGATTGAATTTATATGCAGTTCACCGCCTCCCCCCCCCCCGCGGCGGACTGCAACTCGCCCGAGGCTCGTGCACTCCGTCGCTGTCGGCGAACAGCCGATTTCGGAAACGTGCGGTCGAGAAATATGGACTGAACAATAATTGTCTAACAAAAAAATATCCAAACATCATGAAACGAGAATTGATCGCAAAGGCATACGAGATCGCCAAGGAGCGTTATGCCTCAGTAGGAGTCGACACCGAAGCTGCGCTCGACGCGCTTCAGAAAATATCGTTGTCGTTGCATTGCTGGCAGGCCGACGACGTACGCGGATTCGAAAATCCCGACGGCGACCTGACGGGAGGCATTCAGGCTACGGGCAACTACCCGGGGCGTGCCCGCACCATCGACGAGTTGCGCGACGACATCAAGAAGGCGACTTCGCTCATTCCGGGCAGCCACCGTCTGAGTCTCCATGCCAGCTATGCCGATTTCCGCGCCACGGGTCCCGCCGATCGCGACGCTCTGGGGCCCGAACATTTCGAGAGTTGGATGCAGTGGGCCGCCGAGAACGGCATGAAGCTCGATTTCAACTCCACTTCGTTCTCGCATCCGAAAAGCGGCATGCTCACTTTGGCCAATCCCGACGAGGGGATTCGCAAGTTTTGGATCGAGCACACCAAGCGCTGCCGCGAGATTGCCGAGGAGATGGGCCGTCGTCAGGGCGATCCGTCGATTCTCAACATCTGGATACACGACGGTTCGAAGGATCAGACGGTCAACCGCCTGAAGTACCGCGAGTTGTTGAAGGATTCGCTCGACGAGATATTCGCCGCCGAATACAAGAACATGAAGGATTGCATCGAGGCCAAGTTGTTCGGCATAGGCGCCGAATACTACACTGTGGGATCGTATGATTTCTATCTGGGCTACGGTGCCAAGAACGGAAAGATCGTGACGCTCGATACGGGCCATTTCCACCTCACCGAGTCCATCGCCGATAAGATCTCGTCGCTGCTTCTGTTCACCCCCGAAGTCATGCTGCACGTCAGCCGCCCCATTCGTTGGGATTCGGATCACGTGACCATAATGAACGACGACACGCTGGATCTGGCGAAAGAGATCATCCGCTGCGGCGCGCTCGACCGCGTGCATATCGGACTCGATTATTTCGATGCGTCGATCAATCGTATAGGCGCTTACGTGATAGGTTCGCGCGCCACGCAGAAATGTCTGATGCAGGCATTGCTGGAGCCGCTGGCCAAACTGCGCGAATACGAGGCGGGAGAACGCTTCTTCGAACGACTCGCGTTGCTGGAGGAGGCCAAGAACCTGCCGTGGAACGCAGTGTGGGATATGTTCTGCCTCAGAAACGATGTTCCCGTGGGCGAGGATTTCATCGCCGACATTCTGCGTTACGAGACGGAAGTTACATCTAAAAGAGCTTAGCCATGTATCGTCGTATAGTTCTTAACGAAACGTCGTATTACGGTGCGGGATGCCGCACCGTGATAGCCGACGAGGTGCGTAAGCGCGGGTTCCGTAAAGCCTTGTTCGTGACCGACGGCGATTTGATTCGTTTCGGCGTGGCCGAAAAGATCGAGGAGGTGCTTCGCGCGGCCGAAATACCTTATGACATATACAGCGACGTGAAAGCCAATCCCACCATAGGCAACGTACAGCGCGGTGTGGAGGCGTTCAAGGCTTCGGGAGCCGATTTTATCATAGCGCTGGGCGGCGGATCGTCGATCGACACAGCCAAGGCGATAGGAATAATAGTCAACAATCCCGAGTTCGCCGACGTGAGATCGTTGGAGGGGACGGCTCCGACCAAGCATCGTGCCGTGCCGACGTTCGCCATACCCACCACTGCGGGTACGGCGGCCGAGGTGACCATAAACTACGTGATCACCGACGAACAGGCCAAGAAGAAGATGGTGTGCGTCGATCCCAACGATATTCCGATGTGTGCCGTCATAGATTGTGAGCTGATGTATTCGATGCCCAAAGGATTGACCGCCGCGACGGGTATGGATGCGCTGACGCACGCGATAGAGGGCTATATAACCCCGGGCGCGTGGACTATGAGCGACATGTTCGAACTCAAAGCCATTGAGCTGATCGCCGAACATCTGAAGAATGCCGTGGATAACGGCCGCGACGAGAAAGCCCGTGCGGGAATGGCCGAAGCGCAGTATATAGCCGGTATGGGATTCTCGAATGTGGGTCTGGGCATTGTGCACTCGATGGCACATCCGTTGGGTGCGTTCTACGACACTCCGCACGGAGTGGCCAACGCTCTGTTGCTGCCCTATGTGATGGAGTACAATGCCGAGTCGCCGTCGCGGGCCAAGTATCTCGACATAGCTCGCGCGTTGGGTGTCGATACCGCGGAAATGAGTGTCGACGAGGGTGTCCGCGCCGCAGTGGATGCCGTGCGGGCGCTGTCGCTCAGCATAGGCATTCCGCAGCATCTGCACGAGATCGGAGTGCGCGAGGAGGATATTCCCGCACTGGCCGTCGCGGCGTTCAACGACGTATGTACGGGCGGCAATCCGCGTCCCACGTCGGTGGAGGATATAACCGAACTTTACAAAACCGCTTATTAAACCGTTGAATCATGGAGATAGTTATAGCTCTTTTGATAATCGCGGCGGGCAGCTTCTGCCAGAGCAGCAGCTACGTGCCTATCAATAAAGTAAAGAATTGGTCTTGGGAGAGTTATTGGCTCACCCAAGGCCTCTTCGCATGGATCGTGTTTCCGCTCGCGGGCGCTCTGCTCGCCATGCCCGAGGGATATTCGCTCGTAAACGTATTTTCGATGGAGGGTGCGCCCATGGCTGCCGTCTACGGAGCATTGTGGGGCGTTGGCGGACTGACATTCGGCCTTTCGATGCGTTATTTGGGTGTCGCGCTCGGACAGTCGATAGCCCTCGGTACATGTTCGGGACTCGGAACTTTGCTTCCCGCTCTGTTCGCGGGTGAGAATCTGTTCCGCGGCGAGGGACTCGTATTGCTTGTCGGCGTGGCCATAACTTTGGCGGGCATAGCCGTCATAGGCTATGCGGGATCGCTGCGTTCGCAGACCATGAGCGAGGAGGAGCGCCGTGCCGCCATAAAGGATTTCGCGTTGACCAAAGGTTTGGCCGTGGCGTTGCTGGCGGGCTTAATGAGCGCGTGTTTCAATCTCGGACTGGAGGCAGGAGCAGGCATCTCGTCGCAGCTCGCCGAGGCCGGTGCGGGCGATCTGTTCGTGACGCTGCCCGCCACGTTGCTGGTGACTCTGGGCGGAGCCGTCACCAACTTCGCCTATTGTCTGTGGCAGAATGCACGCAACAAGAGTTTCGGCGACTACGCCAAAGGCGACGTATGGATCAACAACCTGCTTTTCTGTGCTTTGGCGGGTATGTTGTGGTATTCGCAGTTCTTCGGGCTGGCTATGGGCAAAAAATTCCTCGCCTCGTCGCCTGCCATGCTCGCTTTTGCGTGGAGCATACTCATGTCGTTGAACGTCATATTCTCCAACGTGTGGGGGCTTATCCTCAAGGAGTGGCGCGGAGTGAGCCGAAAGACCGTGATCGTTTTGGCTGGCGGTTTGATTATATTGATTTTTTCACTAATTTTCCCGAGTCTTTTTAATTGACGAACAATATGACTTCAATACTTGACGGACGCCCCGCGCTGGCTCGCGAGGTCGAAAAAGTCGCCGAGGTGGCAGGTTACCTTTGGCAGAAGGGATGGGCCGAGCGTAACGGCGGAAACATCACCGTGAACGTCACGGAGCATGTCGACGACGAGATGCGACGCATGCCCGCCATCGGAGAGCGCATTGCGCTCGGGTGCGTGCTGCCCGCCATCAAGGGCTGTTACTTTTTCTGCAAGGGCACCAATAAACGTATGCGCGATTTGGCGCGACGACCGATGGAGAACGGATCGTTCATCAGAATAACCGACAGCGGCGACGCTTACGAGATAATAGCCGACATGCCCGTTAAACCCACTTCGGAACTGCCGTCGCATTTGGCCATGCACAACCATCTTTTGAGCAAGGGAGTCGGTTACAAGGCGGCTTTGCACACCCACCCCATCGAATTGGTGTCCATGTCGCATACACGTAAGTTCCTCGAAAAGGATGTGCTGACCGATCTTTTGTGGAGTATGATCCCCGAGACCAAGGCTTTCTGTCCGCGCGGACTGGGCGTAGTACCCTACCGGCTTCCCGGGTCGCAGGAGTTGGCCGACGCCACCATAGCGCAGCTCGACGACTACGACGTGGTGCTGTGGGAGAAGCACGGAGTGTGCGCCGTGGGATGCGATATTATGGAGGCATTCGATCAGGTGGACGTGCTTTGCAAGTCGGCACAGATATACATCAATGCCAAGTGTATGGGTTACGAGCCCGACGGCATGTCGAAAGAGCAGATGCGGGAGATGACCCGAGCGTTCAATCTGCCCAAATAATTAAGATGCGTCGCCTATGGATATTCGTTTCCAATATCTCATTCCCAACGGTGCCGACGAGCAGTTCGGTTGTACGGTGAGTACGGTGGGTTCGCAGGTGATCGATCCCGACGACGACTATCCGTCGAAAGACCACCCTCCCGGGTATATGTTCGATCCTGCCCGAGGACGCATATTGCAGGAGTATCAGTTGCTTTACATCGTGCGCGGCAAGGGGGTATTCTCCGACGGCGACGAGAGTTACGAGATCAATAAAGGCACGGTCATTCTGCTGCGCCCGGGAAAATGGCATACCTACAAGCCGTTGAAAGGCGCGGGATGGAGCGAATATTTCATAGGGTTTAACGGCGAACTGGCCGCAAGGTCGATCGCGATGCTCTTTCCCGAGGAGAGGCAGGTGTTCGACGCGGGATTGAATCGCGAACTGGTCGACCTCTATCAGCGTGCCGTCGAGGTGGCGGCTACCGATCGCCCGGCCGCGCAGCAGTTGTTGTGCGGGATCGTAATGCACATGCTGGGGATAGTCAACTTTACGGTGCGCAACGAGGCGTTGTCGAAAGACAGGCTCGATCTTGTCATCGAGCAGGCGAAGATGATTATGCAGGAGAATGTTTTGCGGAATCTCGATCTCGACGCATTGGCGGCGCAGTTGAATATCAGCTATTCGTGGTTCCGAAAGATTTTTCGCGACTACACGGGACATCCGCCCGCGAAATATTTCATGCTGCTCAAATTGCGCAGGGCGCAGCACATGCTGGCCAATACGCAGGAGTCGATCAAGGAGATAGCGTTCGCTTTGGGGTTCAAATCGACGGAGCATTTCTACACCACGTTCAAACGCGTGACGGGATGCACTCCGAATGCCTACCGACGATCGTCGATGCCCGATGCGGGCGAAAAATGAGATTCGGCGGATGCTTCGAGAGTATCCGCCGAATTTTTCATGTCAATCGATTGTCGGATATGCTCTTCAGAATGCCTTCGCATCCGTCCTCCAGCAAGTCGAGCACCAGCTCGAATCCTTCGCGCCCCTCGTAATAAGGATCGGGAACATGGCTCCATTGCGGATGGCGACTGCAAAATTCGGTCAGGCGATACAACTTGTCGAGATATTTGCGTTCGGGAGCCAACCGCGATACGGATTCGTAATTCATGTCGTCCATCACGATTATCATGTCGAAATCGAAGAAATCCTCTTCCGTTATTTGTCGGGCGTGATGAGTCAGATCGTATCCGCGCCGCGATGCCGCCGCGCGCATGCGCGAATCGGGCAGCTGCCCCGCGTGGCCTCCGTAGGTGCCAGCCGAATCTGCCGTTATCTTATCCGATAAACCCATGCGTTCGGCGGCGGCTCGCAGGACGCCTTCGGCCGCGGGTGAGCGGCAGATATTGCCGAGACACACGAACAATATTTTTCGTTTCATGGTGATATGATTTTACGACGGCAA
>CAUDHE010000067.1 GCA_958449275.1 uncultured Alistipes sp. | reverse complement strand
CTTCGGCGGCTGCGGGGGTCGCACCGAAGGTGCGAGCCGCCGAAGATAACGCCGCATAGCGGCGCAGTTATTCGGGCAGCAGCCTGCGGTGGTCTGCTGTGTGAGCATTCGCGAACAACTGCGGGCCTCCGCCGGGGCGAGGCTGCGGCCCGCACAGTTCTACGAACTGCATTTCCATGAATGTACCGCTAGTCCTCCGCCGTCGGCGAACAGCATAAATATATATTGTCATGCGTGCCGCAGGCCGCGACCCGAATAAATATTTCGTCGCGGCAAAATCGCAAATAAATTTGCTTTTGCCACAGGCTTATTCGTATATTTGCACTTTAAAACCGAATATTATGGCAGATAATTCGATACTTACGCGTCTCGACGGACTAAAACTCAAATACGAGGAGACAGGACAGAAACTCACCGACCCCGAAGTGATAGCCGACGTGAAGCAGTTCGTACAACTCACCAAGGAGTACAAGGAGCTGGAACCGATCATCGAGACTTCGGAGCGTTATCGCACCGCACTGGCCAATCTGGCCGAGGCGAAGGATGTGCTGGTGAACGACAAGGACGAGGAGATGCGTGAAATGGCGCGCATGGAGATCGCCGAACTGGAACCCGCACTGGAGAAGATGGAAGAGGATATAAAGCTGTTGCTCATCCCCAAGGATCCGCAGGACGAGAAGAATGCCATTCTGGAGATTCGCGGCGGTACGGGCGGCGACGAGGCGGCCATCTTCGCTGGCGATCTGCTGCGCATGTACACCAAATACATCGAGTCCAAGGGTTGGCGCTACGAGATCACGTCGTTTTCCGACGGTGCGGCGGGAGGCTACAAGGAAGTGGTGCTGAAGGTAACGGGCCAAAGCGTATACGGCACACTGAAATACGAGTCGGGCGTACACCGCGTGCAGCGCGTGCCGCAGACCGAGACGCAAGGCCGCGTACATACGTCGGCAGCTTCGGTGGCCGTGCTCCCCGAGGCGGAGGAGTTCGACGTGGAGATCTCGATGAACGACATTCGCAAGGACATATTCTGCGCTTCGGGCCCCGGCGGACAGTCGGTGAACACCACCTACTCGGCCATACGACTGACCCACATACCTACGGGCATAGTGGTGCAGTGTCAGGATCAGAAGTCGCAGTTGAAGAATTTCGACAAGGCATTCGAGGAGCTGCGCACGCGCGTGTTCAACCTCGAATATTCGAAGTATCTGGACGAAATAGCGTCGAAACGCAAGACGATGGTGTCGACGGGCGACCGTTCGGCCAAGATCCGCACCTACAACTATCCGCAGGGCCGAATCACCGATCACCGCATAAACTACACCATCTACAATCTGTCGGCTTTCATGGACGGCGACATTCAGGATTGCATCGATCACCTGATAGTTGCCGAGAACGCCGAACGATTGAAAGAGAGCGAACTGTAATGCGCGGCTTGCTGCGGCGGGTCGACTCGCCGCAGGTTGCGTTTTGCGGTAATGCTACGTCGGCAACGACAGCGCGGACAAGCCCTTTTATCTCCCCGTCGCGAAGTTGAATACGACCGCGAGAGAGTCGTTGCGGGCTATGTCGGAGGGGAGAATGACGGGTTCCTTCGCCAGCGGAAATTCGTGCCGCCGCCCCTGCGACAGCGATATTCCTGCCGAGGCGAAAACCCTTTCGACGAGTTCGGTACAGTACATTCGGGCAGAGTCGGTCATCGAATAATCGTGGTCGAAGACGATGTGCGAATCCGCCATACGCAACGCATGGTCGCGTATGACGTCGCACTGCCGATCGGTAAGCCCTTTCAATCTCATCACGGCACCTGCCGAAGCGCGGTCGGAGCGAAAAAAATCCGCCGCCGAATCGTAACGCACCCGTTCGTCGGAGATCGGCGAGGGTTCGATATGAACGACCGCAGCACCCGAATCGCCCTGCACGATTATGCCTATGTGGGAGAAGCGCATCCCGCCGTCGCACGAAGCTATGATCTCGCTCTCGATCGTACGTCCGAGCCTGAACGCCAGATCGGCCGTACGCAACGAATCGCAGGGTATGTCGGGTATCGTAACGTGATGCGCCGTCGGTCCGCAGCCCGCGGCGAAAAGCAGCGTGGCCGCGACGAACGACATCGCGACGCTATTTCGAATCGAGATCGACATCGACTCTCCATTTTCCGTTGACAAGCACCATATCGCAATACTCCTCCTGCGACGAGCCGTCGGCGTAATCGATGCGCGCCCGTACCACGGTGTGCCGCGGTTCGTCGTCGGAATCGCGAGAGTCGCGCAGTTCCGAAACCTCCATTTTCTCGATTCCGCCCTTCTCGGCTACCGAGATATGGACCTTCTCCATCAGAGCGCAATACAATTCGGTATCTTCGTCGCCGACGTCGGTATATTCCAATGCGCGCGAGCAGTCGCCCCGAGCGACCGCCGCGTAGAATCGTTCGGCCGTCGCCTCGGGCGACGAGGCGACTCCGCAAGCTGCCATACAGAGCGCTGCAGCTGAGACGAAAAGCGTCGTGAGTGAAAATTTTTCCATGAAACAAAGATAAGCCGTTATGTCGGCATCGGCAAGAAAAACGACCGCGAACGGCGGATTTTCGCCGTTTATCGATAAATTTGCGGAAGAAACGGGTTTTTAAATCACGACATGGCTTTGCAGTGTCGGCAGTCGGCCGCGCGAAGGCAGCGAACCGCGATACTTCGAAAGAGATAACCCCTTATGACAAAAAACAAAATCGAAAAGACAAATGCGGCCCGCCTGCTCGACCGCGCGGGAATAGCTTACGAACTGATCCCCTACACGGTGGACGAATCGAATCTCGCCGCAGTGCATGTGGCCGAGGAGCTGGGCGAGGATATAGCCACGGTGTTCAAGACGCTGGTGCTGCGAGGCGACAGGACGGGATATCTGGTATGCGTCGTCCCCGGCGACCACGAGGTCGATCTCAAGGCTGCGGCAAAGGTCTCGGGCAACAAACGCGTGGAGATGCTCCACATGAAAGACCTGCTGCCCGTGACGGGATACATTCGCGGCGGATGCTCGCCCATAGGCATGAAGAAACGTTTCCCGACATATATTCACGAGAGCTGCGAACTCCACGACTTCATATACGTAAGCGCGGGAGTACGGGGGTTGCAGATACGCATCGCGCCGCACGATCTGACTGTCTTCACGGGAGCCGTCGCGGCCGACATAAGCCGCGAGGCGGAGAGGTAGGACATCCGCAACATCCGTCTCTCCGCCCCGCAGAGCCGACCTCGCCCGACGCCGTCAGAACGAGTAACGGATCATGGTGCATATGCGCCAGTTGTCGACCGTGCGGAGGGCCTTTGTGCGGCCGTCGATCGCCTCGTCGCCATAGCCCACGGCCGTGTAATCCACCTCCAGCGCAAGAGCCAGAGCGCCCGCGGTGTAGGTGAACGACGGACTCACGCGCCAGATGTAATCGGTGTTTTTGGCGCCGCGCACCCAATAGTCGTCTGTCGATATGAAATCCTTGCTCGCGCCGAGATTCTGCGAGAATCCTCCCATCACGCCCGCCTTGCAGCGATTGCCGTAGGTGAAGTTGAGCCACGAGGTCACCGAACGCAACGGAGCGTATTCGTAGGAACCCGTCGCCGAATCGTACGACGTGGCGCCGAATCCGCTTATCATGGTCAGATGGGCCGTGTTCTGTCCGTATATCACCTTGCCTTTCACGTTGAACAGTCCGTTTTTGTAGTCGGCGAACACTTCGGGCGATATGCCCGTCACGCGGTCGTGCACGCGCACCGTCACGTCGGCAGTCACGGCAGCGCCGTCGTCGACGGTCGTCCGCCGCGCCGTGCTCGTCTTGCGGGGCATTATGCTGAGCACGTCGACGCCCGCACCCACAGTCAGATGTTCGCCCGCATGCTTCACCGAGGCATACAGCTCGGGCCAAAGACTCCAGCGCGAATAGTTGAAAGTGGTACCGTCGGGACCCACCGAGGTGTTGGGAAACTGATACAACGCCGCGGCCGTAAGGTTCCACCCCCGCTTCATGTCGACGCCGACGGCTATCTGCGGCGAACGGTTGAACGGCGAAAAGGGCGCGCCCGAGGCAAGGCCCGATATCGACGGCATGACCTGTATCACCATGGGGTGCCACGTCTGGCCGCACGTGACCGACACGCGATCCCACGCCAGTCGGACGTAGGCCTGACGTATGCGGAACATGGTGTTGTTCGAACCGAAACCGCAGAAATCGGCCTCGATTTTGGCCGTGGCGGCCGCTTTCCAAATCGAAGGACCGTTTATGTCGACTCCCAGACGCGTGGTGAACGACACGAAGGTCATTTCGTGTACGGCATTCAGATCCTCGCTCCCGTCCTCGTTGGGGAGCACGTCCATAGGCATTATGTTGAACATTTCGCCCATGGTGGTTATGCACTGGCGGGTATCGTAACAGATGTAGTTGCGCACGAACCCGTAGGGCGTCAGCCGCTTGGGGCGTTTTTCGGTCGCCGCGCGCGCTACGGAGTCGCTTTGGGCGAGCAGCGCGACGGGCGCGAGCAGCATGATTATGGTAAATGCGAGGCGTTTCATCTATCGATTTTCGTTTGAATTGACAAAAGTATAAAATATGAGGATCATTTACAACCCGCCTGCGAGCATGTGCGCAGGCGGGTTGCGGCATCTTATATCATTCCCGCCGATCCCGTCGCGATCAGCAGTGCGTAACCGGTCAGCAGCCCGACTATTCCTATGATTATTCCCACCTTCTCCATATCCCGCTGGGCCACCATTCCCGTCGAGTGGGCCAGCGCATTGGGAGGCGTGCTGATGGGCAGTACCATCGCGAGCGACGAACCCAGCGCAACGCCTATGAGTAGCGTCTCCACCCCGCCCATCGACGCGAGCTGACCGCGCATGCCGCTGCCCGCAATGGCCAGTATGGGAACGAGCAGCGCGGCGGTAGCGGTGTGGGATATGAAGTTGGCCATGAGCCAGCACAACAGTCCCGAACCGATAATGACGGTCGCGGGCGACCACGAACCGAACGGCACGGATTCTATCATGTCGCGGGCGAGCCCCGACTCGTTGAGCGCCACGCCGAGCGCGAATCCTCCCGCCACCATCCACAACACGCTCCAACTGATCTCCTCCAGATCCTTCTTGGTGATTATGCCCGTCAGGCAGAACACCGCGATGGGAATCATCGCCACGGCATTGGCATTGACGCCCGTGAACTTGTCGAACATCCACATGAGCACCGTCGCCGCGAAGGTGACGTAGACTATCATCGCACGGCCGTCGCGGCGTGCTTCGCCTCCGATGTCGAGGACGATCGTCTTCTGCTTGAACGGAAACATCTTCAGAAGCAGCGCCCACGCGACGACGAGCAACAACAGCGTGAAAGGCAGCATAAGCATCGTCCACTCGCCGAACCCTATGTCGAGGTCGAGCCCTTCGGGATCGTTCAGATACTTCAGCGCTATGGCGTTCGGAGGCGTGCCGATGGGAGTGGCTATACCGCCCACGTTGGCGGCTATGGGTATCGACAGCGCCAGCCCAGTCTTCCCCTTGCCGTCGGCGGGCAGCGTCTTCAGCACGGGCGTCAGGAAGGTGAGCATCATGGCGGCCGTGGCGGTGTTGCTTATGAACATCGAGAACACGGCGGTGATGAGAATGAATCCGAGAAGCACGTATTTCGACTGCGTGCCGAAGGGCTTGAGCAACACTCGGGCGACCGTCACGTCGAGTCCCGTCTTGGTGGCGGCTATGGCCAGAATGAATCCGCCGATGAAGAGCATTATGATGGGGTCGGCGAAACACTGAATGATCGACTTGTATTTCACCAGAGTTCCCAGCTCGCGGGCCGATGCGGCCTCGCGCATGAACCACAGACTGCTGTCGGACACCGTCAGCAGCAACAGCACCACGACGGCTACCGAGGTGGTCCACGACGGGACGGCCTCCAGTATCCACATCAGCGTGGCGAACGCGAATATGGCCAACAGACGCTGTTCCACGATCGTGATGTCGGGAATGAACATGCACGACGCGGGCAGAAACCAAAGAACGGCGGTCACGGCCGCCACGACTGACAGTTTGGCGATTTTCACGCCTTTGGGACCCGAAATTCTCGCGTGGCTTTTCCAGTCGTGATAAGCCTCGACGATATGATACCCCGTGAAATTTTTAAACATGGCTCGACGGTTTTTCGGGGTTGGCGACAGATTTGCGGCGGCAGACGCCGACAGTCCGCGCGACGGACGACAACAAGCGCACGGCGGGACAAGGCCGTGAAGATTCCGGGGCTATGCCGCACGCAAGCCCCGCGAGGCCTTCGGATAAAAGGCGCACGAAACGTTCACACATGGTTAAATGCGTTTTAAGTTCTGACTGAATACGTTTATTCAGGATTAAAATATTTTCGCACCGCAACGCTAACCCGCGAGCGTTACGGCCTTTAACGAACGGGCAGGTCTTCTGACTCGCTCCATTCCGACGCCTTCCCGATCGGCGATAGATCAGTGGCTCAGAGATGTCGGAACTTTTTCGGGAGCTTACAGCAGCGGGACTGTTCAGGATTTTCACCTGATTCCCTTTTAATCCAAACGGGTAGTCCGACCCGTTTGAAACCCTGTTCATGGCAAAAATAGATGTTTTTGTCGGAAAAAACAAACCTTCGGCCGTCGCAAGCCTTTTTCATGGCCTCCGAACGCCGTCGCGGAACTTGCCGTTATCGGATTAAACAGCTACATTTGCATGACAAAAAACATTCTCGATGAAACGATACAGACTGTCGGCATGCGTCGCCGCTCTGGCGTGCTGCACGTTCTTCGCGCTGCGTTCGTGCGGCGGCAGCGGACTCGCGTTGCCCGAAAGCGAGATAGGCTACCGCCTCAACGATTCGCTCAGCAATTCGGTATCCGATCTGCCCTCCACCGCGCCGATGGAACGCCACATACGCAACTGGATGGCGCGCAACGGCATCCGCGGAGCGTCGCTGGCCGTCATGAAAGACGAGCATCTGATCTACTGCAAGGGATTCGGGTGGGCCGACAAGGAGAGCGGACGCGAGGCCGAAGTGGGCGACATATACCGCATAGCTTCGGCATCGAAACTCATCACCGCCATAGGGATCATGAAGCTGTGCGACGAAGGCCTGCTCACGCTCGACGACCGCGTTTTCGGCGAAACGGGTATCCTCAACGATCCCCGACTGCTCGACATCAAGGACAAGCGCGCCGTCGACATCACCGTGCGCCATCTGCTCAACCACACCTCGGGCTTCAGCCGCCGTTTGGGCGATCCGATGTTCCGCATCCCCGACATCATGCGGTGGGAGGAAATGGATACCTCGCCCACAGCCGACCAGCTGATCGCTTTTCAGCTCCGCCAGCGTCTGCGCGACAAACCCGGGGGATCGGCCCAATACTCCAACATAGGCTATCTGGTGCTGTCGAGGGTGATCGAGAAGGTGTCGGACATGGGCTATGAAGAGTATATACAGAAACACGTGCTGTGGCCCGCGGGGTGTTACGACATGCACATCGCGCGCAACTACTACGAGGAGCGCCATCCCCGCGAGGTGAAATACTACGGACACGACCCGGGCGAGACCATCGAGTCGTACGACGGCTCGGGCAAGATGAGACCGCGCGAATACGGCGGCAACGACATCGCGGGATTGCAGGGCGCGGGAGCGTGGGTGTGTTCGGCAGTGGAGCTGCTGCGCCTGGTGGCTTCGGTCGACGGCCGCGACGGCGTGCCCGACATACTTACCCCGCAGAGCGTGGCCGAAATGAAACGCATAGCCCGCAAAGGCGACTATGCGCTGGGCTGGGCACGCTACGACAGCGCGAGCGGTTCGCTGATCCGCACGGGCACCATGTCGGGCACATGCGCCTACATCGAAAACAGGGCGGGCGGACTGTCGTACGTATTCATCACCAACACCAGCAACTTCCGCGGCGCATCGTTCACCAACACCATAGGCCGCATGGTACGCGACGCCATGTCGAAAGTGAAGGCGTGGCCGTCGGACCGTGATCTGTTCGTCGCCGTGCCTCACCAGACCTCGGCTACGGACGATCTGTCGTAGATATTCGCTTGAATACGACGAAATCGCAGCCGTCGGTCATGCAGTGGGGACAATAGCGGGTTACGCTTCCCGACTCGGTGACGTTGCCGCATTTGGGGCACACGCCGTAAAGGACCGACTGCGCGGCGCAGTCGTCGTTCCGCCGTCCGAAATGCTCCATCTCGCGGCGTATGATGGCTATTTGCCTCACGTCGCTGGCGTCGCACCAAGTGAGCATGCGCGCTATGTAGCGGTTGCCGTCGGCCACGGCGCAGTCGATGCAGCGGGCCATGCGGCGGAGATGATAATCGTCCTTATCCTGCAATGCGCGGGCGAGATGTTCGCGGACGGAGACGGGTTGCGACGGCACGATTACGGGTGCGTAAAATTTGCCTCCCAACGACTCGATGGCTCTGCGGCAATTGGCGCACTGCACGTCATCGGCGCGCGACATAGCCATGAACAGAGCCGCTATATCGGGATTGCTCTGCGCGGCGGCATGACGGGCATACTCCTCGTAGCGGCGGCTCTGACGATATTTCAGACGACACAACTCGTTGAGTTCCTGCAAAGAATCATACCATATGTAATTGACCGGCGCGGCGGGATGCGATTCTCCGTCGGCATATGCCGTGACGAGAACGAGCGCGCTTATCGCAAAAGCGATTATGAATGGAGTGTTGAATCGTTTCATAGCTCGGCCTCCTTCGCATAAATTATGCCTCGGCGAGCCGGCGACGATACTAAAAATTCGGAGACGAATGACGCCCGCGGAGTGAGCGGCGGCTGCCCCGAACATGATATTTCCGCGAAAAAACGGCTGTTTTCAGATGATTTTCATCGCTATGCAGGCGCAAGCCTCGGCGTCGGCCAAAGCGTGGTGATGGCGCATTAGATTGTAGCCGCACCTCTCGGCCACGGTGTGGAGCCTGTGGTTGGGCAACTCGCAGCCGAACGTGCGCCTTGCCGCGCGGTACGTACAGTGAAAAACATAGTCGGGATACCGCAATCCCCATATCTCGAACGCGGCACGCAGACACCCCTCGTCGAAAGGGCTGTTGTGAGCCACCAGCGGCAGTCCCTCGATCAGCGGCGCTATCTCGGCCCACACCTCGGGGAAGTCGGGGGCTGAGTCGGTGTCGGCACGCGTGAGTCCGTGGATCTCGGTAGTCCAATGCGAATAGTAGTTGGGGGCGGGACGTATCAAACGGTAGATCTTATCCGTTATCCTCCCGCCGCGCACCACGACGACACCCACGCTGCAAACGCTCGACCGCTTCGAATTGGCCGTCTCGAAATCTATGGCCGCAAAATTATCCATAAGCAATGCAAATATAAGCATAAATAGCGGTTCTCGGCCCGCAATTGTCATGTTTTGCATATCTTTGCGGCATTATTAACCCTCCGACAATGAACGAAAACACCACTTTGCAAACTCCGTCGGCGGCGATGTCGCTGGTACCGCTCGCGGTGCTCGTGATATTTCTGGCATCGGTAATAAGCGTCTTCGGCGGCGACGCCATTGCGGGAGGCAGCCAGTTTTCGCTGCTCGCAGCGAGCGCCGTGTGCGCGGCCATAGCCATGTGGCGCTATCGATGTCCGTGGCAGCGGCTCGAGGACGCCGTGACGGAGAACATGCACAGCGCCACACCCGCCATAATAATACTGCTGCTGATAGGAGCCATAGCGGGCACATGGATGGCAGGCGGCGTAATCCCCACGCTGATCTGTTACGGTCTGCGTATTCTGCGGCCTTCGATTTTCCTGCCCGCCTCGTGCGTCATATGTGCCGTGGTATCGCTGCTCACGGGCTCGTCGTGGACCACCATAGCCACCGTGGGCGTGGCACTGACGGGTATAGGCCGCGCCTTGGGTTTCGAAGACGGCTGGATAGCGGGAGCGGTAATATCGGGAGCCTATTTCGGCGACAAGATATCGATCATGAGCGACACCACGGTGCTCGCCTCCACGACGGCTGAAGTGCCTCTGTTCTCGCACATACGCTACATGCTGTTCACGACCGTGCCGTCGATGCTCATAGCTTTGGGAGTGTTCTGTGCAGCAGGCATGGCCGCGACGCCCGCCGACGAGGCCGAGACATTGCAGATCGAGGCCGCCTTGCGCGAGAACTTCCGCATAACACCTTGGCTGCTGGCCGTACCCGCGGCCACGGGAATACTGATATCGCGCAAACTGCCCGCCATAATCACGCTGTTCGCATCGGTGGTGATGGCCGCGGCGGCAATGGTGATATTCCAGCCCGAGGCCATATGCCGAATCGCAGGTTCAGACGAACCCACGGCACTCGCGGCATTCGAGGCCGTTGTGTCGGCGTCGACGGCCGACACCGCCGTCGATACGGGCAATCCGCTGATAGACGATCTGGTAGCCACGGGAGGCATGGGCGGCATGATGAATACCGTGTGGCTCATAATTTGCGCCATGTGTTTCGGCGGCGTGATGTACGGCAGCGGAATGCTGTCGGCCATATCGAAGATCTTTCTGCGTGTGGCCCGCCGTACGGCGAGCGTGGTGGGGGCCACGGTGGGTTCGGGCATATTCTTCAATCTGGTGACGGGCGACCAATACATATCGATCATATTGACGGGAAATCTGTTCCGCAAACTCTACGACGACCGCGGACTGGAGAGGCGGCTGCTGGGCCGCAGCGTCGAAGATTCGGCCACGGTCACCTCGGTTCTCATCCCGTGGAACTCTTGCGGAATGACGCAGTCGACAGTGCTGGGAGTAGCTACCGCGACCTACATGCCCTATTGCATATTCAACATAGTAAGTCCTTTGATGTCGGTCGCGGCCGCCGCCATAGGATACAAAATATATAACAAAAAGCAATGAAACCGCAACTGGTAATATTCGATCTCGACGGCACTCTGCTCAATACCATAGGCGATTTGGCCGTCAGTTGCAACCATATGCTCGCCCTTCGCGATCTGCCTCAGCACGATTACGACGACTATTGTCGATTCGTCGGCAACGGCATCATGCGGTTGGTGGAGCGGGCATTGCCCGAGGAGCTGCGCACGCCCGAGTACGTGAAGGCGGCGCGCAGGGATTTTCTGGAGCACTACATCGATCATATCGACATTCGGACTCGGCCCTACGAAGGCATCGAACGGGTGGTGAGGACTCTGAGCCGCGACGGAGTGAAACTCGCCGTGGCGTCGAACAAATTTCAGGCAGGCACCGAAAAGTTGATACGCCGCTATTTCCCCGATATAGATTTCGCAGCCGTTCGCGGCAATCGCGACGGTGTACCTCTGAAGCCCGCGACGGCGATGATCGATCCCATAATCGCCGCCGCGGGAGTCTCTCGCGACAGATGCGTGATGGTGGGCGACTCGGCCGTCGACATGCAGACGGCCCGCAATGCGGGGATAGGATCCATAGGTGTGAGCTGGGGTTTTCGCGACCGCGCCGAGTTGGAAGAGAGCGGCGCCGACTACATAGCCGACACCCCCGATGAGCTTATGCGGATCATAGAGTCGATGCGTTAGCCGCCCTCTTTGCGCTGCGGCCCACGGCCAAGATCAGCAGAGGTTCGAACTCCAGGTCCAATTCGGCCGCGAGGGCTTCGCGGTCGAAATTATCGATACGCAAGCAGTTCAAGCCCGACTCGACGGCCTTGAGCGACATGCTCTGCACCGCGATGCCGAGATCGATGGCGGTCGAACGACTCTCCGCCGTCACCGAGCACACCACGACGAAAGCATTGGGCGCAGCCGCGAATTCATCGCCCGCGCACTTCATCACCGCAGGGGCCTCGTCCGACAGCACGCATCGAAACTCGAATGCCCGCGCCTCGGGAACGGTCTCTTTCACTCCGACCATGCGGCGCAACTGATCGGCGCGCACCGCGAATGAAGCGTCGTAATCGCGACACGGTTGGTTGCGGGCCAGCAAATCGTTCAGCGCAACTGCGGGGCGACGTTTTACCGTCGTCCGCGCAAGATGGTCCTCCATCTTTCGTCCCAAATAATCGTCAGCCATAATTTATCCATCCGTTAATCTCCGACCATCGCCTATTCGCAGTCGCGCATGAAATCGTCCAGCTCGCGCATGGAGCGTTTCAACGACTCTATGTGCCGCTGCTCCCATCGTTCGAGCCGCACGGCCAAAGCGTATCCGCACAGAAACAGCGCCACCAGCGACAACGCCAAAAGCAGAAAACTCCACCACTCGTCGGCCCCGCGAACGAAATCGAAAACGATCTTCAGTCCGAACACGGCGGCTATGTATACGAATCCCCAACGCATCGCCGAGCGCGAGAAACGCGAATAGTCGAGCAGCATTCGTTCACGCTCCACCAGACTCGCACGAATGTCGTCGGCGCGCATGTAGACCCTCACCTGGTATATCGACGATGCCATTCCCGCCATAAAAAAGAGCGTCAGCGGAATAATCACGTTATCCATGTTCTCGGAATCCCACGCCACCCGCAGCAGGAAAAGCCCGAACAGCAGTCCCGCCGCCACATTCACCCATCCGTAGCGGCGCAACTTACCCGCGTCGCTTCTCACTGCCGTACGCAGCATCTCGGGCGTGACGATCCGTTCGCGCTCCACTCTGCGCGACAGCTCCGACCACTCGCGGCGTATATCGTCCATATTCAATTCTCCCATAAACTCCTTCCTCTTGCTAATCTCTCACTCCTCGCTCATGCGTTGCAAACGCTCCTTTATGCGCATCAGTTTTACAGCCACGTTAGATTTGGTAATACCCATAATGTCCGCTATCTCGGCATACGACCGCTCCTCGAGCCTCAGCAATATCAACGCCTTGTCGAAACGGTTGAGGCGTCCTATGAGTCTGTAAAGCTCCTTCAGCTGCGGGCCGCGATCCTCCTCGGCATACAGCTCGGCACCCACATCGAGCGATACGCTGCGCGGACGCGACGTCTTGCGCCTCACGAACGACACGCACGTATAGAGAGCCACGCGATAGATCCACGTCGAGAGCGAACTCTCGCCGCGAAAACTTGCGTAACTGCGCCACAGGTTCGCCAGCACCTCCTGATAGTAGTCGGCCATCTCCTCGCGATCGTCGGCATACACCGAACACACCTTATATATCACGGCCTTATACTGTTCCACGAGAGCTGCGAACTCACTTTCGCTTCTCTTCATACGGCAGTGCGACGATTAACGTTTCACGATCCTCAGCACCCAAGCCGATAGCGAACATACGAGTAACAAAACGATCATAACGGTCTGCTTTCTTTTATTGAGTCGCAAGATAACGAAAAAAATTACATCGACAGTACTCTTTCCGAGATTTATACCGCCGCGTCAGTTTCCGCTTTGCGCCACTTCGAGCTCTCGGGTCATTCTCATCATGTCGGCCATTGCCGAC
>CAUDHE010000066.1 GCA_958449275.1 uncultured Alistipes sp. | reverse complement strand
GTGCCGCAGGATCCCGCCGAACCCATCGCCAAGGAGAGGATGGCGGAATTCGAAGCCGTCCGCGACCGTATAGTCGCCGAATTGAACGGCACGGCGACGCCCGACATGATAGTAACGCAGCTCGACAGCATGGCGGCACCCGCAACCGACTCGCTCGGAAAGGCAGCGGCTCAGGTCGCCGACAAGAAACGATAACACGCATCGAATCATGGAGATCGACGGCAGAATAGAAAAATTCATAGGCAAGCACCACGTGCTCACACTCGCCACGGCGACCGAAGAGGGCACCCCCTACTGTTGCAATCTGTTCTACGCATACGACAAGGCCGACAAGGCATTCGTATTCACGTCGGGCGCCGACACTCATCATGCGCATATGCTGGAACGCAACGCCCGAACCGCCGCTTCGGTAGTCTTGGAGACACGGGTGGTGGGAAAGGTACAGGGATTGCAGATCACGGGACGCACATCGCCCGCGACGGACGGCGACAAGGCGCTTTATCTCAAAAGATTTCCATACGCGGCTTTGGCCGAACTGAACTTGTGGCGCATGGAGGCCGATACGATGAAACTCACCGACAATACGCTCGGATTCGGAAAGAAACTGATATGGCAGAGACAGGAGTAATAATAGTGGCGGGCGGCTCGGGCCGCAGAATGGGCGGCGAGCTACCCAAGCAATTCATGATGCTGGGCAACATGCCCGTGTTGGCACGCACGATAAACCTGATGCACGAGGCACTGCCCGCGGCGCAGATAGCGGTCGTTCTGCCCGAAGCGCACATAGAACTGTGGCGCAATCTCGCGGCCCGTTTCGACGTGGCGCCGCACAAAACGACGATCGGCGGCAGCGAACGGTTTCACTCCGTGCGCAACGGACTCGCAGCCATCGACGGCGACGTGCGATACATAGCCGTGCACGACGCCGTGCGGCCGTTACTATCGAAACGTCTGGTAGTAAGGCTTATGCTCGAAATGGAGCGATGCCACGCCGTAATTCCCGCCGTGGCTCCCGCGGATTCGTGTCGCACGGTGGACGGAAACGGCTCCCGCATAATAGACAGACAGACGCTGCGACTTATACAGACGCCGCAGGTGTTCCGCGCCGAGGTGCTGCGCAAGGCATACGAACAGCCATTTTCGCCCGAGTTTACCGACGACGCATCGGTAGTCGAAGCTGCGGGATACGAAATAACACTGTGCGAGGGCGAACGCGAAAACATAAAGATAACCACGCCGGCAGACCTCGCGTTCGCCGAAGCGATAACATCGGCCGCAGAGAATGATTCATAGTTTCAAATACCGCATCGACCGCCGCACGATGGTGTACAGCGTGCTCACGCTCACGATATTGGTAATCGGGGCCGTGCTGTTGTTCGTGCTTTACAGCGGCGGCTACTTCTCGGCATGGTTTTCGTCGTTCATGCTGGCCGTCATAGCGCTCATGGCGCTCTCGGTACCGCGGCGCATAGTACTGCTGGACGACAAACTGGAGATACAATGTCTGTCGGACATAACCGAGATCGACATTCGCGAAATAGCCTCGGTACGCCCTGCCGACAAACGCGAAATGAGCCGCATGTTCCCCGTATTCGGAGCCGCAGGATTCTTCGGATATTACGGGAAATTCTTCGATTTCAAGGAGTTCGAGACGGTCACCATATACGCTTCGGAGTGGCGCAATTTCGTGGAAATAGTCGACATATACGACTCGCGGACCTACGTGTCGTGCCGCGAAGCGGAATATCTGACCGCTCTGATCGAGCAGGCGCGGACGACGCTCGCACAAGAAAACCCCGACGACGAACCCGCCGAGGAGTAGTCTTTCCGTGCCCGTGCGACACCGAAGGGCAAAACATAAATTACCACGCCATGTTCAGATTACTGGGGCAGCCGCTTCCCGCATTCCTCTACAAGAAATCGAGCCAGACGACATTCATAATCTTCGTGGCCGTATTCTCGTTGATATTCATCAACGCCTACAAACCGTTCAACTCGTTCGAATGGATCCCCTACATCCGTTTCCGAGGCAGCAATGCGGCCTATTTTCTCATATCGGTGGCGATGGTGACCGCAGGCATTCTGGTACTGGTATTCAGCCGCATGATAATGACGGCCTACAGCCGCCGCCATCCCGTGCTGTATTGGGTCTACGTATTGTGGATCGCGGTCGAGACACTGGTTATGACATCCGTCTATACCCTCTACGCCGTACTCTCGAACGGCGAGCCCGAAGATTACATGCTGCTGTGGAAAAACACGGTAATCAACACCGTACTGGTTCTGTCGATACCGTATGCAATATACATTATCTATATCTCGTGGCGCGAAAAGGATAGGCAACTGCGGCAGATTACCGAACGACTCGAAAACGACGCCGTCCCGTCGGCCAAAGGCCGTGTGCAGATATGCAACGACAAGGGCGAACTGCAACTGTCGATATCCGAGAACAACCTCGTCATGATCGAGTCGGCCGACAACTACGTGTGCGTGTGGTATCTCAACCACGACAAAGTAAAGAAGGCGATGATACGCAATACCATGAAAAACATAGTCGGCGACCTCGCCGATTCGAACATACGACGGTGCCACCGCTCCTACTCGGTCAACCTCGACCATGTGAAGGTCATGCGTCGCGATCCGTCGGGGATAGTGATCGAACTCGGCATAGCGGGAGTGCCCGACATACCCATATCGAAAACATACGGCGAAAGCATTACGCGTTGGCTGATGCAATGACGGCATTCAGCATATCCAGCTCCTCGGCATCGATGCAATTGGAAGGCACGCCGCCCGCAACCATCTCGCGACATTCATCCATGCCCATCCAGCATACCCCGTCGAGCTCCGAACGTTGAGGCCGCAGTTCCGACGTCGCTACATCGCGCCACAGCAGATATACCATGCTGACCTGATTGTCGATGAAAGGACCGCCGGCAAACACTACGCTGCGGCGGATGCGCCGCACTCCGCACAGCATCAGTTCCTCGGGCGAAGCGACTATGCCCAACTCCTCCCGCAACTCGCGCAAAGCCGATTCGACGAATCCGTCGCCCGCAGGGATATGCCCTGCACTCGACACGTCGTAACACGACGGGAACGACTCCTTGCGGCTACTGCGGAGTTGCAACAACAGTTCGACGCGTCCCGCGCGGCGGCGCGCCACCCACACGTGCGACGTGCGATGCAACACTCCCTCGGAATGAGCTGCGGCGCGCTCGACCGTACGTCCCGTCGGCTCGCCCGTTTCGTCGACTATATCCAAGATTTCCATAGATTACAATATAAACATATGTTCGGGCAGCAGACTGCGGAGGGACGCGACAGCGGGCCTCCGCGGGCGGAGGCGCAGCCGCGCGGCTCGATGAGCCGCATTCCGATTGTCCCGAACGCAAAACAATGCAAAATTAGAAAAATCCCGCGCGAAAAGTCGGCATTCAGACCGAAATACGTTATCTTCGCACAGGAACCAACCCCAAAACCACAATGAAAGTACGATTCACGACCGACAGAAACAGCATTCTCCGCATCGATTACCGATTTCTGCCCACACGGTTCGGGGAGATGCTCACCGCATGGAACGACGGCGGCGAACTGTGTTTCGCGGCATTCACCACATACAGAGGACGCGAACAGGTAATGCGGGAACTGACTACCCTCTTTCCCGCGGCGAGCCTGCAGACCGTCGACGACCGCCGAAGCACATTCGACGAACCGCCGACCGCGATACTGTTGGCCGGCACGCCATTCCGTCACGACGTATGGCGCGCCATGCTCGAAATACCTCGGGGAGAGACAGTAACGTATACCCGACTCGCCCTACTCGCAGGGCATCCGCAAGCCGTCCGCGCCGTAGGCACAGCCGTGGGGAGCAATCCGATATGCTGCATCGTACCATGTCACAGAATAGTGCCCGCCGCGGGAGGAACGGGCAATTACCACGGCGGCGCAGAGATAAAAAAAGCGCTCCTCGCGGAAGAGGGCGCACAGATAAAATAAGAATTTCGCCATCGTGTTGCGATGGCGGCAGTTCGCCGCCGCCACCACACGGCAAACAGCAAACACTACCCTAACGCCACATCGAGGACCATCATCAAAGCGAAGCCGAACGCGACGCCTATCGTCCCGATATTGGAGTGACGACCGTTCTGCAATTCGGGTATGAGCTCCTCAACGACCACATATATCATCGCTCCCGCAGCGAAAGCCAGCAAGTAGGGCAATACGGGTGCCAGCAGATCGATAAGCATTATGGTGAGTATACCCGCCAGCGGCTCCACAGCCCCCGAAGCGACACCGAAACCGAACGCCTTGCAACGACTGTGAACACTATCCCGCAAAGGCATCGACACTATGGCTCCCTCGGGGAAATTCTGTATGGCTATGCCGAGCGACAAAGTCATGGCCCCCGCCATAGAGATTCCCGCATTCTCGGCCAACGCACCCGCCAGCACCACACCTACGGCCATCCCCTCGGGAATATTGTGCAACGTGACGGCCAACACCAGCATGGTGGAACGTCCGAAACCGGTCTTGACGCCCTCGGGCACCGAAGAGTCCATATGCAGATGCGGCACTACGCTGTCGAACAGCAGCAACGAGAAAACTCCCGCCAGAAACCCCACGGCAGCGGGCACCCAGCCTATGCCGCCGCTCTCGACGGTCATATCGATCGACGGCAGAAGCAACGACCACACCGAAGCCGCGATCATAACACCCGAAGCGAACCCGAGCAACAGTTTCTGCAACCACGGCGCGATCTCGCGGCGCAACAGAAAGACCATTGCCGCGCCGAGCGACGTACCTGCGAAAGGTATCAAAAGACCGTATGCCACTTCGCGATACAAACCGCTTCCGTTTTATTTCAGATTCTCCAGATAATCGATTATCGCGCCGAAATCGGAATGCGAATCGACAAATTCGTCGTAAGAATGCTCCGTATCGCCCTGCTCGGGCACGTCCGACACCATCTTCACCACTACCACCGGCAGATCGCCGAACAGCTCCGCCGCCTGACACACCGCCGTCGACTCCATGTCGAAAAGCCCCGATGTCATGCCGAAGCGCTCTTTCACCTCGGCTATCATGGCGGCGTCGACGAACGAATCGCCCGTCCACACCACCGCGTCGTCATGCCCCATAAGAGGATAAGGCTCGGTAAGCTCGGGGACGAAATCCTGCGGGATACGGCAGTCGTGATAGCGCGCCGCACGCGGAGCGACGACCTCGCCTCGGGTTCGGCCGAGGGTCGACGCGGCATACCCCACCACGGCCACGCGGTCGAACTCGCCGCCCGCACGCGCTATCGCCAGCGCCGTATTGGCGGCCGCCAGCGCCTTGCCGACTCCGCAGCGCACCACGGTATAGGAGTGGCGCAGATCGCGCCCCTGCAAAGAGGCGTTCATATTACGATACTCGCGACTCGTGGGAGCCAAAACCAGATAATTCATCACCAAGCGCAATTATAGATTGAACCTATGCCCGCCTCTTCGGCCTCGGCATGCGTGTAGAGACTACGCATATATTGAGCCATAGCGTCGTTGGTCGATGCGACGGCGTAAAGTCCCGGGTTGCCGCACTGCACCTCGTTGAGTCCCACGATGTCGTCCTTAGAACGCAACGGGAATACCTTCTTGTAAACGCGCGCCAACGCCTCGCGGATCTGCTCGGTCGTCACGTCGTTCATGGTCGAGAGATAGAATCCGGTCTTGCATCCCATCGGGCAGAACGACACTACGCTGCCGCCGACAACGGGATCGAGACGAAGATGGTAGGCCATCAGATGCTCGATGGTGTGCACCTCGCCCGAACCGAGCGGCGCATGATCCATCGGGGCACGGAAACGCATGTCCCACGAATGCACCGCCAATTTGTCGTCGATCGTGTAAACCGACCGCAGGTAGAGCCCCGCTTTCAACGTAAGATGATCCACATCGAAAGACGAGACCACCGATTTTTTACTATCCATAAATATTCAAGTTCTGATATTAATTTTCTTATTCTTATCTTCGGCGGCATCGGCATTAAAACATCACTTTGCCGACTCCGCCTTCTTGTCGGGCGACTTGCGGTCGAAGAACGGATTTTTCGAAGCCGCGCCGAGCGGAATGCCGAACACCAGATCGGCTCCGTCGAGAACGTTCATTCGTTTCGCCGCCCATCCCGCCGAGAACATCACTCTCGAATCGAGACGCAGATCGGCCGCCTGAGCGCACGCCGACCCTACGGCTATGCCCACATCGACGCCGTTCATGGCGCACGGAACATTCGCCGGCTTGGCCTCGCACGTCGGATAACCGCAATAGGAACAGTTCAAACCGCATACCGATCCCGCCTCGCGGATGCCTATGGCCAATACCGCTTCGGCCTGAAGCACATTGTCGGCGTCGCGCAGCAGGAACTTCATTCCCGATTCGGCGCTCAACTCCCTCATAGTCTCGGCCAAACGCCGTAAATCATCCTCGGTAATCAAAGCCGCCTCGACCAGATCGCGGCCCTTGGCTTTGGGGGCCGTGCGGGCGGCCGTCATCACGGCTTCGGCCAAAGCCCGCACCGTGCGATTGCGTATGTCGCGTTCGTTATAAATCATAATCACGATGTTTTTCTCGGGGTTAAAATTACAACTTTTTACTTAAACGACGAAAAGCGGCAGGCGATTTCGCCGCGGCGACATCGGAACCGCCTGCCCGCGCACCCTCCGTTGGCTTGTTTTTTGCTCCCCGACACAGTACAAAGAACTTAACGACATGAATAAAATCACCGTTTATCAATTCACCGACCCCTTATGTATATGGTGCTGGGGCAACGAACCCGTAATGCGGGCCATAGATTATCTGTACGGCGACAAAATCGACACGGAATTCGTCATGGGCGGACTCGTGGAGGACATAACCACTCTGTTCGACGATCTGGCATCGGCGGACGATGTCGTAGAACGCGCCAACGAACGTCTGCACCGCAACAGAATCGCCGCGTCGTCCCGCCACGGCATGCCCGTAAGCGCCGAATGCGTAAATCTGTTCAGTCGCGAGCAACCGTCGAGCTTCCCGCAGAACATAGCTTACGAAGCCGCCAAAAGGCAGGATCCCGTCGCCGCGAAACGATTCCTGCGCCGCATACGCGAAGCCGCGTTCGCCGAGGCGCGTCCCACGGCGCGGATCGACGTACTGATAGAACTGGCAGCCGAGACGGGACTCGACGTCGCCGAGTTCGTAGACGAATACACCCACGGCAACGCGCAGGCCGACTTCATGCAGGATCGCACCAAATGCCGCCGCAACGGCATCACGGGATTTCCGTCGTACCTCATAAAGAGCGAGCAGACAAGCATCATACTCGGCGGATATCAGAATCTCGGCACGTTTCACACCATCATACGACGCTTGTCGGACGGAAAGATCAAGCCCCGCAAAGTCGGCCCGTCGCAAGCCAACGTAGCCGATTTCATAAAACGCTATTCGACCGTATATCCCGTGGAGATCGAGACGGCATTCGGACTCGACCGCGATCAGACCGACCTTATCATCAATCAACTGACGGCCGACAAGCGCATAGCAGTCGAACAGATAGGCGACGGACGACGTCTGACGGCACTCAAAACGACACGAAAAGAGCGGTCGCAGAACACGCCGACGGTGAAAAAACGCCCGACGAAAACCGAAGCGAAAACCGAGAACGGCAAAAGCAAAGAGACTAAAAAGAAGACATCGCCCGTGACGACCGAAGCGTAATATAATTCGGGCGGCAGCCTACGGAGACCGCCTGCGAACGTCAGTAAGCAACGGGCCTCCGCGGGGCGATGCTGCGGCCCGCGCGACTCTGCGAGCCGCCCCACCTCCCGCAATCGGATGCAGGAAAGTCCGATTGCGGGATAATTTTCGTTCGTCCGACCGCAAAAAACATTATCTTTGCGAAAGCGGTCGGAACGAACCGACCCTACCTTAAACCCAACCTGTAATGAAAAGATCGTACATCGTCGGAATGGGCGAAGCGTTGTGGGACGTGCTGCCCGACGGAAAAAAACTCGGCGGCGCACCCGCCAACTTCGCATACCACATGTCGCAATTCGGATACGACGCCATAGCCGTGAGCGCCGTAGGTCGCGACGACTACGGCCGCGAGCTGTGCGACACGCTCGAAAGCCGGGGAATGAACTTCCTGCTCCCCGAGGTCGACCGCCCCACAGGGACCGTCGACGTCGCTTTGGATGCCGCAGGAATCCCCCGATACGTCATAAACGAGGACGTGGCGTGGGATTACATCCCGTTCTCCGAACGAACAGAGGCGATAGCCCGCGACACCGCGTGCATCTGCTTCGGATCGCTTGCGCAACGCAGCCCCGTATCGCGCGAAAGCATAAAACGGTTCATCGGCACCATGCCCGCCGACGCACTGAAGATATTCGACATCAATCTGCGCTGTCACTACTATGACAAAGAGATCGCCGAATCGTCGCTCGCCGAGTGCGACATACTGAAGATCAACGACGAGGAGACGCAGGTCGTCGCCGATCTGTTCGGCCTCGACTCCGACATGGAAAACGTATGCCGCCGACTGAAAGAAGATTATTCGCTCCGCGCCGTAATACTCACGTGCGGAGCCTCGGGCAGCCGAGTATATTTCGGCGACGAAGTCTCGATCCTCACCACTCCCAAGGTGGAGGTGGCCGACACGGTCGGAGCGGGAGACTCGTTCACCGCGGGATTCTGCGCCGCGCTGCTCGCCGGCTGCTCCATCGCTCGGGCGCATGCCGTGGCGGTGGAGACTTCGGCTTACGTCTGCACGCAGAACGGCGCCATGCCGCTGCTCCCCGATCGGATAAAGAACATGATAAGATAACGGTACGGCGGCATGCAACCGCACACACGAAACGGGGCGTCCGAAATTCGGGCGCCCCGTTAAAAATATCATCCGATCGGCGATTACAGAGGATTTTGATCGCTGTTCGAAATATAAGGATTCGAATTGATCTCGATCGAAAGCGGAATCTGGTATGTGAACTCCTTGCCCGCAGGCTTCACCGCCTTGTGCTGGTGGTTGGCCGACGACGAACGATCGACACCGACATTAAAACGCTTGTTGGTGAAGAACTCGTGACCCTCGCCCCACAGTTCGATACGGCTCTGGAGGAATATCTCGTCGAGCAGGGCATCGCCCGTCAGGGTCGATTTGGCGTATGCGCCGTCGCGCTTCGAAACCAGCTCGAACAGAGTCTGCTGCGCTGCCGCATCGTCACCGCCGCGGGCTTCGGCCTCGGCCTTGAGAAGATAGGCTTCCGACAGACGCATGTAGATCTCGTCGGTGCGATAGGTCGGAGTGTCGAACTTGGTGTTCACATAAGCGGGATATTTGTCATCGGCCGCAGCCATGAAATTCTTCTTGCGATAGTCGGTCGCGGGGATCCGATCGTAAAGACGGTTGTCGATGGCCACGTAAATCCCCTTGTTGCTGGCATTGTCGATAGCGGTGCGCGATATCCACGAAGCGAACGAACGGTTCTCGAGCGAAGTAGCCATAGCCCAAGTATAAGCATAGATGGTCTCGGGCAGCGTTGCGCTCTGGAATCCCGAAGCGGTGTACTCCTCCTCGTTCATGAGCGTATACCCGCTTGCCACGACAGCCGCGGCAGCATTCTTGGCCACGGTGTAGTTACCCGAAACCAAAGCCGCGCGAGCCAGCACCATATTGGCCACGTCGCCGTCGATATCGGTCACCGACTCGTGGGGATCGTAACCTTCGGCATCGAATATCGCAACGGCCTCCTGCAAGTCGGCGGTAATGTCGGCGAATACCTCGGCCGAAGGCGTGCGGCCTTTGGCACCCTCTTTGGCACTCGTATAATAAGGTACGCCCGCCTTGTCGCGTCCGCCGTGCATGTAGTCGTCCTGATAGAGGTTCATCAGGTAGTAGTATGCCAGCGCGCGGTGCGTCATGGCCTGAGCCTTGTAAACCAAAGCCGTACCCTCGGCATCCTCGGGGATGAGGTCGAGGATCTGATTGGCCATATACACCATCTTGTAATAGCAATACCAACGGTCGGCGGTGAGCGACGCGGTCTGCTGACGCAGATTCTCGAACATGTACTCGTCGGCGAACCAGTTCGAGAGAGCGGTAAGCACCATGTCGTTGCCCTGAAGATCCATACCGAAATTCCATACCATGAAACCGCGGTCGTCGGTGCCGGCCCTACGGCTGCCCGTATGCAGATAATCGACCATACCCAGCAACATGGGCGACAGCACCAGGTCGGGATCCTTCTTCACCAACTCCTGCAACTGTTCGTCCGACACCTTGTTTCCTGCGGGATCAGTGTCGAGCTCGCTCGCGCAAGAACCGAAAAGCAGCACGGCGGCTATTGCAATATACAATATATTTTTTCTCATAAATTATCCTCCTTTTTGTATTACAGATTAAGCGTTACGCCGAAAGTGAAAGTCTTTGCCTGCGGGAATCCGAATCCGTTCTGCGATGCGTATCCGCGACGGGGATCGAAACCGTCGTGCGCCGATACGAAGCAGAGATTGTCGGCGCTGAAGAATATGCGCAGCGACTGCACGCCTATGCGGCTCATCCATTTCTGAGGCAGAGTGTAACCCACGTTAAGGTTCTTCAGGCTGAAGTAAGTGGCCTTGCGATAGAGGGCATCGACGTTCGATGCGGGGAAATTCCACGTGCCGTTGAACATCAGTCGGGGGAACTCGGCGTTCGTATTCTCCTCGCTCCAGGTGTTGCCGACCAGATCGTCCGATACGGTGAAGCCCACGCGGCCCGCATCGTAGAGGTTGGCAGAGTTGCCGTCCCACTGACGGCCGCCGAACTGGAACGCCGCCTGAAGATTCACGTCGAGCCCTTTCCAACGGAACGAGGTGCGGAAACCGCCCGTCATGTCGGGCAGAGCGTCGCCCGCCTCGAACTGGTCGGCCTCGGCGAATACCGACGTGGTCTCTTGACCTACCACGTTGCCCTGATCGTCGGTCACGTTTTTCCAAAACAGCTCGCCGCCCGTCTCGGGATCCACGCCGGCGTACTTGAACAGGTAGAGGTTGTAATACGACTTGCCCTTACCGCGCAGATAGTTGCCTGCCACATAGTCGCCGCCCATGGCGGGGTTACCCAACTCCGAGGGATAGTCGATCAACTTCTGACGGGCTATGGCGCCGTTCACGCCGAAATTCCAGTACACGTTTCGGGTCTTGACCAGATCGACGGTCACATCGAATTCGAAACCCTGATTCTGAAGGACGCCGATGTTCTCCAGACGCGACGAAAGTCCCGTCGACGAAGGGGTCGGACGATTCCATATCAAATCGCGGGTACGGCGGTTGTAGAAATCCAAGGCACCGTAAACGCGATCCCACAAGCGGAAATCGAGACCGAGATCGAACTGAGCGTTGCGCTCCCAGGTCAGATTGGGATTACCGATGTCCGACAGCGACAGCGAAGGCTCGCCGTTCGAATCCTTGATCTCCCACAGATTGGTGTAGGGATATATCGCGCTCATCGAGTTACCCGAGGCGCCGTAAGTAGCTCGCAGGCGCAGATCGTCGACCCAATGGGCATTTGCCATGAACTTCTCGTTAGCGATGCGCCATGCCGCTCCCAATGACCAGAAATGGCCCCATTTATCGTACTTGAAGCGCGACGATCCGTCGTAGCGGTACGATGCCGAAAAAGTATAGCGCTCGTCGTAAGTATAGTTGGCTCGTATGAAATAGCCCTCGAGAGCGGTAATCTCGCGCCCCGATGTCGAACCGTTGTCGTCGGGAGTGATGGCGTTGCCCAACTCGGGAATGCCCGGGTAGAATACGTTCTGCTTGTAGGCCTCGATAGCGTTGTTGTCGGTCTTGCTGAACTCGTGACCGATCATCACGTCGATGGCGTGAATGTCGTTCACGTTCTTGTTATAGTTGAGCAACTGCTGAGTATTGTACTGGAAAGCGTGGTTGCTGTACTTCTGTATCCAACCGTTGATCTGCTTACCGTAACCGTACTCGTTGTTCTGGTAATTGGTGTCGTGACGGTAAACGTTGTCGAGCGTAAAGTTGGCCGTAAACTTGAAGTCCTTCAGGAACCTGATGTCGACATAGGCATTTGCGTAGATGTTGTCGCGCACCGAATTGGCGATATCGCGGCTCATCGACTGGTAGGGATGCGCCTCGTTCATGCTGTTGAACACATCCTGCGTGGGACCGAAAGGCGACAGTGTGCTGCCCATACCGTCCTCGTACATCTTGTTGCCGTTTTCGTCCAGACGGATGTTACCCTCCGGATCGCGCGCATAATAAGGCACGGTGGGGTTCTGCCACATCGTCCACAGGAAAACGTTACCCGTGTTGGCTCCGTCATAGCTCGGACTGTCGATGTCGCGGCGCGAGAACGATACGTTGGTACCCAGCTTCATCCACTTGTTGACCTGAGCATTCACCGCGGCACGGGCCGAATAACGCTTGAAAGACGACATGATGACGTACGAAGGATCCTCCAAGAAGTTACCCGAAACATAGTAGTCGATATTCTCGTTACCGCCGCTTACACTTACGGTATACTCCTGACGGAAGGGCTTGGTGAACAGATAATCGTCGTAATTGTCGGCATACAGCAGACGGGCATTGGGATTCAGACGGCCCGTCTCGAAATCGATAAGAGTCTCGTTTTCGGGCAAACCGTACGACATGTAGTTGCCCATCAATGAGAACATGTTCCGATAAGCTGCATTGGCCAAAGTAGCTTGAGGTACACCAGGATTGCCGTCGGCGAAGTAGTTGTACAAACCGCCGTAAACATATTCGTAATAGTCGCCCGGGTTCTGCATGGTCTCGTGCTCCTTGATACCCTGCTGATTCCATCCCCATTTGGCCTCGAAAGTGATATTGGCCTTCTGGTTGCGGGCACCCTTCTTGGTGGTGACGAATACCACGCCGTTAGCGGCGCGCGAACCGTAGAGAGCATTGGCCGCAGCATCCTTCGATACGACCACCGACTCGATATCCAGCGGGTTGATGGTCGACAGCGCCGACGAGTAAGGCACGCCGTCGACTACTATCAACGCCGAAGTGGTACCGTTGATAGAACCCAGACCGCGGATCACGATCGTGGCATCGCCGCCCGGCTGACCCGAAGAGCTGTACGACTGCACACCGGGAGCTGCACCCTCCAATGCGCGGCTTACCGACGATACGGTCATCTTCTGCAAATCCTTCGCGGTCACGGCCGTGATAGAACCCGTAAGGTCCTTTTTCTTCATCTCACCGAAGGTCTGGACGACCACCTGTTCGATCGCGGTGTAGTCATCGGCCAACGTAATGTCGATTACCGTTTTGCCGGCAATGGCTACCTTCTGCTCCTCGTACCCGATGAACGACACTGTAAGCGTACCGTTTGCGGGGGCCGAGATCTTGAAGCTGCCGTCGGCACCTGTAGTGGCGCCGTTGTTGGTCCCGT